>DAISYU010000041.1:0-20862 GCA_036825155.1 Thermodesulfobacteriota bacterium | reverse complement strand
AACGTGCCATGTCATGTCAGCATGCATGTAACTTTTTATCTTCCTGAATGAAATCTTACCATCGTCATAAATGCAGAGGGTGTTGTTACACACTCCAGGAAGTCTGTCGCTTATGCGAATCTGAATCGAAGATGGTGATGAACGAGGTCAGGGCGATTATAAAACAGGATGATTCCTGCCATGGTGCAGGGGTGTATGAGAGAAGCTGAGGATTATGCGGGGGCATCGTATGACGCTACGGACAAAGGCAGGGATCGCAGGGATCCTGTCTGCCGTGATGGTGCTGGGGCTCGGCGTAGTCATGCCAGCCTATTCGGTCAGTAATGATGACCGGGATGCCCTGATTGAACTGTACCTTGCAACCCAGGGAGACAACTGGGATGACAATTCCGGATGGAGGGAGGAACCTCTGTCCTCAGACGGATTTGGAAGAAGGTCGACGGTCTGTTCATGGTACGGCATTATCTGTGATTGGCTAAACCTCTCTCTGCTCCAGATAGATCTCGCTCAGAACAATCTTGATGGATACCTTACCCCCTTGAATGAGCTCCCGAGACATGCCCTCGAGGAGCTGACGACACTGGATCTGTCCGACAATCATCTGAAAGGAAGCATACCTCAGGGACTGGAAGATCTCGACGAACTCACCTCCCTCATACTGCATGACAACAATCTTTCAGGAACCATCCCGACCGGACTCGGCTCGCTCGACCTTGAATATATGAACCTGCGGGGCAACATGCTTGCAGGTCCTGTCCCGTCAGATCTGCAGGATCTCGAGGACCTGGGCGACGGCTCACTTGACCTGCGATGGAATGCACTTTATACGAGCGATGGAGGACTCAAGGCGTTTCTCGACAGCAGGCAGATCGGCGGGGATTGGGAGAGCACCCAGACTATCGCGCCTACAGATATCAGGGTGGGCAGATCGACGCTCAGCAGTATCGAGGTGATCTGGGATGCCATCGACTACATCGAAGATGAGGGTGCCTATGAGGTGTATGTATCGACCGTGTCCGGGGGGCCGTACACCCTGGCTGCAACCGCAGCGGACAAGATGCGTGTGTCTGTCGAGGTCACGGGGCTCCTGCCCGGTACGACATATTATCTGCGCATGCGCTCTGTGACCTATGCGCACCTGTTTAACAAAAACGATGTCTACAGCGACTTCACCCATGAAATATCCGCAGCTACCTTAGGCGGCGATCTTCCGGGCATCTCCATAGGAGACATATCGGTGGAGGAGCAGAACAAAGCCGCGGTCTTTACTGTTGTCATGGATACAGTCTCTAATCTCGATGTCAGCTTTTTCTATGCCACCAGCGGCGGTACTGCCGAGAATGACGGAGATTATCTTCACACCGAGGGCACGGGCATCATTGAGGCAGGACAGCAGTCAGCCTCTCTGGAAGTTCCTGTCGTTGATGACGATGAGCCCGAAGAGGAAGAGACATTCTACATGGTATTGAGCGAACCGGTAAACGCATCGCTGGTTGTCGCAAGCGGAGAGGCACGCATTGTCGACGATGAGAACCCCGTGGTGCCTGAAGGCTCTGCTCCGAGTGAAGACAAGGACCCGGATAATGTCTGTTTCATTTCATCTGCCGCGAGATAAGTACCGGTTATTGAAACGTCCCCATGAGAAGATACCTCGAAGAATGACACGGTAGTGTTCCTACATACCTTTTCTGAAGCATCGCTGAAGACAGCGCAGTCATAACCTCAAGATTTGTCCTTGTAACTCTCAAGTAATCGTAGAGGTTCTCAGTGTAAAGAAGCAATTCTTGAAGCAGGGTTAATCTTTCCCTGAGAATCCGTCGATGAGGACTATACACGGGCAGCAATATGCCGGTATTTTCTTAGACAGGGACATGCTCATGGATGCCAGACCAACGTACGAGGAACTGCAACAGAGAATAAAAGAGCTGGAAAAGGAAACCGCCGAACTCAAACAGGTAAAAGAGGCGCTCCGCCAGAGTAAGGAACAGTATCAACATCTGGTGGAGGATATAAATGAAGTGGTCTATTGTCTGGATATGAACGCCGTAGTGACCTATATAAGCCCGAATATAGAATCTGCTTCCGGCTACTCGCCTGCAGAGGTCATCGGGAGAAATTTCATTGAATTCGTTTATCCGGAAGATCTCGAGGGCAGGATGACTCAGTTCCAGAGGATACTTGCCGGGACAAATGAAGCCACAGAATACAGATTTGTCACCAAAACAAACAAGATTGTCTGGGTGCGGACAGCCGCCAGGCCTATTGTCAGGGATGGTCGACTCATCGGTATTCAGGGCATTCTCATGGACCTGACCGAGAGAAAGATAGCCGAAGAAAAGAAGCTGGAACTCGAAGCCCAGCTTCAGAACGCCCGGAAGATGGAAGCACTCGGCATCCTGGCCGGGGGAGTGGCTCATGATCTGAACAATGTGCTCGGAGGAATAGTCGGTTTTCCCGATCTTCTCCTCTCTCAGCTGGAGGATGACAGTCAGTTGAGAAAGCCCCTCGAGTCCATCCTGAAATCCGGAGAAAAGGCAGCCGCAATCGTCCAGGACCTGTTGACCCTGGCACGGAGAGGTGTGAAGACATATGATGTCGTAAATCTCAATCAGATCATCCGTGATCATTTTGACTCCCTCGAGTATGAACAGTTACGGTTCTATCACCCAAAGGTGGGCTTTACCGTTCAACTCGATGATGATCTGCTTGAGATCAAGGGGTCAGCAGTGCATCTGTCAAAAACCATCATGAACCTGCTCTCCAATGCCGCCGAGGCCATGCCTGCGGGCGGGAACGTGACCATATCAACGACAAACTGCTATATCGACCGGCCTATCCAGGGCTATGACGAGGTCAAGCAGGGGGATTATGTGGTCCTGAGAGTGTCCGATGAGGGACCCGGCATGTCGGCAGAGGATATGGAGAGGATCTTTGAGCCGTTCTATACCAAGAAGATGATGGGGAGAAGCGGGACCGGTCTGGGGATGGCTGTCGTGTGGGGGACCGTCAAAGATCATCACGGATATATCGATATAGAAAACAGCCAGGGCTCGGGAGCAACCTTCAGCCTGTACTTCCCTGTGACACGGGAGATCGCCGAGAAAGGATCACAGCGCATATCCATCGAACGCTGCAGCGGAAAAGGGGAGAACATCGTGGTTGTGGACGATGTAGCTGAACAGCGTGAACTTGCCGCGCTCATGCTGGGCAGGCTGGGGTATGACGTGATAACTCTGGCGAGCGGTGAAGAAGCCGTGGAATACATGAAGGACCATGTTGCGGATCTTGTGGTGCTGGACATGATCATGGACCCGGGTATCGACGGCCTTGAAACCTTTCAGCGGATTCTCGAGATCCATCCGGCGCAGAAAGCCATTATCGTCAGCGGCTTTTCAGAGACGGACCGTATTAAACAGGCCCGGGAACTCGGTGCAGGCGCCTATGTCATGAAGCCCTATCGAATGGAAAAGATCGGGCTGGCTGTGAGAACCGAACTGGACAAGAGATGATACGCTGCCGGATTTCTTGTTGATCTGATTGTTCTCGGATGGTGTCGTTGTTAATAGATGATGACATGCTGCCGATAATGTCCTGAAAAAGCTGTTCATAACATCACATCAAGAGAAGGAGACACCATGAAAAGAACGTGTGTTATGGTCGGAATCGTGAGCCTTTTGATTGTCTTTCATTCCCTAAGCAGTGCATTCGCAGACGATGCTGTTTATTATGATGGATCGTCTCAGATGTATCGGGCTTTCGTTCTCAATACAGCCGAGCTCTTCTTGAAAGAAACCGGCATCAGGGTGTTTGGTGAAGAACATACATCAGGGGACGCTGTACCTGCACTTATCTCAGGCAAATGCAATATCGGCGGCGTGGCCAGGAAGATGAATGACCAGGAGCGGGCCATGGGAAAAGACCTGGAAGAGGTCCTCATCTGCAAGGACCATATGGCCGTTGTGGCCTATGGCATGGAGTTGGACAATGGTCTTACCATGGGACAGCTGCAGAACATATTCTCCGGGGTTATAACGGACTGGAAGGAAGTCGGTGGTAAACCCGGTCCAATTCGTGTAGTCATCCCCTCCAGCGCAACTGCCTGTCACAAGAATTTCAAGAAAAACGTCATGGGCCAGCTCGAGTTTACCCCTGCCGCTGTGGTTGTGGAAAAGGCCGGAGATGTCCTCAGTGCAGTGCAGACTCCCGGATCGATTACATTCATTTCTTATATGGCTGTACCCGAGAAACCACAGTACCATATCCTGAAAATCGACGGCATATTGCCGGGGTTCCTGGACTATACGATTGCACAGGATATGTACCTGGTAATCAGAAAGGATGCCCCTGATTTTGTCAAGAATTACGTTATCTTCTTCATCAAGGGCAAGGGGCGGGCTTATCTGAATGAGATGAGGCTGATCTCCCCCTACCTGAACAGCAGCATGTAGCCTTGAGGACGCAGGGGGGTATTATCCGCTCAGATGCTCGAAGAGGATCTTTATCCCTATACCGATGAGGACGAGGCCGCCGATGACCTCGATCTTCTTCTCAAAGAGATGGCCGATGCTCTTGCCGATAAGGACGCCCAGGTATGACAGGATGAAGGTCACGATACCGATGATCAGGGCGGGGTAAAAAATGTCCACCTTCAAAAGCGACAGGCTGATGCCCACTGCCAGGGCATCGATGCTTGTTGCCACGGAAAGGACCAGGAGCATCTGAATATCGTTGGGGTCCATCTTCTTTTCATCACCATCCAGGATCAGAGACTCATAGATCATCTTGGACCCTATGAAAGCGAGCAGGCCGAAGGCAATCCAGTGATCAATGTGGACAATATAGTCCCGGATGCTCAGGCCGGCCATGAATCCGATAATGGGCATGAATGCCTGGAAAGCGCCGAAGAAGGCAGCGATCCTCAGGGCATACCTGATTCGGAGCTTTTCCATGGTGAGCCCGCTGGCGATGGAAACCGCAAAGGCATCCATGGCAAGCCCCACAGCAATGAAGAATATGGTAAAGATATCCATCAGTCTTTCATGGTCGGTTCTCAGATGGAGCAGACAGTCCCTAAGATGACCGATGCGTTCTGGTCAAAGGGGTTTGTGCGCATGGCCAGAGAGAAGAAGTAGGGGAAGTTGTCTTTCAGGTGTCTCATGTAGGCAACCCATTCGCGGACAAGCAGCCTGTAGGCCCTGTCGATATCGCCCGCGATGTGGCCGAGATCCTCATCCGGCAGATCGTGTATGGCATCCCTGAACTTCAGTTCTTCTGCAAGGTGAAAGACTGACCGTAAAAGCTCGGTAAAGGTTTCGTGCTCCATAAGGTTGGGGTTTTCCATCATGGTGAGCATGAAATCCCTCTTGGCTACAATGAAGCATCTGAGTTCTTCCAGATTGATCTTGTTCGGCTCCACCTTGTAGGGATAGGTTCTCAAGCGCTTGCTTGCCTTTGAAAATTCACTGTCAGACCACTCGTTCGTGACGATGAGGTCGTTTCTGATGGTATCGAGATCCGGGTCGAGGTCTGAAAAATAGGCGAGCAGGTTCGTGCCCATCTCACTGAAAAAGACGCCGATGATCATGTTGAGCTTCTCCAGCCTGTTCCGGCGTTCCCTCTCTTCCAGGAGCTTGTGAATGATAAGCGATACCATGAGCACTTCGATAAACACGAAGGCGATATCCCCCACCATATAGATGAAGATATGGTGTGCATCGTGGAATATCAGGTAGTGTACATAGTAGGTCAATGCAGACAGAAAAATGAGTATGACGCCGAACCAGATCCGTTTTGAAAGATTTTCCATAGCATAACTCCCCGTATTGATATAGGACACCAGAAACATTTGCATATTCAAACGGGTCTTGTCAAATGCCCAGACATGGGTATGATCGCTGTATCGCTTCCTGCTGTTTGCCGTGAATCCGGCAGTTCCTTTGACTATACCCTGCCCGCATACTGGTGCAATGCCCCATTTAAGAGGGGAGCTCATGGTTGAATGGCGGCGATTGCTTCAAGGACAGGCAGGGAAAATGATTGAAGTGAGAAAAGAAGAGAAATGCGAAGATAACTGAAGATTGAATCAGCAAGAGAGTAATAAAATGGCATAATCGGTGAAATGGAAAAATTAAAAAGAGCAGAGAAAAATTTTTGGGCTTGAAATTTTTATCCAATCCTTGTATCGGTGTTAGCACTCAATATTGATGAGTGCTAACAAAAATTGTAAGGGAGGAAGAATATGAAAATACGACCATTGCAAGATCGTGTATTGGTCAAGAGGATTGAAGAGGAAGAGAAGACCAAAGGCGGTATTATCATTCCTGATACTGCAAAAGAAAAGCCCCAGATGGGAGTAATCATGGCGGCCGGCAAAGGAAAGAAGACGGAAGATGGAAAGGTTGTGCCGCTCGATGTGAAGCAGGGGGACAAGGTTCTCTTCTCGAAATACGCCGGTACCGAAGTGAAGGTCGAGGGGAATGAGATGTTAATCATGAGAGAAGACGACATATTAGGCGTTGTCGAGTAATTAAGGGGGAAAGAACATGGCTGGAAAAGATATTATCTATAGTCAGGACGCACGCGTACGGGTTCAAAAGGGTGTTGACAAGCTCGCCAATGCGGTAAAGGCAACATTGGGACCCAAGGGCAGGAACGCTATTTTGGATAAGATGTTTGGCGCACCGACCGTAACCAAAGACGGTGTGACCGTGGCAAAAGAGATCGAACTGAAAGACAAATTCGAAAACATGGGCGCACAGATGGTCAAAGAGGTTGCCTCGAAGACCTCTGACGTGGCCGGTGACGGGACAACCACGGCTACGGTTCTTGCACAGTCCATTTACACCGAAGGCCTGAAGTACCTGGCAGGCGGGATGAACGCCATGGATCTCAAGCGCGGGATCGACAAGGCAACTGCCAGCGTGGTGGAAGATCTCAAGAAGATGAGCAAGAGTGTTGAGGACAAGAAAGAGATCGAGCAGGTGGGTACCATTTCAGCCAACGGCGATTCCGAGGTTGGAGAAATGATCGCCGATGCCATGGACAAGGTCGGCAAAGAGGGCGTCATCACGGTGGAAGAGGCAAAAGGCATGGAGACCACCCTGGAGCTGGTGGAAGGTATGCAGTTTGACAGAGGATATCTCTCTCCGTACTTCGTGACCGATGCAGAGCGGATGGAGACCGTACTGGATGAGCCCTACCTCCTTATTTACGATAAGAAGATCAGCAACATGAGAGACATTATCCCGGTGCTCGAGCAGATCGCAAAAGAGGGCAGAGGCCTTGTGATCATTGCAGAGGATATCGAGGGTGAAGCACTTGCGACACTGGTTGTGAACAAACTGAGAGGCACGCTGAAGTGTGCTGCCGTCAAGGCCCCCGGTTTCGGCGACAGACGCAAGGCAATGCTGGAAGATATCGCAATCCTCACCGGCGGCCAGGTGGTTTCCGAGGATCTCGGCCGGAAACTTGATTCAGTGACCGTTGTGGATCTCGGCACTGCAAAGAAGGTCATCATCGACAAGGACAACACGACAATCGTCGAAGGCTCCGGCAAGAGCAGCGATATCCAGGGCAGAATCACACAGATCAAGGCCCAGATCGAGGAATCCAGCTCGGATTATGACAGGGAGAAACTTCAGGAAAGGCTTGCAAAACTGGCCGGCGGCGTAGCCGTGATCAAGGTGGGCGCAGCAACCGAGCCTGAGATGAAAGAGAAGAAGGCACGGGTTGAAGATGCACTGCATGCAACCCGGGCAGCAGTGGAAGAGGGCTTCCTGGCAGGCGGCGGTGTTGCGCTGCTTCGCTGCATCGGCAAGCTCGACAAGCTCGAACTCGACGGTGACCAGCAGTTCGGCGTAAAGATCATTCAGAAGGCCCTTGAAGAGCCGCTCAGGCAGATTGCTGTCAACGCAGGCCTGGAAGGCGGAATCGTCGTGGAGAAGGTGAAGAATCTGAAGGGCAACGAAGGCTTCAACGCAGACAAGGAAGTCTATGAAGATATGCTCAAGGCAGGTATCATCGACCCCACAAAGGTTACCAGGTCAGCCCTGCAGAATGCAGCTTCAGTTGCAGGTCTGCTGCTCACCACCGAGGTAATGGTGGCCGAGCATCCGGAAGAGAAAGCAGCCGGAATGCCCGGAGGCGGTATGCCTGACATGGGCGGCATGGGCGGCATGGGCGGTATGGGCGGCATGATGTAATCGCCTGAACGCACAGAGTTGAAACACAAAAAGGAGACCGGATTTTCCGGTCTCCTTTTTTATTTGGATGGTTGTGAACCGGCTGAAGAAAAACCGTATGGCAGTAATCTTTTTTGGCTCGATTCCCCGCAGTTTGCTGCGCAATAGGTTCCAGGGCTTGCCCTGGGGTTCATGCCATTGAATAAGAGGGAATCAAAGATGTCCTCTTTTTATAACTCCGGATACTGGGTTCAGAATTCTTTAATCCATTACTCCAGTTATCTTATGAAGATACAAGGGTAGTAGGCTGTCTTCTCCATCCTTAAATGGAGGGTGTTGCTGGTTCGCTACGCCTGAGTCCGAACCACGTTGTTGCCGATGAGTTCGAATATATCGCGAATGATGTCCTTTTTCTTCATGGTGCCCTTGAAATTGTGCAGTACGATCACACTTCTTAAGATCAGCTCGTTGAGGACCCCTGCAAGTATATAGGGGTGCACATCCACGACGACGTTCTGTTCCTGGGCCTGGCGGATCATCTCGACGAGCCGCGACTCGATTTCCTTATAGGCGTGGATGTTCTTGAGGGTGTATGCCGAGAGATGACGCTTTTTCTTGATCTCGTTGATCTCGTACTCGGACATGAAGATGTTGAGCAACTGAGCATTTTCGATATAGAGATCGAGCAGCTTCAACACGAGACTGCGCAGCTTTTCCAGCGGTGGTGTCTTCTCTGCGCTGATGTCGTCGAAGACCGCTGAAATATCGGTGAGGATTCCGGAGATGAGCGCAGCAAAGATATCTTCTTTGTTTGTGAAGTGGTTGTAGATGGTCCTTCTGTCAAACCCTGAATGTTGAGCTATGTCCTCCATAGTGGTGGAATAAAACCCCTTCTTGTGAAAGAGCTCCCGGGAGGACCGCAGAATAACCGTCTTATTCCTGAGTATTTGTCTTTTACGTCTGACTTTTTTTTGCATATCCTGGCCCGTTCCTCATTGGTGTTCCTTTTAGAAACCATTCTTTTTTACCTTTAGTCAATAGAAATCTTTCAGTACATAAACAGGTCAATAATTCACATAATGCGTAGTACCATGGATTTGACAATCCTCATCCGGTACTATATACGCTTTCTCAGGGATCCGGAGATTTTGGAGACCTTGATTTGATCTTGTGAATATTGATGATATTTTTCATCATGGAATGACAGGGAGGATGTGGATTACGAAAAGACAGACAAAGAGGATTAAGGTATGAACGCGCAGAAGCCGAGAATGGTAAGGTGTCCTTCCTGTGGCAAAGAAGTCCCCTTTGAGGATAATCCATTCAGGCCGTTTTGCTCCCGGGGATGCAAGGGCCTGGACCTTATTCACTGGACAGACGAATCATACAGAATTTCCAAGAACGAACACGAAGATGACGAAGACAGAGAAAATGGAGAATAAACAACCAGTCATTCTTGAGCGGCAGAATCACAAAGTTTCGCGCAAACAGATAGACCCTGATGCGCTCAAAGTCCTCTATAGGCTGTATCGACACGGCTACAAGGCATATCTCGTGGGAGGGGCTGTCAGGGATCTCCTGCTCGGGAAGTCGCCAAAGGATTTCGATGTGGTTACCGATGCCAGGCCGGGACAGATAAAGAAACTCTTTGCCAACTGTTTTCTCATCGGCAGACGATTCCGGCTCGCCCATATCCGTTTCAGGGGAGGCAAGATCATCGAAGTTGCGACGTTCAGAAAGGAGCCGGATGATCCTGCAGATGAAAGCTCTGACAGAAATAACACCTTCGGCACCCCTATTGAAGACGCCTTTAGAAGGGATATCACGATCAATGGTCTGTTTTATGACATTTCGAACTTCTCCATCATCGATTTTGTCGGAGGGCTTGAAGACATACAGCGGGGCAGGGCGTGCATCATAGGTAATCCTCAGGAGCGCTTTGTCGAGGATCCGGTGCGGATGTGGCGGGTCATCAGGCATGCCTCACGTTTGGAGTTTACCATCGAAAAGGCAACAGCGGATGCCATTGCCGCCCATAAGGATCTCCTGAAAGGATGTTCCGGTGCACGGCTTTTTGAGGAGCTCAATAAGGATATGGGTTCGGGATTCTCCTCTCCCCTGTTTCGGCTGTTCATCGACTTCGGTGTGATGTCCCGTCTTTTTGGAACGATAGGCGCCTGTGTTGAACAATCACCACGTGTTGCGGAAAAACTCCTTGCGCTGCTGCAGGTTGCAGACTCGAGTGTAAAATCGAACACAACGCTCTCGCAGGAGGCCAGATTCACCCTGTTGTTCTGGCCGTGGGCTGAAACAGTGCTTTCAAGTCGCGATGCAAGAGACATCGACAAGATGCAGCTGCTTCACGATACATTTTCAGAATCGGACATGCCCATAGTAATCCCCAAGGGGCTGAAGGCAGGTATTATTCAGACGATCTGTATTGTAGAGAGAATGTGCCGGGCCATGGAAAGCGGGCGTATGAGATGGTCTTTAAAGAAACGCTCACGATACGTTGATGCATCCCTGGTCTTCTCCATAGTCCACACGACCGGGATACTGCCGGTAAGGGATCCTTTCGAGCATATCTTCAGGGAAAAATACAACTATTCACCAACACGGCGCAGGAAGAGAAGGTATAGAAACAAGGCCAGGAGGTCGGCACCCGGCAGTGAGACCTCATGATGCCTGTGCTTCTCCTGTGTCTGCGGGTTTCTTGCTCAGGAATCCTTCTGCAGTTCTCTGAGGGCTGAAAGCCTCAGCCAGGACAGTGCCCATATCAGGGCGAGCAGGAGCAGGGCTGAAAAAAGGCAGGCGCATATCAGCAGCAGCAATCTGTAGCCATGGTATCCCGCTATGTCGAGGAGAGCGTCTTCGTCGGAGATGATGGCAATGGTATAGGGGGTTCCTTCCATGATGCGCCAGGACAGCCATTGTTTTGGAGAGAGCTTGTCGAGTCTGATCCAGTCTGTACCGTCTCTGTCCATGCGCAGCTGTTTCATCACTTCGGAGGAATGCATATATGTTCCGAACGCATCTTTTATTGAGAAATTTTTCCCGTTAAGGCTTTCGATGTCAGTGGCTACGATTTCAGAGCCTTCGATGATCATGTATGCGAAGACCCCGTTAAAGGGCCATGATATGTCAGATGCACTGGCTCCGGCTTGCAACTGATCTTGTGCAAGTGTCAGGATTTTCTCCTGAAGAGAGACCGTCTTCACTACATGTTTGATGCGCTGGGTGTGCATCAGGTAGAATGTGGACATCCACAGGACAATAAGGATGAGAAGGATCACTATCTCAACCCATGATATTTTCTTTGCAAGAGATTTGAATTGCGCAGGGGTATTGTTTTTCATAGTGAGCTCATTACTATCTAACTTGATCAAATTAAGCAAGTCTTGGGATGGTATTCATGTATTGCATATTATCCACACGTATGGTAGAGAATACAATGCAGTAAAAAAGACAACATATTGAAAATAAAGGATATATTATATATTCAGTGGTTGGCACGATAGATGCATTTATCAACCAAGAGTTAAGAGAGGGTGTTTTTATGAGCAGAAGAAGCAATCTTGATATAATATTGAAGAATATGGATACCAGTCGTGCCACGAAGATACTAGCGAAGACGCTTTACAAGGAACTCGTGAATAATGGGTTCTCTAATAAGGATATCATCAACTTCTCGAAAGAGATGATTGAATTCATGGCTGCTGAGATGAAGAAAAAGGCAACTTCGGAGGCTTCAAACAAGAAGGATCGGTTACTTATCGGCTAGTTTCTCTTGTATAACCTCTAATACCGTTTGAACCACACCGTCAATGTTCAGGTGTGTCGTATCAACCACAATGGCGTGTTCAGGAATAACCAGGGGAGATGTTTCTCTTGTGCTGTCCCTGTTGTCACGCGCTTTCACATCATTTAAGACCTCATTGTATGTAGCGGGAGTTCCCTTTGCGAGGAGTTCCTCATGCCTTCGTTTTGCCCGTTCATTAACAGAGGCATCGAGGAAGATCTTGATCTGGGCATCGGGGAAGACCACCGAACCGGTATCACGGCCTTCGGCAACGAGTGAATTATTTTCCTTAAACGACCGTTGTATGGCAAGGAGCGCCTTTCTCACAGAGAGATGAACAGCGATTTGTGAGGCAAGGCTGCTCATGCGGCTGGTCCTGATCAGCGATGTCACGTCTTTCCCGTTGAGTTCTATGGCGGTGCCCGTAAATGAGATCTTTGCTTGTGATGCTATTTTGCCGCACTGTGCATCGTCGGTTACATCGGCTCCGGCATCATCAATGGCCAGTGCCGCGGCCCTGTACAGGGCGCCGGTATCGAGGTAGAGATATCCGAGTCTTTTTGCCACCTCTTGTGCAATGGTGGATTTGCCGGTTCCTGCAGGGCCGTCTATGGTTATGGTAATGTGCTTCACACCAGGGTCTCCATGGAGGAAAAGAAGTCAGGGTAGGAGATATCGACACAGGAGGGATCATCAAGATGAACATCTATGTCAAATGCCTTTGCCAGGATGTGAAGGCACATGGCTATTCGATGATCCGAGAATGTCCGTACAGAACCGGAATGCAGCTGAACCGGCCCCTCGATGGTCATCCCGTCATCATTCTCGTCCACGTGAGCACCGAGCGAGGTCAGCCCCTGGACCATTGCGGCAATACGATCCGTCTCCTTCACCCGCAGTTCCGATGCATCCCTGATCTCGGTGCGCCCCTGTGCGAGGCACGCTGCCGCCACCAGTGTGGGGATCTCATCGATGAGCGTGGGGATTTCCTCGCCTTCAATGGTGGTGGCATGCAGGACCCCGCCGTCCACCTGGATATCACCGACCGGTTCTCCTGCCCACTCACGGATGTTCTCCACAGTGATGTGGGCGCCCATTCTTTCAAGCACGCGCAGGAACCCGGTCCTGGTGGGGTTGATGCATACGCCCCGTATCAGGAGCGAAGATCCCGGTGTGGCCGCAGCCCACACAGCAGGGAAGGCCGCAGACGACGGGTCCGAAGGCACGGTAATCTCCCTGGCCTGAAGTCTCTGGCCCGGTGACATGCATATGGTGGTGCCGTCGACGGCAACCTCAGCCCCGAAATAGGCAAGCATCCTCTCGGTATGATCACGGCTCTTTGAGGGCTCTGTTATGGTTGTTGTTCCACTGGCAGAAAGCCCGGCAAGGAGCAGGGCCGACTTCACCTGTGCAGAGGCGATCTCCATGTCGTAGGATATCCCTTGCAGGGATCCTCCCTGTATGGCCATGGGAAGATATCTGCCTGATCTGGCCAGAAAACGGGCACCCATCTTTTCCAGTGGCGTAATGACCCTGCCCATGGGCCTGCACACGAGCGAACTGTCCCCGGTCAGTATCGTGACACCGTCGATGCCGGCACAGATGCCGCTTAACAGCCGGGCCGTGGTTCCTGAGTTGCCTGCATCGATAACCGTTATGGGCTCTCTTAGAGTGCCTCCTTTCACCACCCAGTCTTCATGATCTTTCCTGGCCTCGATGCCGAGTGACTGCACCGCTTTCGCTGTGCTCATGACGTCTCGTGACTCGAGGACACCCTTTATTCTGGTGGTTCCATTGGCGAGTGCACCGAACAGAAATGCCCTGTGGGAGATTGACTTGTCCCCGGGCGGGGTTATCTCACCGTGTGCTTTCATAGAGATCTCTCCTGATCGTAGCGTAGGTACGCAGCATCTCTTCGAGATCGCCGGCATTCTCTGATGAGATAATGCCTTTGATCTTGCCGAGTTCCTCCATATATTCGTCTATGAGCGGCAGAACATGGTCCTTGTTTGCCATGAAGATATCTTTCCACATAACAGGATCCGATGCAGCGATGCGGGTAAAATCTCTGAACCCGGCACCAAGGAGCTCCTTATGGATATGAATTTCTCCGGCGATACTCATGGACACGAAGCTGAGCAGATGCGGCATGTGGCTTATGATGGCCATGAGTTCATCGTGCTTGTCCGGGTCCATTGTGGTGACATGTGATCCGCAGGATTCCCACAGCCATGTGACCTTTTCGATACAGTGGTGCAGGGAAGTCTTTGTGGGGGTTATAATGGTAATCGCATTATTGAACAGGGTGGCCTGGCCTGCCTCGTAGCCGGGATTTTCCCTGCCGGCAATGGGGTGGCCACCCACAAAACAGGGCCAGGCTGCATCCATTTCTCTGACAATGCGTGCCTTGGTGGAACCGGTATCAGTAATTACGGTGTCTTTGCTGATATGGGGGATCACCCTCTTTGCAGTCTGGACGATGCTTCCCACAGGCACGGCAAGGACGACCATGCCGCTGCCGTCAGCCAGTGACATGTCAGGTCCGCCTTGTTTGATGACGCCGTCTTGAAGCGCCCGGTCTATAGTGGCCTGATCCGTGTCGATGCCGGTTATTTCCACCTGACCTCGGAGGGCCTTTGCAATGGATGCACCAATGAGTCCGAGCCCGATGATGGCGATCTTCATAGGATCTCTTCCAGGTGCGTTATAAACGCCCTGTTTTCATGGGGGAGACCGATACTCACACGGATAAACTCATCGAGGCCGTAACTTGCCATGGACCGGGTTATGATCCCTTTTTTCAGCAGGTTTTCATACACCTCTGCAGCATCCTTCCCGATGTGGATGAGCACAAAGTTGGTCTGCGAAGGGATGTATTCGAGGCCGAGGCGTTCGATCTGGGTATACAGGTAGTCGAGACCTTCCCACGTGTTCTCAAGGGTCTGCTGGAGGAAATCCCTGTCATATAGCGCAGCCTCACCGGCTTTGAGCGCGAGGATATTCACGTTGAACGGCGGCTTGATGCGGTAGAGGTTTTCCATGATGGTCTTATGGGCTACACCGAAGCCCACCCGCATCCCGGCGAGACCGTGTGACTTGGACAGGGTATGGATGGTGACAACGTGCGGGTGATCCTGCAGCAGACCCGTGGCGCTTAGGAAATCATCCTGTCTGACAAAGGCAGCGTAGGCTTCGTCGATAACCAGCAGGGTGTTTTCCGGGACCGTTTGGGCAAGGCGGGAGATCTCGTCTTTCGTAAGGTAGGTCCCGGTGGGGTTGTTCGGGTTTGCCACAAAAATGATCTTTGTCCCCTCACTTACCCGTGTCATGATATCTTCGCTGTCGATTGCCTGGCCTTTCATGCCCGACGTGATCACACGTGCCCCGCAGGCGAGTGCTGCAATCTTATAGTAGCTGAAGGTGCATGCCGGGATAATCACCTCGTCTCCGGGCTCGATGTATGCCCTGCACAGGAGGTCTATGATCTCATCCGAACCGTTGCCTGCCAGGATCTGTTCAGCCGTGCACCCGAAGAAGGCCGCAGCAGCTTTTCTCAGCTGCACAGCATCGGGGTCGGGATAGATGTGGGCTGCCTTCTTGATAGCGTCTATGGCATCGAGCGCTTTCGGGCTTGGCCCGAGCGGATTTTCGTTTGATGCCAGTTTGATGGGATCTGAAACGCCGTAGCGCTCCATGATGGTATCTTTCGATGTGCCGGGAACATACGCCGGTATGTTCTGCAGCCACGATGTCGTTCTTGGCCTTTTCAATACACTTCTCTCCCTTCAGGATATGATCCGAGGATAATGACATCCCTCGTATAGGAAGTAATCTCTTTGATGGCAGCCTTGACATTGTCTTCTTCGAGATTGCCCTGGAAGTCTATGAAAAACAGGTATTCCCAAGGATTTTTCTTGGACGGTCTCGATTCTATCTTGGTGAGGTTGATCCCCTTGCCGGCAAAAATACCGATGGCATTGTAGAGTGCCCCGGGGATGTTCTCCAGCGTGACGATAATGGATGTTTTTGCCGGTCCTGCAATCTGGTTCCTGGTGCGGCTCAGCACCCAGAACCGGGTGATGTTCTCCGAGAGGTCGTTGATGTTCTCTGCAAGGATGGAGAGTCCGTAGAGTTCTGCCGCGAGCGAGGATGCAATGGCTGCAGCATTGTGTTGTTTTGCTGCAGCAACAGCGGCATCCGAGGTGCTCGCGGTTTCAATGGTCCTGGCATCAGGCAGGTTGTCCATGAGCCAGTGCCTGCACTGGGCAAGTCCCTGGGGGTGGGAGAAGACCTGCTCGATCTTGTCCATGGAGGTCTTCGACAGGAGGCAGTTGCGTATGGGGAGCATGATCTCGCGCGATACGAACAGACGCGATGTCACCATCATGTCAAGGGTGCGGTTGATCATGCCCTCAGTAGAATTTTCAACCGGGACGACACCCAGTTCAGCTCTGTCCGCGGCCACCTCGTTGATGACCGATTCAATATCCTTTTTCGGGATGAGTTGAGCATCCTGGGAAAAAACCGCGTAGGTTGCCTGGTGCGAGTAGCTCCCTTCCGGCCCCAGGAATGCCACCTTCTTTTTTGCCTGGAGCGATCTCGATATACTGAAGATATCGGTAAAGATCTTCTCCACCATGGACTCCTGCAGCGGGGGATGTACGAGTGCGGTAAGCCGTTCAAGTATGGCCGCCTCCCTGGAGGGGTCCAGAGGGTCTTTGTTGTGTTCCCCCTTCAGTCTGCCCACCTTGACGGAGAGTTCGCAGCGTCTGTGAAGGAGGTTTAAGAATTTATCGTCAATGTCATCGATCTCTTTTCTGATATCGTCAATGTCTCTTTCCATCATTTATCCCTAGTATACCATCGTGACGGTTTTGTCTTAGATACTGTATTGTCACAGTTCATACCATAGCATTTCTCATTGTAGCGCTTTTTTCACGATGAAGATCGCATAAACCTATCAGAAGGTTTGATGATTTTCAATTCCTGCTTCGCTTTTACTGCACTATACCTCGGTTCTGCCCGGCATTCGAATCTGTGTACAGACATAGCGGTTGCATCAGTGCTGGTCGTTGAGCGGCGAGCATGGCACTGATCTGGCCTTGTATCTCTCTGAAATCATGAGATCAACTTCAAAACAAGGCTGAGAAAAGGAGCGTAAGTTGATGAGCCGCAGATATTTTCCTTCAAAAGCCCGCACAATCTTCCGAAAATAACATATAAGGGGCAACTGATGGCTGAAACATTGACATGCATAAACCCTGTGTGCAATACAAACGGATAGAAGCACGTAAATAAGAGAGTTGTGATCGATAAACGGATTTGCTGAGATATGAGAAGAAAAAGGGCATTGAGACTCCGATATGTAATAATCCCGATCGTGGCCGTTGCTGTGTTTATGTTTTTCTTTGCCGGTAAATCCGGTGAAGCGGAGAGCGTTGTACTTGAGAAGGCCTCTGTTGTCTCGAAAAAATCCCTGTCCGTTCTTACGCCTGAGCTGATCGAAGAAAAGGGGATGACCATAGACTGGGATCTCCAGGAATACATTGCCAACACGGTACGAAGGAACAAGGTCAGTTTTGCATCGGTGGTGGTGATGAATGCCCGTACCGGAGACATTCTTGCCCTGTACGGCAAGGGGGAAGAGGGGGAGGATAACACCCTGTGTCTTGATACGTATCTTGCAGCAAGTCTGTTCAAGGTGGTTACTGCAGCGGCGGCTATCGATTCCGGAACGATGTCGTCGAAGAGCAAGTGCGCGTACAATGGTAACGCGCACACGCTGTACAAACATCAACTTACCCCCAAGAAAAATCGCTGGACACGGGAGGTTACGCTCGAGAGGGCATTTGCCTTGTCAAATAATGTTGTCTTCGCAAAGATAGGAGCGATGGATCTCGGGGAGACCCCGCTTCTGCTTACCGCCATGCGGATGGGTTTCTGGAAACCCCCCATTGAAGGAATCGAGTGTTCACCGAGTACGCTCTTCATCCCGCAGACGCAGTATAATATTGCCGAGCTGGCAAGCGGATTCAACCGTCATACCCGCATATCTCCTGTTCATGCAGCGCAGATGATCACAGCCGTGGTGAATGACGGGATCATGGTGCGCCCCCGGATAGTGAGCAGCAATGCCACCTACAGCGAGCAGGTGATTCGTGATGAAACTGCCAGGGAGCTTCGCTATATGATGAACCAGACGATCAAACGCGGGACCGTATCGAGAACGTTCTGGAACTGCAGGTATGACCGGATCTTGAAAGATGTTCAGCTCGGTGCGAAGAGCGGTACCATAGACGGCACAGATCCTGAAGGCAGGCGGAACTGGTTTGTGGGTTATGCCGAGCACCAAAAGAGTGGTGAAGCCATCACCATAGCCTGCCTCATTATACGGGAAGACTACTACTGGATAGAGTCGGACGACCTGTCAAAGAAGATCATCAGGTACTATTTCTCCAAACCCGTAACCGTGGCCGAGAACAACTAGGAGACATCTCTTTCGGCAGGAGAGAGGTCGAGCAGTACATTCAGTTTTTACATTTCTCCTTGCCCTGTATACCTCGATAAATAGGATGCACTCGGATAATTATGTAAAGGATCTCTTGCGCTTGACACCGTCTTTATGGCTGTGCTAGCAAAGAGAAACTGTCTCGGGACGTGGCGCAGTCTGGTAGCGCACCTGAATGGGGTTCAGGGGGTCGGAGGTTCAAATCCTCTCGTCCCGACCAGGATAAATTGAGATCATCAACCGGTTGGCACATCGCCAGCCGGTTTTTTTATTCTGAACTATCAAGCAAAGATGGAGAGGGTAGGATAGTGCATTCTGGTTGCCTTGAGAAATATCCGAGAAGAGCAGGGCGGTCTTAGGTGTTCAAGGGCTTTTGTTCGGTTGATCGAGTTTCCTGGTCTTTATGAAGTTTGCTACCGTGGGCCAGGTTACGCCATAGACCCGGGCGATATAGCTCAAGGGTGCCTTGTGTTTGAGCATGAATGCCACCTGCTCCTTGTGTGGATCCAGCCTGCTTTTCCCCGTGCTGCCCTTGGGTCTGCCGAGTTTCACCCCGGCAGCCCTTCTGGCTTCCAGGCCGTGCCTGGTCCGTTCACTGATGAGATCCCGCTCGAGCTGGGCGAACAGGTTGAACATGGTGGCCATAATCCTGGATGTCGTATCCTGTTCGCCCTTGATATCGATGTGTTGTTTCACGGCAATGAAGCGAACCTTTTTCTTGATAAGCCCGTTTATGATCATGATCACCTGGGCAGTGCTGCGGCCCAGCCGGGACAGTTCGCTTGCTATGAATATGTCGCCCTGGTCGAGGCTTTGAAGGATCCTGGTTGCCTGCTCTTTGTCGATCCCCCTTTTTGCAGGTATATCGAGTTCGATGAATTCATCGATCGTGATCTTTTCTGCCCGGGCATACTCGCGTATTACATCCTTTTGTGATTTGATATCCCGGGCATCTGTGCTGACACGTATACAGGCAACTGTACGCACAAGAAGGTTTCTTTAGAATGTAACTGCTTGACTATGCAGTTGGTTGTGACTGAGGTTTGTCCGCATGCGCGATCTTTTGGAAAAGGCTGCATGTCAGGCACTTTTTATACTGGCCAGGCATGGATCTCCTTCGCTCACACACTTCCTGGCATGTCTTGAATGAATAGGTTGAACAGAAAAACCATGAACTCACCTTTTCGTCTTTCATTGGTAACTCCTCCCTTATATAGATAAAAACGTCAACACAATAATATATTATCGAAATATAGTCAAATATAATTAAATTTAATGTATAATAATATTAATAAAAAATTAAACAATTAATTATTGAAATGACGGTATCATCCTTTCTAGAATAAGGGTCCAGTGAATCCGAAGAGATTGTATGGCGAAGGAATCCGGGAGGCAGTCTGTTAACCTGTAGTAGTTTAGACTGTCAGGATTAGATGATGAGAACAATGAAAGAAGCCGGGACCCAGTGATCAGATCGTTTTCACTGGAGTATTGGAGTGTTGGAGTACTGGAAAGACGGTGGGTGGGAAATAGAATCCAGGAGACGGATGCCCTGAAAGAAATGCCCTTGGGGTGCTGATTGTCTGATGTCTTAGGCCATTAGTTTCTAGGTATTCAGACTATCATAAAAGATAATGAGAATGATGAAAGAAATCAGGAATCGATAAAAAGAATGAAGAAACTTTACAGTGGTCATAGACATGAAAAGTCTAACAGCTTACAGATTCAATCCCTGTATAAAGTGTCCGGAATAAGAAACCCTGGAACATGCAAGCATTCAGCGCAAGCGGATCAGAAACGCCTTCATTCTTCTATGGCGTCAGGGGTATTGACTTATGATCCATATGGTCTTATGGTAATTTGTGAATTTTATTGGGGCATAGATTTGTTCTGGTACAGAAGAGGGGGTTCCATGAAGAGGCATCTGCCTTTTGTGGCAGGAGTTGCATTTCTGTGTGCATGCCTGATTCCTTTGTACACCCCTTTTCAGGGCATTTGCGGCGAACCCGAGATTTCCGAGACCATACTGAGGGAGAATCTGCTGCCAGCCCAGCAGGGCGATCCGCAGGCACAGTTGTTCGTGGGATATCTCTATGAGACGGGCCAGGGGGTAACACGCAACTATGTAACTGCAGCCCAGTGGTACCATAAGGCAGCGGAACAGGGAAACACCATCGCCCAGTCACAGCTCGGGAATATGTACCGGCTGGGCAAGGGGGTCCCTCAGAGTTATATCCTTGCCTATATGTGGTTTGATCTGGCAGCTAAAGGTGGGATCGCCAATGCCAAGGACATGAGAAGGATAGTTGCCTGCAAGATGAGCCCTGCAGAGATTGCAGAGGCAAAGAGAATGATACAGGAATGGAAACCGAGGA
>DAISYU010000040.1:23907-25010 GCA_036825155.1 Thermodesulfobacteriota bacterium | reverse complement strand
GCCTAATGCCCAGCGCCTGATTTTCATAACCCATTCATCTTCTCAAAGACCTTGTAGAGACCCTGGGTGCCCAGATCCTCATACCCCAGGGCTGAGGCGCTGATGTAGAACTGGTGCGCCAGGGCAAGGCCGGGCAGAGAGAGGTTCATTCTCTTTGCTTCATCCAGTGCGATCCCCATGTCCTTGATAAAGTGCTTGATGAAGAATCCCGGGTCAAAGTTCTTCTTGACGATGCGTCTGCCCAGGTTGTTGATGGACCACGAGCTTGCAGCACCTTTGCCGATGACGTCGATCACCTCATCGAGGTCGAGCCCGGCCTTGTATGCATAGACAAGCGATTCCACTACCCCGATCATAGTGGATGCAATAAGGATCTGATTGCTCATCTTGGTGTGCTGGCCTGCACCCGGGCCTCCCATCAGCGCGATGTTCTCCCCCATGATTTCGAAGTAGGGCAGCACCTTCTCGAAGGTCTCTTTATCGCCGCCCACCATGATGGCGAGCGTTCCCTGACGAGCACCGATGTCGCCGCCTGAAACAGGGGCGTCCAGGCAGTGGATTCCCTTGCTTTTTGCCTGTTCATAGATTTCGGCCGCGAGCCTGGGCTCGGATGTGGTCATGTCGACAATAATGGCCCCCTCTCTGGCTCCAGCGATCACCCCGTTCTGCCCGAGGATGACCTCGGCAACGTCCTGTGGATACCCAACGATGGTAAAGACGATATCGCACTGTTTGGCGACCATTGCAGGAGATTCACACCAGATCGCCCCATTTTCTATCAGTGGCAGCGCCTTGCCCTTACTTCTGTTGTATACGTATGCCTTGTGTCCTGCATTCATCAGGTGAGAGCACATGGATGTTCCCATTACCCCAGTCCCGATCCAGCCGATAGCAGCCTGTGTCATCATGAATCCTCCCGTGTTTTGGTATTGCCTGCAACAAGATACACCTGTGTTGATATGTCTGTATACCACATATCATCTCAAGATTAACCCGGGAACAGTCAATATCGTCTCATCAAAACAATATGAGAGCACCTTCAGATGCGATGAGCTTTAAATAGCGGGGAAACTCACTCCCACGAATTAAAGAAGGCGCTGGGC
>DAISYU010000040.1:12116-23807 GCA_036825155.1 Thermodesulfobacteriota bacterium | reverse complement strand
TACTGCCTCGGGTCTTGAGCTTTAGGTCATGTCCTGCCTGGGATCATGTTCCCCAAGTCCTGTTTTTCTCATTCAAACCTCATGGGCGAGTAGGGCAACGGCATCCTGATCTTTGTCTTCGGCACGACACTGCGGATTTCTTCCAGGAACCTGTTCATGTACACAAACGGCAGGGAAGGGGGCATCCCACCTGTCCTGATGGGTGCAGTGAAATCATCGAAGTGGAACGGCACGATCACCTCCGGGCGGAGCATATCCAGGAGGGTTGTGGTATACTCCCGCGACTTTTTCCATCCCGGAACGCACATGAAGAGAACATCACAGCTGTGTCCGTCAAGCTCGGATATTCTGCAGTTTGCGCTCCCTGCATGCATGATTGTAATCCCTCCAATTTCCAGCTTGGGCATGAACATTTCCCCGAGCCGGTAATCACGCGCCCTCATGGGAAGTCTCATCTCCTGGCTGATCTCTCCCTGATAGGGGACGCGGCCGAGAACCACCAGCCCATGCAGCGACGGGATCATGGTCACTGATACGCCTCCTTCAAGCTCGACCTTTTGCCCTCCGGTGCATACCCGGGTACAGCCGGACATGCCTGAGATCTCCATAAGACGATCCAGACTGCTGCTTCCCAGAACAGTGCATTTTAAGGCGCGTGCAATATCCGGAACATCAAGGGCATGGTCGAAATGGGTGTGCCCAACGATAATGGCATCGACAATGCCCGGCAGGTCCCGGACGAACTGATCAATGAAAAGCTTTTTCGGCTGCAGTCTTGTGAAAAAGACATCCAGCTTTGACAGCCTCGAGACATACGGGTCGATGAGAACGGTATGCCCGTCGTCTGTAATAATCAGCCCTGCTGCCCCGGTCCATGTGACCTCGATCATCCCTCCTCCTTTATCATGACTATGTATAATTAAAGGTGCTCATATCAACATGTTAAGATGTATACATAATCAATTAAAATTAATACACAAATTGTTAAACTCTCGGGTTGGTATTCCTTGCGAAACCTTACCCCTCGTCAGGTCAGGAAGCTTCAATCCAGTCTTAATGGTTTCTTATGGCCTATTGCCTGTCATCGCGAGGAGTCCATCAGAGACGACGAAGCGATCTCAACCCATAATTACATAGCGTTATTATATGACGGTATCCCGTTTATTGCCAGGATCTCGCCGAAATACATGCGGTGGTAGTCTTTGAGCGGGTAGTTGTTCTCTATTGTCTCATCCAGGAAGTGGCCCGGATCAAGATCGGCCCAGTATATCTTTTTCAGTTCCACAATGAGCTCGGCCTGGGCAAAACCGGGGGAGGCAACTTTTGTAGATGCAATAGGTGTCAGGCCGGCCTCTTTGATCTTGTCGCCGTCTCTACCGCTTTTCGAACCGATGACCTGGAGGGCCTTTCTGTATTCTGCAGGGAAGGCGCACAGGGTAAAGCTCTCGTAGTTCTCCATGAACTCGTACGTATATCTTGTTGGCCGCACCACCACCTGGGCAAACGGCTTGTTCCACATGGTGCCGAAACTGCCCCAGCCAACGGTCATGGCATTGAACGTGCCTGTGCGGAAGTCCCCGCAGGTAAGGACGAGCCATTTCTTCAGCCACAGTGAATGTGCCCGGATGATGAAGGAATCGATATCAATGGGACTGCGCTGCATTTTCTGACCTCCTGTTTTTTTCATGCAACTGGTTTACCCGAACCTGGGGAGATACACAACCTTTCCGTAAGTTCCATAAGTCTCAGCCCTTTCAGGCAAGTGGCTGGTATGATGTCCCTTCTTTCTTTGTCTCGGACATTGCCAGCAGGCGCCGGTAGTATGCCAGGATGAGGCAGGTGACCGGGATTGCGATGACCAGGCCGAAAAAGCCCAGCAGTTTCCCCCAGACAGACAGCGACAGCAGGATCATGGCAGGGCTCAGACCCGTCACCTTGCCCATGATCTTCGGCACCAGGAAGGTATCCTGGATGGTCTGGACCACCACAAAGACCAGTGCGGTGAGACCAAAGGTTACCCAGATATTCAAGCCCGCCTCCAGAGCGTGGACCAGGGCCAGCAGGAAGGCCGGGACAAGGCCGATGAGCTGCAGGTAGGGCACCATGTTCAGCAAACCGATGAAGAGGCCCAGGAGGATACCAAGGGGCAGGCCGATGAGGACAAACCCGATGGCAAAGAGTACCCCCACGATGGATGCCACGGCAGCCTGGCCTCTGAAATACTGGTTCATGGCATTGTTAAACTCTTTTACGAACTCCACGATCTGTCTGCGGTACATGCCCGGAATCATGTTCTCCCATTCCTGCTGGAGTTTCTGGAAGTCAAAGAGCAGGAAGACAAGGTAGAGCAGGATAACGGTCAGTCCCAGGAGCCCGAGAAGAAAACTCGCCGTACCGCTGATAAAGCCCCACAGCCCGGGCAGGATCTTCTGGGCTATCGTCTGTACGATTCCTATGAGGTTTCCTGAAGCAAAGAAGTCCAGCACCTCCTGTCTGCTGGCAAACTTCTTCACCAAAAGCCACAGATCCGGGGGAAGGGTCTTCCTCGCCCGCGCCGCAATAGCTGCATTGTCCACCATGGAGCTGAGGAGCTGGCCCATGCGCGTGATCTCTCCGGCGATCATGGGGATGACGAGCACGGCCACCAGTGCTATGGCAAAGAGTATGAGAAACAGGGAGATAAAGACTGCGGCAACTCGGTTGGGGATTTTCTTCTGGATGAGCAGGACCATGGGATTGATGAGGTATGCCAGGAGCAGGGCAATGGCAAACGGGATCAGTACATCGCTTAAGTACCCCATGAGCGCAACCAGACCGACGATCAAACCCAAAGCGATTGCAATTCGGATGATACGGTCAAAAGTGATCGGTTTATACGGGTCGAACATCTCCTGCGCCTCCACACCAGTTTGTTTTATTTCTCATGCATAACAACAATATCAGAGCATGGATCTCTCAAACAGTGATTTTACCGCATATCAGGAATCAAGGAAACACCCATTCATGATATCCTGTGCCCTTGTGTGCACATCCAGGGCAAAAGCATCGTTCTCTTTCAATGCCTGCCGAGCCCGCACCAGGATATCGTAGTAGAGGTTCCATGCGGTGCGTTCTTTTCCATACTGAATCTTCAGTGCGCCTGGTGCAGTGCTCGTGAAGTCCAGTGCGGATTGTATCCTCCTGGCACCGAGCCTGATAAATTCCAGCCCCTTGCTGTTCTCGCCGCGGCTGAAGAACGATGCTGCCTTCAGCGCGAACCGCAGGAGCACAACAGTAACCGGGATCTTCGAGATAAAGCAGCCGGTGAACGGATCGATATGATCCTTGATGGTGGAGATGTCATCAGAGAGGATGCGGGCATATGCAGAGAAGTAGAGAATTCGGATGTAGTCCCCTATGAATTTGCCCACAAGGGCAGCATCAATGGCATCCCAGGCAAAGCTCTCCTTGTCGTGGCGCATGATGAGCCCATCCTTGTGCACGTACGCAAGTCGTTCATTCAGTTCTCCCAACACGGACAGGATATAGGCCTGGTCTTCTGCGCGGCCGATGAACGATGGGGTGAACGGCCTGTAGCGCAGCAGACTCTCAACAAGGATGCCGTTCGTGCCTCCGGTAACATGGACGCGCTCGATACAGGTGTTTCTGCCGTCCGGATCCGGCCCGGTGTAGCGCGTCATCATCTCTGCAGTTGTTGACATGGCCTGGGGCAGGGTGCTGAAGAAGATGCACTCATCCATATCCGGGCGTTTCTCTGGAGGGTTGATATCAGGGGTGAACAGGGATGTCCCGATATCCCGCTCATTGACCAGGGCGCCGGCAATCAGCCCGAGTTCCACGGGGCTGCCCGATGTGTCAAGGCCATGAGCGCCCCACAGCGGGGTCATGAAATGGTCGAACGCCGATTGCCCGGTCTGTTCAACAAGCTGTTCCTGATCAAAGACCTGATCGAGGTCGATCTTGAATGTGGCCTTTATTGCCGGGTCGATAAAGATGCTCCAGAATGCAGAGATCGCTTTTAAGAAACTGTAATGCCTGCCGTACTCACCGTCCACCCCAATAATCTCAAGGATATCTTCAGGCTCTCTCAGGTTGCAGAACCTTTGTGCACAGGGGGCCAGGATCTCATGAATGATCTTTTGTGAATCGGTCTCGGTAATGATACAGACATTGATGTTCTTCAATCCGCCAAGACATCGCAATTCTTCTTCAAGATATGCCTTTGCAATGTGGTGGAGTCCCCTGTGAGTAACCGAGACCGACAGGACGCACGTTATCTTCTCTCCTGTGAAATTGCCGCGGCTCCGCTCAAATTCCACTGCCTTGTCCAGGCCCTTGAGCCCGTAGAGCACCTCATTCTTTTCGCAGGGGATCCCTATGGGAATGGGATGATCATACCAGTACGCCTGTTCTTCACGATTCGTCTCTAAACACCGCTGCTTGATGCCGTCACTCAATGGGCTCTCGTCAAGCGAGGCGGTCGATGAGCAGGTGGTCAGTAGTACGTTGGAGGTAAAGAGTATCTCCTTGCCGGGATCGGTTATGGGCGACTTATTTCGGCGGGTTACGGTAATGGTACGCTTGCGTCGTAACTGATCGATGCTCTCCTGCCACCTGTTCAGGATGCCGGTGCCCTCGGGGAAGAACACAGACCAGATCTTCTGCGCAGTCACATCCTCTTCATGCGCATGCCGATCTTTGACTAGCCATTCTTTCAGTTCATGCAGGTGTTCTAAGAAGACAGGATCTTGTTCGCTGACAGCGGTGATCTCCTGATGGATCAGGTCGATGGCCTGTTCATAGAAGGATGTGATATCCCTCCACGTGGCTGATTCCTTCCTGCGTGCGATAAAGTTTTCTGCCTCTTGGTAGAACGGGTGAGACTGCCCGCAGAGCAGGATGAGAAAGGCTGTGTTTATACCCGCGGCTATGCCTGCCGGATCTGTTCTTTCAGCATTAAAGTGCATTGCTGCATCAAAGATTACAGCAGGGGAGGTAGAACTGCCTGTTGAAAACAGTTCAGAAAATATGGCGGTCAGTTCCTTGTTCATCGTACAGGATTAAAAGTCAAAGGGCATCTGCCTTCAGATAGCATCTCAGGACATTACCCTGTTCCACCTCGCCGAGGCAGCGGTTGCAGGAGGTGCAGCTCGCAGGCTCCCTGCTTCCGTTCTGCCATTTGTTTGGCAACGAGGGTTCACGAATGAGCGGGCGTGCGAGCGATATGCAGTCTGCCCAGCCCGATGAAATGATCTGCTCTGCTGATGCCGGGTTCCTGATCCCTCCCACGAGGATCAGCGGGATATTCAACATGGGTTTGAGCTTTCTGGCATACTCGAGAAAATAGTTCTCCCGAAATCTTAGTAACATTTTCAGGCCGGCAAGAGAGGATGCAATATACATCTTCCCCAGGGGCGAGCGTTCGCGGGTAAAGACCTCTACAGGGGCATCGCCGCGGCACATGCCCAGCGGTGTCTCCAGAGTGCCCCCACTGACCTCCAGGGCATCGAGACCGAGGGCAGCCAGGCGCCTGGCTGCAGGGAAACTGTTTTTTGGCGAGAGGCCAAACGGGACAAAATCCTGTATATTGAGTTTTGCCAGCACCGGGTAGTCGTTTCCCACCCGTTTCCTCACTGCGGTATAGACCTCTTCGAGGAAGCGGAACCTGCGGTCGGCATCCCCTCCCCAGGCATCCTTTCGCCGGTTGGTCAGCGGAGAGAGGAAGCTCGAGATAAGGTAGCCGTGGGCTGCGTGGATCTGCACCGCATCAAATCCCGCCTCCTTTGCACGCGCGGCCGCGTCTGCGAAATCTTCGATCGTCTGCCATATCTGATCCTCTGTCATTGCCCTGGGCAGGGTGAAGTACACCATGTTGGGGATGGCCGAGGGTGCCAGCTGGGTTCTGTTCCCAAGGGCCCCGGGCTTGGTCTGTCTGCCGCCGTGTACGATCTGCAGGGCGATTGAGCCTCCATGATTATGAACGCTGTCTGTTATGGTCTTCCACCTCTCGATCATTGCATCACTGTGGGCCCCGTTCTGCAACGGGTAGGACTGGCCGGTTTTATTGACATAGGCATAGCCCGAGATAATGAGCCCACACCCGCCTTTTGCAAGTCTTGAGTAGAACCGTCCTGTCCTGTCCGTGGGGAGCCCGCCCATGGTGGCCATATTCTCTATGGTGGCCGACTTCACAACCCGGTTCTTCAGGGTCATCGAATTGATGCGGATAGGTTCAAACAATGTGGGCACGGTCTACCTCCTTCATGAAAAAATCAAAACTGCCGGCATCAGGCAAGCGAGTGCGTAATCTCTGACATGGCCGAAGCGCATATGTTCAGTGCAGTGTGCTCCTCCTCGTCGAGATCGATCTCGAGGACCCTGTTGATGCCATCCTGTCCGACCACCGAGGGCAGGGCGAGGTTGATGCCATCGTAGCCGTATTCACCATTGCAAAAGACACTGAGCGGAAATGTCCCGAGGCGGTTGAACACGATCGATTCCACTATCTGGGTGACCACATGTGCTGCGGCGTAAAAACCGCTGTGAACCTTGAGCTTCTGCGTGATGGTTGTACCGGCGCTGCGGGTCCTTTGAACGACCTTGTCTATGGTGGTTTTGTCCATAATGTGCCTGAGGGGGACACCGCCTACCGTCGCATGGTTCACAAGCGGAATCATGTCGTCGTTGTGTGTCCCGATAACCATCCCCCTCGAGCAGTCAACCGAACCTCCCACTGCCTCGGCAATGAAGTATCGAAAGCGCATGGTGTCAAGAGAGCAACCAAGGCCGAAGACGTTCATCTCTGGCCAGGTATGTTTCAGATACCACGCGAGGACATCGACCGGGTTCGTCACCACCAAAATCTTTGCCTGAGGAAAGGATGTGATGATGAGGTTCCCCAGGTTGTCCATGACCTCACGGTTCCTGTTCAGGAGATCGAGCCGGGTCATACCGGCATGGCGTGCATGTCCTGCCGTGATAACGACAACGTCCGCATCCGGCACATCGTCGAGGCTGTTGCAGCCGATCACCTTTGTGTCGGTGTAGAGGTAGGGAGATGCCTGATTGATGTCGATGGCTCTCCCCACGGCAAGATCCTCGACAATATCGTAGAGATAGATCGTGCCGAGCTGTTTTCGTGCCATGACCGCAGCAGCAAACGCCCCAACCGATCCGGCCCCGATGATGAGAATGTTCGGTATTGTCATGGGATACTCCTCTCAGGTCACCTTGGCTCTCTTTATGATCAGATCGAATAAGCCGGGTACAAACCGTTTCAGGTAGATGCCCAGGATCTCCTTGCCGCCGATATAGACCTCTGCCCTGTTCTTCTCCACTGCGCGGACGATCTTCTCTGCACAGTCTTTAGGGGACATCCCGCAGGCCTGAGCCTCATCCATGGTTCCCTGAGGGGTTCCGTCTGCAGTGAGGGCGTTGATGGAGATATTTGTCCTGATGAATCCCGGGCAGACGATGGTGACATGGATCCCCTGTTTCCAGGTCTCTGCCCTCAGCGAGTCGAAGAATCCATGCAGCGCATGCTTTGAAGCGGAATAGGAAGACCTCAGCGGCGTGCCGAGTTTGCCTGCAACGCTGCTGATGACAACGATGTGCCCTGCTTTCCTCTCGAGCATGGACGGAAGCACGGCCTTGGTGAGCGTAATGGTGCCGAAGAAATTGGTCTCCATTATCCGCCGGTCAACTTCCAGACCTGTTTGTGCCACAAGGGAACGCTGTGAGACCCCACTATTGTTGATGAGGATATCGACCCTGCCGAACCGTTTCAGTACCTCCGAGCATTTATCCGGCAGAGCATTACCATCTGCAAGATCAAGAGGAAGGACAAGGTGCTTTTCAGGATTGGTACACAGATTCCTGACCTCATTCAGCCTTGCCTCATTTCGGGCAGAAAGAATCAGCTGTGCTCCTTCAGTACTGTATGTATGGGCAAGCGCCTCTCCAATGCCCGAGGATGCTCCGGTTATCCATACGATCTTGTCGTCATATTCCATGCGCCGGTCTCCCTTTAATCTCTGTACTATTCCTCTTCGCCGTATACGCCTTTTTCGATATCCTTCTGGATCCGCTCGATATCCTCAGCGTTAAGATCCCTGATCTGCTGTTTTATCTTTTCCCCTTTCTCCACTATCTCTGCCCCGCTGAGATCCTTGACAGTATCGTCGATTGCCTTCTTCGCATCGCTTCCCTCGCAGGAGGCCGTGATGACTGCCACAGCGAATGCCAGAATAAGGGCCAAGACGGTAAAGAATTTTCTTGCGAGTTTCCTCATGAATACTCCTCCTGTTTCACGCTGTTATTCTGAGAGGCCGATGCTCTGGTCCTGTGAATCTTCTTTCTGATATCGCACACGGTCTCCTGCCAGGTGTCTGATGGCCCAGTCAGCTGTCAGGTTCATTACCTCTTGTTTGTTTCTGTCCATGTGTCCCACGTGACCGTTGCCTTCAATAATGCGGATGTCCTTCTCGCAAGTAAGAGCTGCAAAGAGAAGATGTGCTGTCTCGGGCGGATCGATCCTGTCTTCGGAGCCGTGCAGGACAAGGGTAGGGGCGGTAATCCTGGGGACGCGTTTTATGGTATCCACGATGATCGATTCCTTTGCACCCGGTATCGGCCATGATGACCACATTTCGATGACTCTCGGGTCCTCTCTCCACTGTCTGTTTATCTCAGGATCCGCGGTCACCGGTATATTCTTGAAGACATCAACCATGGAAAGACGCAGTTCCTTTTTTGTAAGAAAGCGTTTTATCCAGCCGAGAAGCAGCAGAGACTGCATCTGTATGGTCTCCGGCAGGCTCAGAATGGTCCTGACCGTGGCATCCAGAGTGACAAGCGCTTCTATCCTCGGCTCCACCACGGCACATTCAAGCACTGCGGTCCCGCCTGATGAGAGGCCGAATGCCCCTGTCTTCACTCCGCTGGTTTGTGGATGTGCATCTAAGAAATCCAGAGCAGAGACTATGTCTGCAACCCACTGGTCTATCTCTACATGAAAGCGCGCCCCCTGGCTTTCGCCGTTCCCGCGCATATCAATGGCCAGCGCAGCGATACCTCTTGACGCAAGGAATTCGCAGAATTCGAAGTAGTGCTCCTTGAAGTCCATGGCTCCGTGACAGAGTATCAGGGCGCACGAGGGACCATCGTTCTCAGGCAGGAAGAGTGTGCCTGCAATAGTATCTCCATTGGAGGAGAAGTGAACGTTTTGTCTGACTAGCCTCACACCTCTGACCAAATACACTCATTACATCCTGCATTGTTTTCGTGCGATGCAGGACAGCACACCTAAATACAACCATCAATCTTCCGCAGAAAACCCGATAAGATACGTCTGCAAGCTTGCTGCGGGACTCGTAGAAGTGATTATAGCATGACTGTTGTAAAACCGGTAGCCCAAAGAGAAGGAAGGCGACTCCTTTGTATGAATACCGGGTCTTTATTTATCGCGCAGAGCTGGAGTGGGCCACAACCTTCTGAGAGGATTCAATGTAGGTGTTGATGCTGTCCACGATGGTTTTAAAGGTCCACCGGCGTTTTGCATCATCCATTTCCAGCAGGGTGATCCTGAATCCTTTCTTGTCGCAGCAGAAGCCTGTCAGCGGGACCACGCATATTCCGGTGGAGCCTAAGAGGTAGTAGACAAACCGTTTATCCACCTCTACCCCTTTTACCTTTTCCTCGATGTACTGCTTCACCTTCTGATCTGTGATGGGCAGGGTCTGATTGCTGTTCAGCACACCCTCCTCGAACAGGACCGACATATAGAATGCCCCTTGCGGTTTGTTGACAATGATGCCTTCAATACCGGAGAACATCCTCCAGGCTTCCAGTGCTCTGGCTTCAAACAACTTCCTGCGTTGTGCGAGGTGTTCCTCGTACCGTGGATCACCCATGATGTGAGGGATGGCATACTGCGGAAGGCTCGTAGAGCAGACCTCCAGCATCTTGGCATTGATGAGACTCTTCACATAGCGCTTGAAATTGAGCTTGTCCTGGTTAAAGACCTCTATCCAGCCGCACCTGGCCCCAGGCCAGGGAACTTCTTTGGATATGCCGTGAAGGGCCATGCCGGGTATTTCTTCTATAACTTCACTGAGATACGCTGTCTTGCACCTGCTGTATACGATATTCGAATAGATCTCGTCGCAGATCATGAAAACCCTGTATCGCCGGGCGATATCCACCATCTTCTCCAGGATCTCTCTGGGATATACTGCACCGGTGGGATTGTCCGGGTTGATGATGAGTATGCCTGCGATGGAGTCATTGTATTTGATCTTTTTCTCAAGATCATCAAGGTCCGGCATCCAGTGGTTGTGAGGATCGAGCTCATAGGTGAGGTGTTCATACCCTGAATGGGCTGCTTCTGCTGATGAATGTGTGGAATATGCGGGAGACGGACCGATTACGCGTGCCTCTCTCTTGAGGAATCCGAATATCTTCGCCACGGCGTCTCCAAGACCGTCAAAGAATATGATATCATCCTTGGTTATCTGGTAGCCGCCCCGCTTGTTTACCTGTTCGGCGAGGAACTCCCTTGTGGAGGGGACGCCCTGGGATGCGACATAGCCATAGGTCTTGTCCTGGGATACCAGGTCTATGATAATATCCTTGATCCACTGGGGGAGCTTCTCCCCTTTCTCAATGGGATCGCCGATATTCTCCCAGGTGATATCGACGCCGAGTTGTTTCAGATCATCTGCTACGTGTACGATCTCTCTGATTTCGTAGGTGAGCTGTTCAGCTCCTTCATGAACGATGTCTCTTCTCATTGCTACTACCCTCTTTTTGGCCCCTTCATAAATAGTGTCTCATACGCTTCAAATTAGTAGCGTTAATAGACAAAACAACGTATAAAAGCAAATTCTTTCTTCCAGGGAAATACATTTCACTTAAAAATTATTTTCTTATGCCGCTGATGACGAGCTTCTCATCACATCCCTGATCGATCTTCTCGTGTGTGCATTCCCACAATCTCATCCTCAGGAAAACATCGACACAGTCAGGACACAGCTGGGACCCGCTCACTTCTTCGATGATCTGGAGCGCCTTGTCCACTGGCATGCCTTTCCGGTACGGGCGGTCACTGGTGAGTGCATGGTAGGTGTCGCCCACGGCCATGATTCGTGCCCACAGCGGGATCTTCTTCCCTATGAGTCCGTCAGGATATCCTTTGCCGTCAAATCGTTCATGGTGATGAAGAACAATGGGGAGAATCTTTGCAAGGCTCGGGGCAGGGCGGAGGATGTCTGCACCGATGACCGGATGACGTTTGATGATGGCAAATTCTTCATCACTGAGCTTGCCCGGTTTGAGCAGGACACTGTCGATCACGCCGATCTTTCCGATATCATGCAGTTTCCCTCCCAGCTTCACCAGGTCGACTTCTTCGGGACTCATGCCCATATGGACGGCAATCTTTGTGGCGATGTCTGATACCGCTTCGGAATGTCCCCTGGTATATGAATCCCGGGCTTCCAGTGCACAGCAGAGGCTGGTGATGGTTGCCAGGATAAGTCGCTGCTCGTTTTCGAGACGCTCCTTTTCTTTATGCAGGATCAAGAGCTTGTCGGACAGGAGTTTTTCCACAGTGATGACCAGCTGGTCGACATTGAACGGCTTTACCAGGTACGCATCCGCACCCAGCTGAAGCATACGGCGCATGATGGGTCG
>DAISYU010000040.1:0-12016 GCA_036825155.1 Thermodesulfobacteriota bacterium | reverse complement strand
CCACGCTGGAATGTGGTTTTGTGGAGGGCGGTCTCTATGGTCTCGATGAGTGATTCTTTTGCCTGGGCTTTCGAAATATAGGTGGATGCTCCGGCTTTGTATCCTCTCTTGATATCCTCTTCGTGGTCAAGAGAACTCAGTATGACAATGGGTGTCTTTTCTGTCCGGGGATTGGATTTGAGCTTTCTGCACAGTTCGATCCCGTCCATGACAGGCATTTCCACATCCGTAATGATCAGATCGAATTCCTTGCACAGTGCAATATCGAAGGCCTGCTGTCCGTTTTCCGCCTGGGTCACCTCGACTCCGGAGCGCAGGAGTTCCTTGGATAATACGCTGCGCACCACTGCAGAATCATCCACAACGAGGATGCGCAATTCTTTGAGAAATGGCATTGATTTCATCATGTCTTCAGCTCAAGTATCCATCCAATATCATGTAGCTCATTTACTTCATCGTCTCATGAAGCTGAAAAGATTAATACTATCCCTCTGTCTGTATTCTATCGGTTTTACAGGAAGTTTAATTAATTATTCGGACAGCTCAGGATTCTTAAATGAAGAATAGAATCCAAAAGTCAGAATCCAGAATAACAAATAGTCAAGATTTGGAAAACAAGATCCCAGTCATCCTGCTTCGCCTTCGGCTATGCAGGACAAGAACCGAGCCGGTTAGCTCCAGACCTGAGGCAGTAAAACCAGGGAGCTCAGGATCTCAGACATTCCGTTTTGCCTCTGGCTACGCATGACACGTAAGGCTCCGTTTGGAACTACTCTAGACATGGAAGGCAACTGCTCAAGATAGATCAATACCTGAGACACGGGGCATAAAATCAAAATAATCCTTTGAGATTGCTTCGCGATGCTCGCAACGACAGTAGTGTAGTTTGGCGCATGCATTTTTTCATCTTTTCCCAAACTCCAACGCCCAGTGCCTGTATTATTTGCGGGAGCGGTTTCCATCCATGATTGCAGGACAGCAATCATGAATTTAAGGGTGAACAGTGGATTACACGGCCTCGGGATGATTCATCTGGCTCGAGAGGCTGCTCGTCCATGCCTTGAACACGGCATGGACAAGTGTTGCCAGGGGGATTGCAAATACGAGTCCCCATATACCCCAGATCCCCCCGAAAACGAGTACGGCAACAATGATGGCGACCGGGTGCAGGTTTACCACCTCGGAAAGAAGGAGAGGGGCAAGGAGATTGCCGTCCAGCGCCTGGATGATCCCGTAGGCAATGACCGTATAGAGAAAGTGCGCACTGGGTCCCCATTGAAAGAACGCAATCAGGGAAATCGGCAGCACCATTACTGCCGCTCCGATGTAGGGGATGAGTACGGACAGCCCCACGAACAGGGAGAGAATGATCGTAAAGCGCAGTCCTATAAAGGTGAAGGTGAGATAACTGACTCCCCAGACAATGATGATCTCCCAGATTTTGCCCCTGATATAGTTGGAGATCTGCTGGTTCACCTCATTCCAGACTACTTTTGCCAGGCCGCGCTCCCGCGGCAGGAGATTCTTGATCCACGCAAAGATCATCGCCTTGTCTTTCAGGAAAAAGAAGACGAGGAACGGCACGAGGATCAGGTATACAAGGACTGAAATCAGGCCCTTGACTGAAGACATTGATATGGACAGGATATGCTGTCCGAGTTGGGTGAATTCAGAACCGATGAGCATGAGCATCTGCCGGATACGTTCCTGGGAGATAAAGCCCGGATATTTATCCGGAAGGCGCATCAGTTCCATCTGTCCCTTGGCGACCATCGAAGGCAATTCCTGTACGAACTGCCCTATCTGCCGGGAAATCAGTGGGAGGAGAACCACAATCAGGACAGCGAGCAGGGCGATAAAGAGCAGGAACACTATGACTACCGAGGCCCCCCTGGGTATGCGAAAATGTTCCAGCCACATGACTATACCGTCCAAGAGGTAGGCGATGACAATGGCAACCAGAACAGGCAGGAGCATATCTCCCAGGAATGCTATGAGAACGAAACCTACGAAAAGGAGAAAGACCAGGATCAGTACCTGGGGATTCGAGAAATATCGTTTAAACCAGTTCTGGATGTATTTCTTCATATGGGAATGTATAATATCAGGGTTTATGTTCCATGGGAATACCCAGAAACAGCCGGGTATCCGGCGGGGACGTTGCTGTCATAAGATGGGGATTGATCAATGAACATGGTTCTGTATCACAGAGAGGTCTTCGCCACCATGAAAAAAGGGTTTAAAGGACGATTCATCCTTTAAACCCTTTGCCTTGTCAGTTGAATTTTTTCCTACAGACCGAGCATATCTTCCTTCAGGCTTTTCTGTGCCGGCTTGTCGCAGAGCCAGATGCCGAACAGTGCCTTCTTGAACGCCAATCCTTCCACCACAGAGGCCTTCTCCGTGTTCTTGTAGATTTCTACACCAGTGCCCGGCAGGTAGATGAAATCGAAAATGTCACCGTCATTGATCTGGGCCTTGAAGACATCGATGAATGCCTCTATTTGCGCGCTTAAGGGCTCGATATTGCCGCCAGTGGAATTCTCAAAGCCTTCTCTGGTAGCATCTTCCATCTTTTTGCTCGTAATGAGAGACGATATGATGTGAAGTGTTATTGCCATGGGTTCGTCTGCATTGATAACAGCATCTGCATCCTGGCTCTTCTGTGCCAGGTAGAGGGAACCCACATAGAGCTTTAAACCGAACTTCTTTCTAATACCAGCCCCGTTGAATCCCAGATCGGTGTCTCCTGCCTTTATTGTAGCAGGAATATCAACGCCGCCGACCTCCGCTGCAAAACAAACCGGAGCACACATGAAGAACACCAGAGCCAACACAACAATCTTTTTTACCATGATACCCTCCTCGTACAGTAATGTATAATCGCTTGATTAAAGCGTTTATTCCATATTGTTCAATGCTGCAGACACTCCGGACTGCAATTCATTCAATGAAGAATTCTTTAGCATATTCAAGAAAGAAAGGAAAGAATAAGAATTCAGCAGACCAGCAATCCGCCAAGCATGATCTTTTCCAGATCGAGGCGGTGCTGTTCAAATTCCTCTTCACGCATGGCCTGTTTCACCGGGAAGATATCACCGAAGCGAATCGTTACATTGGAAAAGGGCTTGGGAATCATGAACCGGTCCCAGCTGTTGAAGTACCATGCCCGGTCTGCTTTCGTATAGAACGGTACAATCGCCGCTCCACTCAACTGTGCAAGGCGGATGACACCGGGTTTGATCCTGCCCATGGGACCTCTCGGTCCGTCCACGATATGGGCTGCAATCTTTCGCTCTTTCAGCTTTTCTATCATTGCCGTCAGGGCATCCTTGCCGCCCCGTGAGGATGATCCCCGTACCGGGTCCCAACCTGTACGCCTGGCAACCCCGGCGATGATCTCACCGTCAGTGCTTTTCGAGATCATCAGCGGCGGGCAGTACCGGCGGTAATTCTGAAAATGCCTGATGGCAGAGAAGAACTGCTGATGCCAGCAGCACAGAACAAAGGCCCCGCCGTTTCCCATGTGGTCCATCCAGACATGTTCATTCTCCACCTTGAGCCGGAAGGTGCTGGAGTAACCTCGAATACATCGATACAGCAGGGACAAGGTGAATTCCCGGGTGATGAGAGGTTGCTTTTTATTTGTCATCGTGGATTGTTCTTCACCATAGTTTATGTTTTCGATAACCGGGAGAGTTACAGGAAATATCTATATATGTAAATGCGTTTAAAAAAGTTTTACATTCGATGATCGCTGTACCGGTCTCAATGAGGTGTACCGTTCCGGTTGTTTCCTTCAAGGGGTTTCAATTCTACCATTGTGGCCCCCCATCCGCCCTCGGTCCCTCCTGCCAGTCGGTATGAGACCACATCGGGATGTTTGTCGAGAATTGAATGAACGATCCTTCTGAGGGTGCCGCTGCCTTTACCGTGGACAATCCGTACCGTAAGGATACCCTTTTCGCGGCACGCCAGAAGATAATCGGGAACGAGCTCTTTCACCTCCCGCGGATGAAAGATGTGCAGATCCAATGTACCGTCTATAACGAGTTCGTGATACTTGTTTTCATTATAGTGTTCGTCATCCATAGACCAGACACTCCCGTCCATGCGGTGATTGTTTGAAAGGCAGGCCCCTTGGGTTTGCATGTGTGGTCTTGCCTGTCTGCAAAATGCTTCTCAATGTCATCATTCCCTGTGAGGCCTGATGACATTGCCACCGATAGGGGTCTAGATTTCTTTACCGCAGCACTTTTTGTATTTGAGCCCGCTGCCACAGGTGCACGGATCGTTTCTCCCCACCTTGGGGTTTTCACGGACTACGGGCTTCTGGGGCACCATATGGCCTTCATTAAAGTACCATTTTCCCTCTTCCTTGATGAAATCCGCCGATTCATGGTGGTACTGCTTGTTGTTGCGGTATGTGAAATGGGCTATGAATTCGACCGTTCCCGTGGTGTCGTTTTCTTCGCCGTCTTTCGTGCTGATGATATCAAGCCCCTCCCATTTGGACTTCTCGGACCAGCTGCGTGTGCCTTTCTCGTCATAGTCCTCTCTCTTGCCCGGATGGGTTGACTGGTAAATATGATCCAATTCTTTCATTACATAGGCACTGTAGCGTGAACGCATCAACTGCTCGGCTGTTTTTGCAAGCTGCTCGCCCTTTATGATGGGTTCGCAGCATTGAGAATACTGAAGTTTGGACCCGCATGGACATTCGCTCATTGTTATCTCCTTTTTTGATTAGCTCTCTACGTATACGCTGACATCTTTGAGTATGCGGCTGATCTAAGCAAGCTGGGATGAGTCTGCCACACCGAGGGCCTTGTATATCTCCAGCGTGGCATTGGCATTGTTCAGGGTATAGAAGTGGATCCCCCTGACATTGTTGTCCAGGAGGTCTCGTACCTGCTCGGTGGCCCAGTGGATGCCGACCTTCTCCACATTTCCCCCTGCTTCTGCCCGCTGGACCGCTTTCAATAACGGGGCGGGGAATCGTGCCCCGGCTGCCAGTTCGGCCATGCGGATCATCCCGCTTTTGGTGATGACCGGCATTATCCCTGCTATGATGGGGACATGTATACCTGCGATCTCGCACCGTTCGCGGAAATCATAAAAATCCCTGTTATCGAAAAAGAGCTGGGTAATGATGTAATCCGCACCGGCATCGACCTTTGCCTTGAGGTGGTCGATCTCCTGCAGCCTGTTTGGGGTCTCGGGATGGCCTTCGGGGAATCCCGCCACCCCGACGCTCATGTGGGGGTAATGTTTCTTGATAAAGGTGACGAGGTCTATTGCATAGGCAAAACCGTCCGTGCCGGCCTTCCACGTCTTCTGTCCGGCTGGCGGATCACCCCTGAGTGCAAGGATGTTCCTGATGTCATGCCTGTCATACCGCTCGAGGATCGCCATGATGTCATCCCTGCACGATTCGACACAGGTGAGGTGAGAGACCACGGAGAGATCGGTCTCTGTCTTTATGCGCATGACAATGTTATGCGTGTTCTCGCGGGTCGAGCCGCCGGCTCCATAGGTAACACTTACCCATGACGGCTTCAGGGTCCGCAGGTCCGCGATGGTGTCAAAAAGCCTGTCCCATGCATCATGGGTTTTCGGCGGGAAGAACTCAAAGCTGAATGTCGTACTTGTAGAGCTGAGTATGTCTCTAACCAACATGTAACTCCTATTCTATGTAAAGGCTAAGTATTCATAATATATTAAATCATGAACCTAATGAAGTTAGCATAAAAATGCAAGGATCTCCTAGGTGAATTTTACTGCCGGCAGGTTTAAGTCCGGCCTTGTCATGGATGTCGAACCAGCCTTGACATTGGGGTGACGGCGGATAAAAAACTGTTATGCGATTATCTCGAGCATCTTCATATACTTGGCCGGTACTTCGAAGGGTTTCTCGCGGATATATTCGTCAGCCAGTACCTTCATCCATTCCCTGGACACGTCGATATCATGGGCGAGGATAAAATGCCTGCCTTCCTCCGAGACGATCTCATAGTTTCTCACAATGATCTCAACAGGCTCGGTCTCTCCCTTGAGCAGGATCCCCAGATGTATCTCTCTGCTTTTTGAATCGATTCTCAGGTTCTCCACCTTCCCGAAGCTCTCGCTATAGTGCTGCAGAACCTTCTCCAAAGCCAGAGAGAGAGCCTTGTCTTTACCCTGTTGTGCAATTTTCTTCAGCATCCCCATGTCACGAGGTCTGATCAGGTTTGATATTCGCTGCGAACTGCCGGGCCGCCATAAGGAGCACGAGGTACAGCGGAGCAAACAGCTCCACGTATTCGGTGTCTCCTGCAGAATTGATGTATTTGTTCGTCACCTTATAGACGCTGGTCATCCATTCTTCCAGCTTTTCATTGCTGCGAGCTGCCTGTATTATCTCCTGGAACAGACCTATTCCTCCATCCACGATGATGCGACGGTCGGCTTCACTATAGTTTTGAAAGAGGTCTGCCCCCGCCTTTGTCATGAGTTCCTTCACGTCTATGGGAGAATCCTGCTCGCACAGTGTATATGCGATCGGGGCGGAGCATGCGGCCATGAAGCAGGCCCCGACCGCTGATTTCTCTATGGTGCTGTGGTCGGGGTGGGGAATATGGTCTGTGCCCATGAATGCGTGCCTGGTTATGGTGGCAAGAACGATCACAGCCGCATCCATCACATCCTGAACAGGTGGCGCATCCCGCTCTGAGAGAAGCTTGTCGGCAAAATCCATTAAGGTGTCCGGAAAGTCTCTGTTCTTATCCATATGCTTGTTCCCTTAAGCTTGTTGAATGTACAATCACATCTTTTGTCATTGCTGGGAGACCGCCGTGGTGGGCGTGTGATGAAGCAATCCTAAAAAGCATAGAGATTGCCAGCAATGATAATATTCATATTCCATGCCTGGGAGTTGACGCCTCTATTCATATCCGTTCGGGTTTTCTGACTGCCAACGCCAGGCATCCCGGCACATCTCGTCGATCCCTTTCTTCGCTGTCCAGGAGAGCTCTTTGCCCGCCTTGGCAGGATTCGCGAAGCACTGTGCAATATCTCCGCTGCGGCGTCCCACGATCCTGTAGGGGACCTTTCTGCCGGATGCCTTTTCAAAGGCATGTATCATATCCAGCACGCTGTATCCCTGGCCGGTACCGAGATTGTACGTTTCCACACCGGTACTCCCCCGGAGCTTCTCCAGTGCACAGATATGGCCCAGAGCGAGATCCACCACATGGATGTAGTCGCGTACCCCGGTGCCGTCTTTGGTGGGATAGTCGTTGCCGAATACGGACAGCTGCGCTAGCTTGCCCACGGCAACCTGGGATATGTATGGCATGAGATTGTTGGGAATATCATTCGGGTCTTCACCGATCTTTCCGCTCTCATGTGCTCCTACCGGGTTGAAGTATCTCAGCAGGGCGATGTTCCATTCATTATCGGATGCATACAGATCGCGCAGGATCTCTTCGATCATGAGCTTGGTCCGGCCGTAGGGATTGGTTGCCCCCAGGGGGAAGTCCTCCTGAATGGGGACAGTGTGCGGATCGCCATAGACCGTTGCCGATGACGAAAAGACCAGGTTCTTGACCCCGTGAGCATTCATCGCCTCACACAGGACAACGGTTCCGGTGATGTTGTTGTGGTAGTAGCGCAGCGGAACATCTACGGATTCGCCAACTGCCTTGAGACCGGCAAAGTGAATGACGGCATCTATCCTGTGTCGGTCGAATATGGCATCGATCGCATCGTGGTCAAGGAGGTCCTTTTCATGGAAGACCAGCTCCTTTCCGGTGATCTCCTGAACACGCCGCAGAGACTCGAATTTTGCATTGGAGAGATTGTCGACCACCACGACATCATATCCGGCGCTGAGCAGCTCTACACAGGTATGACTCCCGATATATCCGGCACCGCCGGTGACGAGTATGTTCATGGCCCATCCTTTTTGCAGTGGTTTTTCCTGTTGTTACGTATCATGTTTACCCCTGTTTTTCACATCTTTTTTCATCACTCAATGAACACTGCATATAACTGCCCTAGCTGATACGGCGGATGTCTTTGAGACGGTTGTTCTCATCGTAGACGATCTCGAACTCTCCGGACACACCGCCATGTGAGACAAACCTGCGCAGATACGATGCAGGGAACTTCACACTCCTTCCGTCATATGAACGTGCGAGCACGTATCTGATCTCCCCGCTGTAGTATTTCTTGTATTTTTCAGCGGGTATGTACAGAACAAAGCGTATACGATCCGTTTTTCCGTTCATGCCATAGTGTTATTACGGATATTCATGGGTGAAACATGAGGACAGGTCTATGCATAGAACAAATTGTCATTCCAGAGCGAAGATCTGGTAATATCCTGATGAGCCATATCCCATATCGGGAAGCTTTTGCACGAATAGGGCATTAGAAGTGTTACCCGAATATATTTTATGAATGGCTATATACTCTCTCTGGGCTCGCGAAGAAAGTACCTCAGAAGGGTATTAATTGACCGGGTGACTTAATTCTTCCCGGCCATTTCACCCTTGTTCTCGAGCGTGCTTGAGATGGACATGAGATCAACAAGGATATTGCCGCTCTCGATCAGGACAGGGTCTTCCTGTGCTTTCTTGTCTTCCCGCTCCTCTTTGTTCTCTTCGATCTCATCGAGGTCCTTGGCAGGGGGAATGCCTTTGGCTTTCCGGCGGGTGTTTTCAAGCCCAAGACGTGTCTCCTGAGCCTTGTCCTGTTCCTGCTCGCGTTTCTCCTTGTTCAGGGAGATCCGGGTCTTATCCCTCAGTGTGCTGAGATACTTGGTCATTGCCTGCAGATAGACATAGTCGGCATCGTCTCTGATCCTGCTGTTGTGCAGATCGCGCAGCTGCGGAAGCAGAGGGGAAAGATTCATGTATGTCTGATGGGGGACACCAGAAATCGTGTCCCATGCAAGCGCCTCTTCCAGGGAACTCTCCCCGATCTTTTCCTTGTCGTAGAGGCTGGGGTAGAGGATATCCGGTGTGATGCCCTTGTGCTGTGTGCTTGCACCGGATACGCGGTAAAACTTTGCAGAGGTCATTTTCAGCTGGCCCCGCTCAAGACTGACGAGTGTCTGGACAGTTCCCTTGCCGAAGGTATCTTCACCGATAATGATTCCTCTGCCGTAATCCTGTATGGCACCGGCAAAGATCTCTGATGCCGAGGCTGAGAGCCGGTTTACTACAACTGCCAGGGGACCGGTGTAAAAGATCCTGGGATCACGGTCGTAAAGTTTGTCCACCTTTTCATTTGCATGCCGTATCTGGACAACAGGGCCGTGATTGATGAACAGGCCGGTCAACGTCTCGGCCTCCTGAAGGGAACCGCCGCCATTGTCGCGAAGGTCGATGATGATCCCGTCTGCGTTTTCTTCTATCAGCCCTGCCAGTAAACGTCTTACATCGCGGGTGGTGCTCTTATAGTTGGGATCCCCTTCACGCATGGCCTGGATGTCCAGGTAGAAAGTGGGGATGGTGATTACCCCCAGTTTGTATATCGCCTCGTCCCGCTTTACCTCTATCAGCTCGCTCTTTGCTGCCTGTTCCTCGAGCTGCACTGTGCTTCTGGTAATCAGTATGACCTTTGTCTGGTGATCGTCAATTGCATCGGCCGGAATAATCTTGAGCCGTACGATCGAATCCTTTGGACCCCGGATCAGGTCCACAACATCATCGAGACGCCAGCCGACCACGTCAACGATCTCACCATCTGCATCCTGGCCGACTCCGATGATGCGGTCATCGGGCTTCAGATCTCCCGCCTTGTCGGCAGGGCCTGCCGGGATCAGGCGCACCACCTTGGTAAACTCGTTTTCGGTTGTGAGCATGGCACCGATACCTTCCAGGGAAAGGCTCATATTGATGTTGAAGTTTTCTGACGAACGCGGAGAGAAGTATTGTGTATGCGGGTCAAAGGTCTTTGCAAACGAGTTCATATACTGCTGGAACACGTCCTCACTCTTGGCCTGCTGTGCCCTGCTGAGCTGATTGCGGTATCGCTTCAGGAGAAGATCTTTTACTTCATCCATCGGTTTGTCATCGAGGACGAGGTTTAGGATATCACTCTTCAATCCCTTTTCCCATAAGTCCTTCTGCTCGCTTGCACCGGCCGGCCATGGCAGGTCTTCCCTGTCTGTCTCCAGTGTCTCGTCAAGGTTGAAATTGATATCTTCAATGCCGCCTTCAAGGCGGTTGATCAGGTAGATCAGCCGTTCGATAAATCGCAGTTGATAGCGGTTGTAGATCTTGAACGCCGGACCAAGCTCTCCTTTTCTCAGATCATCATCCAGCTGAGAGCGGTAGGCTTCGAACTCCTTGATGTCTGATGAAAGGAAAAAGGTCCTGAAAGGATCCAGGTCGGAGAGATATTTCTCCAGCAGGAGCGATGACAATTCATCATTTATCTCGACCTTTCGGTAGTGGTCTTTTTTGAGATACCTGAAGATCTCCTTTTCCGTCTTGTTGTGCTCCGGAAGCGGCAGGATCTGCTGATAATACTGCTGGGCAGACATGGCCCTTTCGGACGCACATGCTGAGCCCAGGAATATTGTCAGGCATATAATCAATGCCAGAGATGCTCTTGTAAGGGTGTTTTTTATCATGAGTTTATGCTCGATCTTGTCGGTAATGGGCGCTTTATAACAGGGCTTATCAGAAAATACAATGGTGGTTTCGTCAATAAACTCGGCAGCGGCTAAATGCTGAGGGATGCCGCATGATTTCCCGGCAAGAACGGCAGCAGGGGCCCGATATTCAGCCCTGTGAAGATAACTTCTGCAGCACCTTCTTTACTGCCTTGTTCAGGATCGGCACCTTCCACACAATCGACGGGATCGGGATGCCGAAATTGACCTCGGCAGGTTTCTTTGCTGCAGCACCCTGATTCTCCGCAAGACTTCCAGACTCAGGTACAGAACCGTCAAACGAGATCCTGAACCGGATCTTCCCCGGCAGCTCCGGACGGGGATCCTGTACTTCCGGTGCCTCTGTGGTGCCGTTGGCGCTGTCTATCTGCTCGATGATCTCGAAGGCCTTGTCCATCTTCTTGCTGCTTTTTGATGTTCCTGCAGGGCTTTTTGGGGCGGCAGCTGTTTCAGCCGGAGATTTCTTACTTACCTTCGCGTTTGATCCGCTGTTATTACTGTTCTCCAGTTTTTTTCTCTTTTTTGGAAGAGCCATGTCATTTCTCCAGAATCTGCATAAGGGTCTTTGCGATATCTTCGATATCCTTCAATGCGGTGTGAACCTGACTGGTTGAACGTTTGTTATTCTTGACCTGTCGGGCATAATCGTGGAGGTTCAAGCCTTCCCGGTTGAAGTTCTCATAGATCGATCTGTTGGGGTAGATCGCAGGCAGACACGCGACATTCTTCGGGAGGATGTCTTCGAAGTAGTCGATAACGCTCTTTTTTTTCGATTGCGGATGGGTAAAGGCAGGGAGCACGTAAAAGGCGTTCTTCTTTGCCGGCTCCACCTTTATGATGTCCTTGATGATGGGGTAGAGATTGTCTGCAAAGGCGGTTTCGTCATTCGTCGATGTTCTCATGGGTATGATGACGAGGTCTGAGACTGCGCAGGCAAACCGGGTATGGAGTTTGCCGGTACTCTCTCCGGGGATATCCATCACGATGATCTCGTTATGAGCCGCGATGGATTGGATCCCATCCTGGAAGACCTCCTTCTGCGTGCTGGAGATGTGGTGAAAAGATACCTTGCCCGTGTTCCTGCCCATCTCCGTACGCTCGCTCCACCAGTTTTTCAATGTGCCCTGCGGATCGAGCTCCACCAGGGCAATGGTATTGAACTTTCTGCCGAGATGACGGGAAAAGGCCGTATTGAGGGCAAGCGTGCTCTTGCCGGTTCCTCCCTTTGTCTGAACATAACTGATAATCATATCTATGCCCTATGTGTTGATATGTAGTTATAAAAAATGGATTCCAAGCTAACTCGAAGGATAGAGAAATTCGACGAATGTGTCAAGGTGAACGGGGGAA
>DAISYU010000039.1:22830-26010 GCA_036825155.1 Thermodesulfobacteriota bacterium | reverse complement strand
GACATAGGTAACACTTTTAGGCGTTTTTCTTCTTGATTCTGGCTACTGGATTCTGAATTCCCTTTTTGTCCCGTAGCTCGTCGAGGATCCCGCTGGTTTTTGGGGATTGCGGTTGAGATCAGTGCTGATTCATTACATTTTTCCGTTCAAGGAAATTCTATGGTATAAACGAGATGTTTCTCACCAATTGTGCGGAGGGATCACTATGGGCGATGCTGAAATGATACATGAGGGTATTTATCTCGTCGGCGGACCGGGCATTTCTCACTTTCAGGATGCAACAATCTTTATCGTGGACTGCGGCGGGGAACTCGTGATGATTGATTCCGGCTCCACAAAGAGCGCCCCCATTGTGCAGGATAACATGTTCGATCTTGGGCTCAATCCTGCAAAGATAACCTGTCTCATCCTCACGCACTGCCATGTTGACCATATCGGCTCAGCGAAGTTCTTTCGCGATACATTCAGGTGTAAGATCGTTGCACACGAGCTTGACGCGCAGGCAATCGAGACCGGCGATGATGTCATGACAGCGGCTTCATGGTACAATACCCGCCTGCCGCAGGTTGTCGTGGACAGAAAGCTTTCAGCCGAGCACGAGGTTCTCACCTTTGGCACCGATGAGATCCATTGCCTGCACACGCCAGGTCATACCCCGGGCTCGATTTCGCTCTACCTCGACAGGGCAGGCAAGCGGGTCCTCTTCGGCCAGGATATCCACGGTCCCTTCAGCCCTGAATTCAACTCCGACATAAACAAATGGCGGGATTCCATGGAAAAGCTCCTGTCCTTGGATGCGGATATCCTCTGTGAGGGCCACTTCGGCATCTTTTTCGGGAAGGAACGGGTGAGGAAGTATATCCAGGGATATCTCGATCAGTACGCGGACGAATATTAATGATTTGAACAACCCGCGAACATACTCTCTCTGAAAAATAAATCGATCTTTTCCACTGTTCATTCAGCTTAACTGAAATGGCTGAACAGCCTCAAAGAAAAATGAAAAAGTGTCTGGTTTGCTTAATCTAGCTGTTTAGTTATTTAAGTTTTTATTCTGGATTCTGGATACTGTATTCTCTTTTCATATTAAAAGTTCCCCAAGGGTATTTCTTTCAGAGCACCTACAGCCTACAGTCTATTGATCTTACTCCATTATTCATGCCAGATTCAAGATGAGAGAATCAGCCGTGCTGAGAGGTCAGGAGGGAATCCGCCCAGCCAAGGGCATTGAAATAGATGGCAGGAAGTTCTTCCATGTCTATCCCAATGGCCGATGCGAAGTACGCGGCACCTTCCCAGTCTCCCTGTTCGTAGCTCTCGGTTAACTTGAGATAACCGCTGAGACGGTTGTCCTTTTTCAGCAGGGCCCGTTTTATCTCTTCAGACAGAGGGAGCTTTTTCAGAACGGATTCCATGTCGCTGTCCAGGATTGCATCGATAAGGGAGAAGAGGCCCAGGGTAAAGAATTCCGCCGGGTCTGTGCCTGTACCTTTCCTGGCTGCGAGGCTCTCGCACATTTTGGCCCTGACAACAGAGCTCTTCAGGAGTTCATCGGGCTTGTCGTTGCTGAGCTCTGCAAGGATAATGACCGAGAGGAATCGCTTTATTCCCTGTTCGCCGAGCATGATCAACGCGTGCTTGATGGATGATATTTCATTTCTCCTCCTGAAGAAGGGGGAGTTCAGGTACCGCAGCAGCTTGTACGAGATGCCCACATCACGCTCGATGAGTTTCTGCAGTTCATTCACGCTGAAATCATCTCTGTTCGCCTCGGTCATGATCTGCAAAAGATTTATCTTCAGGGCCGGGATGTCAGTTTCCTGCATTACCTGCGGCTTGCTGAAAAAGTATCCCTGAAAATAGGAGAACCCCATATCAAGGGCCATCTGAAATTCCTCGTATGTCTCGACCTTCTCCGCCAGGAATTTTGCCCCTGTTCCAGAAAGCCTGGTTAAATAATCGTGTATTTCCTCAGCAGAGCTCTTTATGAAATCTATCTTGATGAAATCCGCCAGATGGATGAGCGGCTGCAGGGACGGTTCGTACTCGAAATCGTCAAGGGCAATAAGGTAGCCCTTTGAGGACATCTCTTTGCAGCTTGCAACGATGATATCATCCGGGATGACATCTTCAAGCACCTCCACCGTTGTTATGGATGGCGGAAACATGAGGGGAATTTTCATTCCCAGCAGTTCCCGGGTGAAATTGATGAAAGCCCTTTTTCCTCCGGTTATGTGTTCGATGTCAGAGGAGAAAAAGGTGCTCGATAGAACACGTGATGTTGCGCTGTTGCCGTCTATATCAGGGAAATAGTTGGCCATGCCGCCCCGAAAGAGCAGTTCATAGGCATAGATGGATTTATCCCGCGTGAAGATTGGCTGTCTGGCTAAATATACCTGCATGAGTCCCCTTCTTTCGTATATGCAGTCTCTCAGATGTTGTGGGGGTGTTGATTGCGCCCCTGCATTTCTCGTGATTATCTCATCGGTGAAAGTGAGTATCCCCTTGAATTAATCCGGCACGAGTTTGTGAAATATCATGGTTCGGCAGAGGTTCATGATACAATCCCTTGACATGATTGGCTGTGCTGATTAAGACTTGCATAAGGATCAAGTATCACAGGGGAAAAGGGGCGTTCACATGTTATTTGCCAGGATTATCGGATATGCCATCGCATTGATGATTGTTCTTGCCCTTTCAAACTTCTTCTTAAAGCAGATCAGCAGGGATTATGTAAAAAAGCTCCCGCCGAACTATAAGGACTTTGCCGATGCGTACCGCCGGTTCATGCAGCGTATGATACGTACTCACCGGTTCTTCGGCCTATCAGCGTTGCTGTTGTTCCCCGTTCATGCAGGGATAAACATCTTCTATGGTGCTGTTTCACTCACAGGCATAATCACCGGCTCGTTCCTGGGTGCGGTTGTCATGCTCGGTCTGTACGGATACTATATCAACAGAAATTTCCGGGCGTGGTGGCTTAGCGTGCACAGAACGTGTGCCTTTGTCCTTTTGATCTCTGTGCTGGTGCACATCTTTTACAAGTCTTATATATTCTTCTGATTTCTGCTTATGTCCTCTGTCTCATGATCTGTTCCCAACAGGCTGAACACCTACAGTCTAATAGGCATGGCCAGCTGCCACAACGAAAGATGAAAAAGTATCCGGTTTGCTAAGCCT
>DAISYU010000039.1:13568-22730 GCA_036825155.1 Thermodesulfobacteriota bacterium | reverse complement strand
ACTCCTGTTTTTCACTGCCGTGATCGTTATCATATATTTGGGGTGGATATGTTACTTCAATTGTAATATTATAATACAATATAGCAGCTTTTATTTTTCTTATAGGGGGTTTCACTATGTACAAAACATATGAAGAGGCATTTAAAAAATCCATAGAAAACAAGGATGAGTTCTGGGCCGAAGCGGCTCAGGATATTCAGTGGATCAAGCAGTGGGATAAGGTGCTTGATGACAGCAGGTTGCCGTTCTACCGGTGGTTTGCAGGGGCGAAAGTGAACACGTGCTACAATGCGCTTGACTACCACGTGGAAAACGGGGGAGGGGAAAGAGTTGCCGTTATTTATGATTCCCCGGTCACGAACACGGTCCAGAAGATCACCTACCGCGAGCTTCTGAGAGACGTTGCAGAATTTGCCGGGGTGCTTACCTCTCTGGGTGTGGACAAGGGAGACCGGGTCATCATCTACATGCCCATGATCCCGCAGACCATGGTGGCGGTGCTGGCATGTACCCGCATAGGAGCGGTCCACTCGCTCGTCTTCGGCGGATTTGCCTCGAACGAGCTCTCGGTGAGGATAGATGATGCCAAGCCCAAGGTGATCATCTCCGGCTCCTGCGGTATCGAACCCAAGGGGGTAATCCCCTACAAGCCGCTGCTGGACAAGGCAATCGAATTATCCGTCCACAAACCAGAGAAATGCGTCATCTTCCAGAGACCGCAGGCCAAGGCGGATCTTGTCCCCGGCAGGGATATCGACTGGAACGATGCCCTCAAAGGGGCCCAGCCGGCCGAGTGTGTTGCGGTGGAGGCCACCGATCCGCTCTACATCCTGTATACTTCCGGTACCACCGGGATACCCAAGGGTGTCGTGCGGGACAATGGCGGTCACGCAGTGGCCTTGAAATGGAGCATGAAAAACATCTACAACGTGGATCCCGGCGATGTATACTGGGCGGCCTCGGACCTTGGGTGGGCAGTCGGGCATTCCTATATCGTTTACGGTCCGCTCTTCCATGGGTGCACAACGGTTCTCTACGAAGGCAAACCAGTGGGGACTCCGGACCCGGGGGCATTCTGGCGGGTAATATCACAGCACAAGGTAAAGGTGCTCTTTACCGCTCCCACGGCATTTCGCGCAATCAAGAAGGAGGACCCGGACGGGTCATATCTCAAGAAGTATGATATCTCCGCGTTGAAATATCTGTTCCTTGCCGGTGAGCGCCTCGACCCGGATACGTATCACTGGGCGAGTTCCCTGCTGAACATTCCGGTTATCGATCACTGGTGGCAGACCGAATCGGGATGGCCGATGGCAGCGGACTGTATGGGGATTGAAGAGCTGCCGGTAAAGCCGGGTTCTCCCACAAAGCCTGTACCGGGGTACGATGTGAAGATACTGAATGAGAACGGAGAAGAAATACCGGACGGCAATGAAGGCGCAATTGCCGTGAAGCTTCCCCTGCCTCCGGGATGTCTTCCCACCCTCTGGCAGAAAGACGATCATTATGTGGATTCGTACCTGAAGGAGTTCAAGGGATACTATTCCACTGGAGACGGCGGATTCAAGGACGAGGACGGGTATCTGTTCATCATGGGACGGGTGGATGACATCATCAACGTAGCAGGGCACAGGCTCTCGACCGGCGGCATGGAAGAGGTGGTGGCAAAGCATCCCGATGTTGCAGAGTGCGCGGTCATCGGTGTGAATGACAACCTGAAAGGGCAGGTACCCATCGGATTTGTGGTGCTCAAGGCCGGGGTTGATCGTGATCCAGGTGACATAACCAGGGAGGTCGTGGGCATGGTCCGCTCCGAGATCGGGGCATTGGCGTGCCTCAAGGACGTCACTGCGGTGGCCAGGCTGCCCAAGACCAGGAGCGGAAAGATTCTGCGTGCAACCATGAGAAAGATCGCAGACGGTCAGGAGTACAAGGTTCCATCTACCATCGAAGACCCGGTTGTCCTGACTGAAATCTCCAGCGCCCTGGGCGGAATCGGCTATCCAAGATAGCTTATGATCTGGAAAAATATAAAGAAGGCGGGTTTATCCTGCCTTCTTTATTTCACAACGTCTCCACCTCGACACTCCCCCGTAAAAGTAACTCGGGCCCAATCAGTTCCGGCCTGATACAAGGCGAGGTGAGGGACGTTATTGTGCCCGGATAGTATCACTCGCCGAACAGGTGACCCCATAGATATGCAGGTATCAGGATTTATCATAGAGAAAGCATCCCTCAAAAGTGTGTGCGAAGTGCTTTAAATTCAAGGAATCGCGGCTGTTGACAGGATATGATATATGTGTTCTAGATGTTGTTTACTAAGAATTTATAAGGGGAAAAGTATATGGAAGAAGCGGACCTGCAGCTAATTCGCAAGCTTATCCCGAAGAACAAGGAACTCAAGAGACTTTGGGATGAGCATCTTGAATTTGAAGAAAAACTTGAGCAGTTGAATAAGAGAAGATATCTCAGCACGGAAGAAGAGATGAGGAGAAAGGAGATTCAAAAGCTCAAGCTTTCAGGTAAAGACGAGATAGAAGAGATTCTCAGGAAGTACAGAGAGCAGTAGAGCACAGTAGTATTTTTGAAATAAGGAAACATTATGAAAAAGATTTCAGGCGCGCAGGTATTCATCGAATCCTTGCGGTGTGAAGGGGTCAAACACGTCTTTGGTTTTCCCGGTGGAGCGGTACTCGATATCTTTGATGCCATCATGGGAGCAACGGATATCGACTTTATCTTAACCAGGCATGAGCAGGGAGCGGTGCATGCCGCAGACGGATATGCCCGCGCAAGCGGCCAGGTCGGCGTATGTCTCGTTACCTCCGGTCCGGGTGCTACGAATACCGTCACCGGCATTGCAACCGCGTATATGGACTCGATTCCCCTGGTGGTTTTCACCGGCCAGGTGCCGACGCATCTCATCGGGAATGATGCCTTTCAGGAAGCGGATATTGTCGGTATTACGAGGCCCTGCACCAAGCACAACTATCTGGTGAAAGATATCTCCGACCTGGCGCGGGTCATCAAAGAGGCCTTTTATATCGCCCGTACCGGCAGGTCAGGGCCGGTGCTGGTTGATCTCCCCAAGAACGTCATGAAGGACATGATCGCCTTCAAATATCCTGAAAAGGTGGAGATGGACAGTTACTGCCCCACCTACAAAGGACACCTCGGGCAGATAAAGAGGATCGTGAGCCTGATCTTAAAGAGCAAGAAGCCTGTCATCTATGCCGGCGGTGGTGTTGTCCACGCCAATGCCTCTGTCGAACTTGTCGAGTTCGCACGCAAGATGCATGTCCCGGTCACTATGACGTTAATGGGGCTCGGGGCATTTCCTTCGGGCGATCCGCTTTCCCTGGGTATGCTCGGCATGCACGGGACCTATGCGGCAAACATGGCGGTGACAGGGACCGATTGCCTCGTGGCCATCGGGTCCCGTTTCGATGACAGGGTCACGGGCAAGATAGATGAGTTTGCCCCAAAGGCAAAGATTATTCATATCGACATTGACCCTACATCCATTTCCAAGAACGTGAAGGTGGATCTCCCGGTTGTGGGGGATTCAAAGATGGTTCTCAAAGGGATGCTTTCCCAGATACAGGAAAGGCCGGATGAGGTGAAGGTGCTGCACAAGAATGTCAGATCATGGCTGAAATGCGTGGATAAATGGAAGAAGGAACAGCCGCTCAGGTATTCCCAGGGCAGTTCAATAAAACCACAGTATGTCATTGAAATGATAGACGCCCTCGCCCCTGACGATACGATCATCTCCACCGAGGTGGGCCAGAACCAGATGTGGACTGCCCAGTTCTATCAGTTCAAAGAGCCGAGGCTCTTCCTCACATCCGGGGGGCTGGGGACCATGGGATACGGATTTCCCGCAGCCATCGGTGCTCAGGCAGCATTTCCCAACCGCACGGTGATAGACATTGCAGGCGACGGATCGATTCAGATGAATATCCAGGAACTCGCAACGGTTGTTCAATACAATCTTCCGGTCAAGGTCATGATCCTCAACAACGGCTATCTTGGTATGGTGCGACAGTGGCAGGCCCTGTTCTACGAAAAGAGATATTCCCACACCTCATTGGCGATATCTCCCGATTATGTAAAACTTGCAGAAGCCTATGGTGCGAAAGGTTTCAGGGTGAAGGATCCTGCCGAGGTGAAGGATGTCATAAAAGAGGCTCTGGCTACCGACGGCCCGGTATTTGTGGACTTTATTGTCGAACCTGAAGAGGATGTCTACCCTATGGTCCCTGCCGGCGCACCGATTAATAACATGCTGCTCGTGTGAGGTATTTTAAATGAGACACGCAATCTCAGTATTGGTTGATAACGAGGCCGGGGTTCTCTCCAGGGTGGTGGGGCTCTTTTCCGGAAGGGGCTTTAATATTGAGTCTCTCTCTGTTGCTCCGACCCTGGACCCGAAGAAGTCGAAGATGGTCATCACGACAAACGGGAATGAACAGGTTCTTGAACAGATAAAGAAACAGCTCAACAAGCTCATCAATGTAATCAAAGTGGTTGATTATGTAGGCAAGGAGTTTGTGGAACGTGAGATGATTCTCGTGAAGGTGAAGGCAAAGGAGGAAACCAGGGCCGAGGTATTGCGCATTGCCGATATCTTCAGGGCCCGGGTGGTGGATGTGTCTCCCAATTCATATACCCTTGCCTTGACAGGCGATAAAGGAAAGCTGGAGGGTTTTATTGAGATCTTAAGCCCTATCGGGATTCTCGATTTCATCCGAACCGGTACAGTAGTCATGGAAAGAGAAATGCAAGGAAGGAGGAAGTTGACGTAATGAAGGTGTACTATGACAAGGATGCTGATCTGTCATTGATCAAGTCAAAGAAGGTTGCAATCATGGGCTATGGCTCACAGGGCTTTGCCCATTCAAATAATCTGAAGGATTCGGGTGTCGATGTCGTCGTCGGGCTGCGTGAAGGCAGTGCATCCTGGGCCAAGGCTAAAGGCGCGGGACTTACCGTCATGACAACCGCAGAGGCTGCCAAATGGGCCGATGTCGTCATGATCCTGATTCCCGATGAACTCCAGGCACAGGTGTACCGGGAAGAGATCGAGAAGAATCTACTTGCCGGCAAGTATCTTGTTTTTGCCCACGGCTTCAACATTCACTATGGTCAGATACGACTGCCTCAGGGTGTGAGCTGTTTCATGGTTGCCCCCAAATCTCCGGGACATATGGTTCGTTATGAATATACGCAGGGCAGGGGGGTTCCCATGCTCATCGCGGTGGAAGCAGATGCAGCCGGTGATACAAAGGAACTGGCACTGTCCTATGCATCAGCCATCGGTGGAGGCAGGGCAGGGATCTTAGAGACCACGTTTGCTGAAGAAACCGAGACAGACCTCTTCGGCGAGCAGGCAGTGCTCTGCGGCGGGGTGACCTCGCTCATCACTGCAGGTTTCGAGACGCTGGTGGAAGCCGGGTATGCCCCGGAGATGGCATATTTCGAATGTCTCCATGAGCTCAAACTTATCGTCGATCTCATTTATGAAGGCGGGATCTCTAACATGAGGTATTCCATCAGCAATACCGCCCAGTACGGTGATATCACGAGGGGACCGGCCATCATAGATGAAGAGGTCAAACTGATCATGAAAGATATTCTCACCCAGATCCAGGACGGCAGGTTCGCCAAGGAGTGGATCCTCGAGAACCAGGCAGGCAGACCCACCTTCAATGCACTTACGAAGAAGGGGGAAAACCACCAGATCGAGAAGGTGGGTGCCGAGTTGAGATCCATGATGCCCTGGATTGCAAAGGATCGTAAGGTCAATAAAAAGGAGAATTAGTGAACATACGAAAAGAGGGCTTTCCCTTTATCGCCATTTCGGCAGTAATGGCTTTTGTGCTCTCTCGAACAAGGCTGTGGCTTCCGGGGCTCATCCCTGTCGCCTTTGTCACATGGTTCTTCCGGGATCCTGACCGTGACATCCCGCAGGGAAAGGATCTCCTCCTTTCCCCTGCTGACGGGACCGTCCTGGGAATAGCCGACCTCGATGAAGAACATGTGGGGCCGTGCACGAAGATCTCGATCTTCATGTCGGTGTTCAATGTACATGTAAACCGGGCCATGACGAGCGGGGTTGTATTGGAAAAACGCTATCGTCCCGGGAAATTTCATATGGCCAACCTGGGAAAGAAGACCCAGGACAATGAGAGAATGATCCACTATATCAAGAACGATATGGGTGTGTTCAGGGTGGATCAGGTGGCAGGCCTCGTTGCCCGGAGGATATCCTGCTGGGTTGAAACCGGGGATACGCTCGAGGCCGGACAGAAGATCGGGTTGATCCGATTCGGATCGTTGCTTGAATGTTATGTGCCCAAAGGTATTGAAATTATGGTGAAGAAGGGAGACAAGGCTGTTGCAGGACAGACAGTTCTCGGGAGGGCACAGATATGAGGAGAAACAAGATGAAAAAGGAAAAACGTAAACGAACAGTCCCGTTTCTTCCAAACTTTATCACTACCATGAGCCTGTTCTGTGGCTTCTATTCCATCTCGTTCTCTTTGAAAGGCAATTACTACATGGCTGCCGTTCTCATTCTCATTGCCGGGTTTATCGACGGGATAGACGGGCGGGTTGCCCGTATGACGAACTCCGTATCGGAATTCGGCAAGGAATATGATTCTCTCTCAGACGTCATCGCCTTCGGGGTATCGCCCGCTATTATGGCTTATCTGTGGCAGCTGAACCAGTACGGAAGATTCGGGTTCATCGCGTGTTTTCTCTTTGTTGCATGCGGAGCGCTCAGGCTCGCCCGTTTCAACACCGATACATCTCACAATCTGACTACATTCACGGGATTACCCATCCCCATTGCCGCCGCTGCGGTGACGAGCGTCGTGCTTCTGTCCAAAGTCGTCGGATCTATCCCTTCCCTGGCGCTTCTCGGCGGGATGTATGTCCTTTCCTTCATGATGGTGAGCACTATCCGTTTTCCGAGTTTCAAACACATCTCCTATATAAAGGCCCATCCGTTCCAACTTTTGGTTGCAGGTGTTCTGCTGCTTATGGTAGTTGCTCTCGCTCCGGAGATAATGATCTTCGTGCTTGCCATGACCTTTATTGTCGGCGGAACCCTCTGGAACGCTATCCAGTCTGTGCGGGCCTATTTCAGTGAAAAGAAACACGTCGAAGGTACAGATCATGAAGGCATCACAAGGCAGGATAATAATCTTTGATACAACCCTGCGCGATGGAGAGAAGTCTCCCGGTGCAAGCATGAATGTACATGAAAAAGTCCTCGTTGCCACAGTAAGGCACCGGTCAACGCTATGAACAGGATGGAGTTCTTAAAGACTAAGAAGTCCTCCAGAATCCCACATCTTTAAAGGAGGAACAACTCATTGGGAATGACGATTGCTGAAAAGATACTTCAGGCTCATACTGACACGCTCAATTTCAAGCCGGGTGACATCATCAAGGTCAATGTGGATGTAGCACTTGCCAATGACATTACCGCGCCTATCGCCATCAAGGCATTTACCTCGAGCGGTGTGAACCGGGTCGCCGACCCGGACAAGGTGGTATTTGTCCTTGATCATTTTACCCCGAACAAGGATATTGCCTCTGCAAATCAGTGCAAGATGGTTCGTGACTTTGCTCATGAATACGGGATAGAGAATTTCTTTGATGGTGGCGATGTCGGGGTCGAACATGCCCTGCTTCCGGAAAAGGGCCTTGTTCTGCCGGGAGATTTCATTATCGGTGCCGACAGCCACACATGCACCTATGGGGCGCTTGGCGCCTTTGCAACAGGGGTCGGAAGCACCGACCTCGCGGCTGCCATCATGACCGGCCAGGCATGGATAAAAGTGCCCTCGACAATGAAGTTCACCTTTACCGGCGAACTCCAGCCCTGGGTCGGGGGAAAAGATCTTGTCCTTTATCTTATCGGAGATATCGGTGTCGACGGCGGACTGTACCATGTCCTCGAGATCGACGGTCCTGCCATCTCATCGCTTGACGTGAGCAACCGCCTCACCATATCGAACATGGCCATCGAGGCGGGTGCAAAGGCCGGGATAATCCCGCCTGATGAGAAGACCGAGGCGTACGTCAGACCGCGGGCGAAAAGGCCGTATGCCATGTATGAAAGCGATCCCGATGCCGACTATATTTCCGTGAGGGAATATGATTGTGCGAATATTGAGCCCCAGGTTGCATTTCCCCATCTGCCGGAGAATACCAGAGGCATCAGCGAGGTGGGTGAGGTGCGTATCGATCAGGTTCTCATCGGTTCATGTACGAACGGCAGGATCGAAGACTTAAGGATTGCGGCACAGATCCTTGAGGGCAAAAAGGTTGCCAAGGGGCTGAGGTGTATAGTTCTTCCGGCCACCCCGGAGATATTCCTGGCGGCCGAAAACGAAGGGCTTATAAAGATATTCCTGGATGCCGGGGCCATTCTCGGCCCTCCAACCTGCGGACCGTGCCTTGGCGGACACATGGGTATCCTGGCACAGGGTGAAAAGGCGCTGGCAACCACAAACCGCAATTTTGTAGGCCGCATGGGTGACCCGAAGAGCGAAGTCTATCTTTCAGGTCCTGCCGTTGCTGCCGCTTCTGCCATTACCGGCAAGATCTCATCCCCGCAGGAGGTGACATCATGATTTTCAAAGGACAGGCATTCCTCTTCGGAGATGATATCGATACGGATGCGATCATTCCCGCACGGTATCTGAACACCTCGGATCCCGAGGAGCTCAAGAAACACTGCATGGAAGATGCCGATCCGGAATTTTTCTCAAAGATCTCGGCCGGTGACATTATCGTTGCCGGAAAGAATTTCGGATGCGGTTCTTCAAGGGAGCATGCACCGATCGCAATCAAGGCATCAGGGATAAGCTGTGTCATAGCCTCGAGCTTTGCCAGGATCTTTTTCAGGAACAGCTTCAATATGGGACTGCCCATTTTCGAATCAGACGAGGCATCTCGTGAGATCCGCCAGGGTGATATCGTAGAGGTTGATGCCTCAAGCGGCGAGATCAGGAATATCTCTACAGGGAAAACCTATAAAGCCAAGCCTATTCCGGGATTCATGCAGGACTTGATTGAAGACGGCGGACTGATTAAACATATAGAGAAGACTGGTAAGATATAAATAAAGAAAAGGCGTTAGGC
>DAISYU010000039.1:0-13468 GCA_036825155.1 Thermodesulfobacteriota bacterium | reverse complement strand
TATAGAGTCGCAGTTGTCGGTGCTACAAGTACTGTAGGCACCGAGATAGTGAAGATACTCGAAGAGAGGGCTTTCCCCGTACGTGAACTGATACTTCTGGAATCAGGAAAGTTGATCGGTGCGGGCGTGGAGTACAAGGATGCGGAACTCCCTGTTCAGGTCCTGGAAGACTACTCGTTCAAAGGCACGGATGTCGTCTTCTTTGCCGCTGAAGATGCAGTGAGCAGGGAATTTGCCGCCACTGCGGTGCAGCAGGGCTGTGTGGTAATCGACAGTTCACCGGCCTTCAGAATGGATGAGGATGTGCCCCTTGTGATTCCCGAAGTGAATCCGCACAGGATCAGGGAGCATAAAGGCATCATTGCAAACCCGAACTGTTCCACGATCCAGATGGTCGTTGCGCTCTACCCAATACACAAAAGAGCCAGGATCAAACGCATTGTTATCTCCACATACCAGGCTGTCTCGGATTCCGGGAAGCCGGCCATAGATGAGCTCACCGAGCAGATACGCGATCTCTATAACTTCAGGGAGATCACATCACAGGTGTATCCGCACCAGATAGCATTCAATGCCGTGCCGCATATCGACAGGTTCTGTGACAACGACTATACTCTCGAAGAAATGAATATCGTCAATGAGACACGCAAGATCATGGAGGATGAGAACATTCGCATATGCGCGACCTCGGTGCAGGTGCCGGTGTTCTATTCCCATTCCCAGTCGGTGAATATCGAAACCGCACGCAAGATATCCCCTGCAGAGGTCAGGAGCCTGCTCAGAGAGACCCCCGGTGTGGAAGTGGAAGACGATCCCTCGCGCAACCTGTACCCGCTGGCGGTATATGCAACGGGGAGGGATGAATGCTTTGTGGGCAGAATTCGTGAAGATCTGTCCGTCAACAACGGGATAGCCTTGTGGATCGTGTCCGACAATATCAGGAAGGGTTCCGCGCTCAATGCCGTGCAGATAGCAGAACAACTGTATCATCCTGAGGTTACCCTGTGACAGGCGCTCTGCTGTAAAGAGAACAATGAGAGTTACACTCGGACAATATCTGCCAATGGAGTCTGTTGTGCATGCAGCAGATCCACGGGTGAAACTCTTTGTTATGGCCCTGGGCATAGGGGCTGTTTTCCAGCTCGATACCCCCTATGGGCTCGGACTGTTTTTTGTGACCTGCCTGGGACTGACCTTTGCCTCCAGGGTACCTTTGAAGAGGCTCATTGCAGGCCTGAGCCCGTTTCTCTGGCTTTTCCTGTTTACCGCGATCCTCCATATATTCATGACACCCGGAGATGCCATCTCCTGGCTGCCTCATGCAACCTGGCAGGGTCTTATGGGCGGGATAAAGGTGGGGTTCCAGCTTGTGTTTGCCATATGGCTTTCCACACTCATGACCCTGACCACTTCTCCCCTGGACATGGTGTGGGCCCTCGAATGGTACATGACCCCACTGAAGTACCTCAAGGTACCCATCGATGAGATCGCACTCCTGGTGATGCTTGCCATACGGTTTATCCCCCTGCTTTTCGAAGAGACGGACCGCATTATCAAGGCACAGAAGGCCAGGGGCGTGGATATCGAATCAGGAGGGCTGATAAAAAAGGTCCGGTCTCTCGTTCCCATCCTCGTACCGCTTCTCTACAGTGTGTTTCGCAGGGCGGACGATCTTGCCATCGCACTGACGCTTCGCGGGTATTCTCCCGGTATCACGAGGACAAGAATGAAACAGATGAAGGCTGTGTTTTCAGACTATGTCATCCTCATCGGGGCGAGCTGCATCCTGATAGGGCTCATCTGGCTCTAGGGTATAAAGACAGGCACTAGGCCCTTGGCGTTAGGCACTAGGGAAAGAAGAGATACCTTTCCGAATTGTGGTGTTCGAATTTAAAGACTGAAACCAAGGGAATACTTTTCTGCGATAGCTTATATACCTGCGATTCAAAGACTATTACATCTGATGGTGCCCAAGATCCAAGGATGTATCGAGGTCGCAATTCGGCAGGATAGACGAATTCGACAGAACACAGTGTCAGAAATCCTTTATTTTTGTCTTTTCCCAGCGCCTTATGCCTAATGCCCAGAGCCTTGCTTTCATATGTCTGTATGACAATATAACCTTGTCATTGACTTTTCCCATATATCCATGTTTCAATGAAGAAATTGAATTGTGAACTGATGTCATAATGTTATTACTAGCTGGTTAGGAACGGATCATGAGAAAATTCATATACTTGGCTTTGGTGCTCATATTCGTGGCAGCCATCGCGCTTCGGATCGGCAAGATAACCACGATTTCCCAGCAGGATGCCGCTGGGATAGAGCAGTACTATAAAACCAACGGGATTCCTGTGGAGGTGGACAAGATACAGCGCGGGGTTTTCCGTACCTTTTGCCGGGTGAATGCCCAGATCCTGGGGGTCAAGCAGACCGAGATATCGACGCCTATTGCAGCAAAGATCCTCAAGATTCATCATCAGGTGGGGGACATGGTCAAGGCTGATGAGGTCATTATCAGTCTTGACAAGGAGGATCCCAGGAGTTCGGCCAACTACCGGCAGCTCAAGGCTGTGTATGAGACGACCCTGAAGAACTTCAAAAGGATGAGTGAGCTGCGGGAGTCGGGTGCCGTATCACAGAGCCAGCTCGACGAGATCAAGATGAAACTCGATGTCGACCGTGCCAATCTTGAGGCTGTGGTGGAGACCGTATCGCTCTCGAGCCCTGTGGATGGTGTTATCCTGGATATGAATGCCCGTGAAGGCGAGCTCATTACACCAATGCGGCCGGTGGCCCTTGTAGCACGGGTCGACCGTGTCCGGATGGTTGCAGAGGTAAGTGAATCCGATATTGTGTGCATGAAACCCGGTCAGAGGGTCTCGGTGAACGGGATGAACGGCAATGGCACGAGTGTTGGCACAGTGACGAAGGTCTCTCTGAACGCAAACCCCAAGACAGGTCTTTTCAGGGTTGAGATGGAGGCGGACAATACCCAGGGGATACTGCGGATCGGCACCTATACCACTGCTACGATAGAAGTGCTCTTTGATCCCGATGCATTGTTTGCAGATATACGGGCGCTCCAGAGAGATACCGAGGGGGTTGCCTATGTGTATCGCGTTGTTGATGGCCACGTGGTGAAAACCCCGATAGAGATATCAGGACTGAATGATGAATACATGCGTATTCTCTCAGGAGCCACCGAGGATGACATGATTGTTGTGAGCGGCTTTAAACGCCTCAGCGATAATACCAAGGTTATCTATTAATGGCATAGTACAGTGGAATCCTCATGAATCTGATCAGAATCTTTATCAACAGACCGGTTACCACGATCATGATGGTCTGCGTCTTTGTTGTTCTGGGGTTAGTCTCGTACCAGAGAATAAATGTAGACCTCTTTCCGGATGTAACACTGCCCATCGTACTCGTCACCCAGGTTTACGAAGGGGCGGCCCCGGAGGAGATAGAGACACAGATCGTCAAAAAGGTTGAGGATGCAATATCCAATATCAGCGACATTAAACACATGACCTCAAATGTGTACGAGAATTTTGCACTGACCATCATTGAATTCCAATACGGCGTGGATGTTGATATCAAGGCCCTCGAGGTCAAAGACAAGATCGAAGCCATAACGCAGGACCTGCCTGATGATGCGGACAAGCCCATTATCGAGAAGTTCGACCCGTTCGATGAACCGACCCTGAGCATAGCGCTCTTCAGCGATACCATACCCATTCAGGATATCTACGAATATGCGGACAAGGTACTCAAGGATAAGTTCTCACAGGTGTCCGGGGTCGCAAGTGTTGACGTGGTGGGCGGCAAGGAGCGGCAGATAAACGTGAGCATCGATCTGCCCAAGCTCCTGAACTACCGGCTCTCGATCCTGGATGTGATTGCCGCAATACGCAAACATAACCTTGACGTGCCCGCAGGCTCCATGGACCGCGGCAGGTTTGAGATCGGTGTGCGCCTCAAGGGGCAGTTCGAGACCGTTGAAGAGATCTCGGATATGCACATCGCCATTCAGGATGTGGGGATCATCCAGCTCAAGGATGTGGCAACCGTCGAGGACGGGTTCAAGGATATCACCTCGGTTGCGCGGTTCAAGGGAGAAGAGGCAGTACTCCTCAACATCTATAAGCAGACCGACAGCAATGTGGTCAATACCGCAGACGGTGCCTACGAGAAGATGGAAGAGGTGAGCAGGGACCTGCCTGAAGGCCTCAGCATAGAACTTGCAAAAGATGATACCGACTTCATCAGAGAATCCATCAGCGATGCCCTGACGAGCATCTTCCTCGGCGTGGTGCTGACAACCCTGGTACTGTTCCTGTTCCTCGGCGACATCCGCATGGCCCTGGTTGCCGCGGTGGTAATTCCCACATCCATCATATCGACCTTTCTCGTCATGCAGTTCTTCGATTTCACACTGAATATCGTTACCCTTATGGCGCTCGGTGTTTCCATCGGTGCACTCGTTGCCAATGCCATTGTTATCATTGAGAATATTCACAAGCATATGCTCGGTCACGACGACCCCAAAGAAGGAGCCGTACATGGTACATGGGAGGTTGCCGTGGCTGTTATGGCTGCCGCGGGCACCAATATCGTGGTGTTCATACCCATTGCCTTCATGAAGGGTATCTTCGGCCAGGTGTTTTATCCGTTCGGCATCACCGTGGTTGCGGCAACGGCGTTCTCAATCCTTGCATCTTTTTCTCTCACACCCATGTTGTCGTCCTTTGCCATGAAAAACGCAGGCGATCTTGAACAGGGATGGGGTTTCATCGGCAGGCACCTCATCTTCTTTTCCCGCTGGATCGACGCACTGAGGAAGGAATATCTGCGGGTTCTGGATACGTGCCTGAAATGGAGAAAACTGACCGTAGTCTTCACGTTGCTGGTATTCGCCGGGTCAGCATATGTCATGAAGTACGTAGGCGGTGAGCCGTTCCCGACCTCTGACAGTGCCGAGCTCACCGTCACTGCCGAGCTGCCGCAGGACATTTCCATTGATGCAAGCAAGGAAGTGCTCTCCCGGATCGATGCGATAGTCCGGAAGATCCCTGAACTCAAGGACTACACATCCACCATCGGGGGGCAGAACAAGGGCATATACGATCTTCAGGCATACATGAGACTGGTGGACTATACCGAGCGCTCAAGAAGCGACCAGGCTGTGGCAGACGCTCTCATAGAAGAACTCTGTACCATACCGGACATGGAATTCAGCGTATATGCGGGCAGATCTCACGGAAACGAAGGCGATATGGACGTTGAGCTCTACGGGCCTGATTACACCGAGCTCGTGAAGCTCTCCGGTCAGGTCAGACAGATCATGTACGATACCGGCAACTACCAGAGCATCATCTCTTCGTACAAGACGCCGAGAAAAGAGATGCGGTTTATCCCGGACAAGTTCAAGGCAAGCGTGTACGGCGGGAACAATGCCCTGCTCGGGAGCGTGCTTCGGGCTTCTATTGAAGGCGACAATTCATCCGTGCTGAGGGACCGCGGCGAGGAATACGATATCAATGTCGCCCTGGATGAGAAATACACGAACTCCATGAATCTGCTGGGCGCCATTCTTGTTCCGTTGACCGAGGACGAAATCCTCAATCCCATCAACAAGGTGGGGACATTTGTCCCCTCACGGGCAGAGGCGAATATAGAAAGAAAGGACAAGCAGAGAAAGATTACCCTTACGAGTTATTTCAGCAGGCTCTCCCTGACCGAGAATATGGCGATTCTTCAGGACAAGTTTGACAAGCTCGATCTGAAACCGGGGTACAAGATCGAATTTGCCGGTGATGTGGAGCTCAATCAGGAGGCCAGTGAAGCTACTTCGCAGGCATTCATCATTGCATCCATCCTGACATTCATGCTGCTGGCAGCCATCCTGAATTCCGTCATGCATCCGTTCACCATTCTTCTGAGCATCCCGCTGGGTCTGGCAGGCGTACTGTATTCGCTCTTCTTTTCCGGCATAACCATGAACATGATGGCGATGATGTCCATCGTCATGCTTGTGGGTATCGTGGTCAACGGCGCCATCCTTATTATAGACGACGCCATGAATTCCATCAAGGAAGGCCAGGACTCGCTCCAGGCTATCAAGGAAGCATGCTCGGAAAAATTCAGACCGATCCTCATGACCAATATCGCCATTATCTGCGGCCTGCTGCCCCAGGCTATCGGTGGTTCCGGGGCCAGCTTCCGGGTTGCTCTCGCGGTACCAACCATCGGCGGTATTATTGTCTCGACACTCTTTACCATGATATTCATCCCGATTATCTTCTATTACATGGAGAAGATCAGGAACCCGAAGAAGATTATGGAGCGGATTGCCCGAAAAAAAGGATGATTCTTCCCCTCCGCAACGATTGACAAACACTGCTCCTGCTTTTAAGGTGGTTCACATGTCATTCAAGCTCCCCAAAAACAAGACAAAGATCGTATGCACTATCGGACCTGCCTGCAGAGATCGTGCAACCCTCCAGAAGATGATCCTTGCCGGCATGAATGTGGCACGGCTCAATTTCAGTCATGGAACGCTTACAGACCACGAACGGGACATACGAAGCATTAAAGAACTTTCGGAGAAACTTGCCAGACCCGTTGCAATCCTGGCCGATCTGCCGGGGCCCAAGATCCGTATCGGAGAGCTGGAGAACGGGTCATGCACCCTTGAGAGAGGCAAAAAGGTGGTGCTCACGGCCCGAGATGTTATTGGTTCAGCTGCCATCATCCCTGTACAGTTTCCCCACTTTATCAGGAGTATAAAAAAGGGAAGCCGGATATTTCTCAATGACGGCTTTATCCACCTGAAGGTGCTCGATATACAGGGCAGCGATGCAACCTGCAGGATCATTACCGGCGGTCAGCTCCTCTCCCACAAAGGGATGAACCTCCCCGATGCCAGGCTTACCGTGAATCCTGTAACGGAAAAGGACCTGGAATTTGTGAAATTCGGCCTGGAATCCGGTGTCGATCTCTTCAGTGTATCGTTTGCAAAGAGCCCGGAAGATATCATGCAGGTAAAGGAATTCGCCAGGGCATTCGGGAAAGAGGCCTTTGTGGTGGCAAAGATAGAACGCAAGGAAGCCCTTGAGAAGATAGATGCGATCATCGATGCAGCCGACGGTCTCATGATTGCCCGCGGAGACCTGGGGGTCGAGATCCCCATAGAGAAGGTGCCCGTCACCCAGAAACAGCTCATCCTGAAGGCGAATTGTGCGGCAAAACCGGTTATTACGGCAACTCAGATGCTTGAGTCCATGACCGGGAATACCAGGCCTACCCGGGCCGAGGTCACGGATGTTGCCAATGCCATCCTGGATGGGACCGATGCGGTCATGCTCTCTGAAGAAACCGCCATAGGGAGCTACCCCCTCGATGCGGTAAAGATGCTCGTGAAGATCTCCCGGGTGGCGGAGAACCAGCGGGTTTCCCTGGTCACAGGAACGAGTATCCCTGATGAGGTCATACACACGGTCATGCAGAGGGCTCCATCGATAGAAGATACCATTTCTCTCGATGTTGCCGGTTCTCTGAATACCCTGAATATCCGGTACGTCATCGTTCGTGCCATTACCGGGGCAACCGCCAGAAGGATATCCCGTTTCAAGGGCAGACCGTGGATGCTCGCTTTCTGCCTGAATGAGTCCACGCAAAAGAATCTGTGTCTGTCCTATGGTGTCTTTCCCCTTGTTCTGAAACATTCACCCTCGGAAGTAGAGATCGTCTCCTGGCTGAAAGAGCAGGGAATCGTGAAATCAGCAGACACACTGATCATGGTGCGGGGACTGCCGTTTGACACTCTCGGCAGAGAGAATTCATTGAAGATCATCCGCCTGGATTAAGTATGGATAAGTGGCCGGTTCTCACGCGGAGCATGGAAAATGTCTCAGGATTCCATTCTATGTTCAGGGATTCAGGCTGTAGGTGCCCTGAAAGAAATGCCTTTGGGGTGGTGTTGTATTAGGCCGTAGGATATTAGGCTGTAGACTGTTAGGAATGCGATTACTGCCAAGTCCCTTCATTCTATTTCCTGTCTTTAATCTCTTTATCTTTTGCTAACAGCCTAAATGACTACAGCCTAACAGTCTGTATCTTTGGCTCAAGAGTCGAAGTTATAGGTCACAAACAGAAATATCGATGACACGTCAGGATCCTCGTGTAAACCTCGCTGTGATGATGTGTCGGACAGCGCGTTGAAATGATTGTACCCGATCCTGATATCCGACTTGTGCCTCTTGAATCCCAGTGAAAAACCTGTACCCAGGCTTGGCGGGCAATCCACGGAGATGTCTTCGCCGGAAGACTCGATGACATTGTAACCGAGGCCGAACTGGGTATACATACGGGTCGGATCACCGGGGCTGCCTGCATAGAGGGACGGTCCGAAAAAGAGCGTATACTCATAGTTGTCATCCGCTCTGCTAAGAGATTGTTTTCTGTTAGAAAACTGGTTGAGATGTCCCCGCAGTTCAAGTGCTATTGTATTGCTTAGAGAATATGATACCTCAATAAAGGGAAGTATCTTTGCCTGAATGTTCTGCAGGGATAAACTCTCTGCGTCCTCCTGGTTGACTGTCTGCTGATACGGGGCCTGAGAGGTGTATGAGCGGATGTGAAATCCGCATACCTTCAACAGATTGTCCAGTGTGAACATGGTCCTGTTTTCTCTCATAATGGCAGCGGTATGCATTCTGTGTGAGATGAAATCGCTCCATTTCTTTTGGAATCGGGAATAGTCATTCAGGGTGGGAGATGCCCAGGAAATCTGCCCTGCATTGCCGGACTCTGCGGTTTCAGCCCTTGCAGGCATTAACAGAAGCATGAAGAGCACCAGAAGAAATGCAATGAGAATCTGGGTTTTATAATCGAGTGTTATCGCCATCGGTTATGCCCCTGTTATGATTGAGCAACATATGGGCCAACTCATAATGATCTGATATTAATGAATTTAACGGCGATACTGCTGGAGGCATCATTACATGAATGTATTGACGGTTACATGTGGTTGCAAACAGGGTAACCAAGCAGAATCCAGCTCATTATTTGCTGCTGATGGATTGCCTTATGTGGCTTCCCCGTTATTATTTTCAGAGGGTACACAGTAAAAGCACTGTGGAAGGAGGTATTATGGTTAACATAGACCTTTCGCCGGATGAGAAAAAGGTCCTTGTGGAGGTCTTGACCACGTGTATCTCTAATCTCCGTATGGAAATCTGTGACACCGATCGCAAGGACTTCAGAGAAGAGATCAAGGAAAGAAAAGAGCTTCTCATGAAAGTCGTGGATGCTCTGCAGGAATAGCCCGGATCATGCTGCAGTAAGAATCTACTCCTGTCAGGTTACCTCACCAGGTGTTGCGCAACGCTGTTTCCAGGTGTGGTTGAGACCCTTTCCCACAGGGAGAATATCACAGAGTATCTATCGAGTGCATCCTGTACTGAAAAATGCTTATTCCTGATTTGAATTCTAATAATATTTTCTGTATATTCGGTGAGTAGACTGGTATCAAGTAACGGAGTACACTCGATGGAGGGTTGCGATGTCTGACGGCTTGGACGTTATCATTATCGATGACGAGGAGAATGTGTGTGAAGTACTGAAAGAACAGATAAAGGATTTCTATACCTGGGGAGAAATCATAACCTTTACCGACGTTGATGAGGCCATATCCTACTGCCTTAACCATGACAGCAGCATCATGGTATTCATTCTGGATGTCTTTGTCGGCAACAATAACGGATTCTTCTTTCTCGATGCAGTCTCGGAGAAATATCGCTGGGCTTACCAGGACACGGTCATGATCACGGGTAAAGCCAGCGACGACGTTGTTGATATGTGTGTTGCTTCAGATGTGAACCATCTTCTCGAGAAGCCTGTCCGGCCATATGCACTGCAGCTTGCTGTCCGGTCCATTATCAATAAATACCTGAGGTTTGCAAAGACGCTCCTGCGCGACAGCGACTTTGCCGAAAGCGTGGAAAAGATCTGAACGGTGTTCTCCTGCAGGGGTGCTGCCTGATCGGGTGCATCCCACCCGGCAAATGGTTCAGTTCTCCATAAAGAGTCCCTCTGGTACTGATTCGCGCAGAGCAGATCTGAAGCTCTTACGTGTCCTTGTCTGTGCCACACAACTCCTGCCACTGATCGTAGTCAGACACCTTTGAGAGCACGACAGCCAAATGTTTTCTCTCCGAATCATACCGGAGGATATCTCCCCAGACAGTGAGACGGGGGTTTGCGAGATTGACTTCGATTTGCCGGCCTGCAAGGGTATGTGCCTTCTCGGCAGAGAAGCTGTCCTCACTGTCCTGAGGTACTTTGTCAAGCTGCAGGCTGAATCCGCCCCAGCTGATGTCTTTCGTCTCGGCGAGGAACCTTATGATTTCATTCTTTGTGCCCGGTCCCAACGTCTCAAGGGCTGATGCATCGGGATGAATAGCGGCCATGGCCGTTATCTTCTCTTGTTTCCTGGGGTACTCTCTTTTGATGGAGTCCATATCTCAGTCCTGTTCTCGATTTTTTCATTATTATAGCAGGTTGAGACAGATAATCAAAATAATCAGGGAAGACGTTGCTCCAATATATTCCATAACTGAAACACGGCCTGTGCGGTACGATACTGCTGCCTTGACTCTGTCGGGCAGTCTCTTAATATTGAAAAGTATGGAACGTTTCAATGAAAGAGGTATGCTGATCATACCGAATCCGATACAGGAGCGCGTTGAGACCAAGAAGATCCTGGTGGTCAGCCGGTTGTACTGTCCGAACGGTCACAGCCTGATCAGCAGCAGGGCGGTCTTCAACGGCTATCCCGGTATTATGGTCAGGGTAAAGAAGGGAGACGTCAGCGGCCTGATTGCGCTGAGTCCTGTCTATGGATCAAAAGCAAGGATCTCCATCGATATAGACCTGGAAAGCGGCGAAATCATGGACCTGTACTGCCCTGTCTGTGATGTTCTTCTGCCTGTCCATTCTCCCTGCCAGTGCGGCGCCGATCTCGTGGCCTTCTTCCCCACGACCGATGCCGATTTTACCAACTGTGTAGCTATCTGCAACAGGGTTGACTGTGTCAATTCCCATATACTCATCAACGACGAGGTCATATCGCTTTCAATGATCGACGCCTTTTAAACTCGGCAGGTCTCCGCCCAGGCATCCTCTCGTTTCCTTCCGGCATGGCTTTGATAAACGAGACTATGCTTCTGTCACTTAGAACAATACGGGTTTACTCAAACCCAAAGCAGAGCTTGAAAGCGCAACTCTCTTGTGCAAGAATAACTGCACAAGATAACAGGAGACTCTCATGGAACTGATCATAATACTGGTGGTATTCTTATGTCTGCTTGCGCTGATCTTGTATCTCTCGAAGAGGGCTCATTTACGAGACGATGCGAGCATGGTGGGGAATATTGAACGCGCTGCAAAAAACGGTGATGTCTATGCCCAGTTCAAGCTTGCAAACATGTATTTCGAGGGCAAAGGAGTGCCGCAGGATGATATTCAGGCTGCAAAATGGTTCCTTGAAGCCGCCCGGCAGGATCATGTCGAAGCCCAGTTCATTATCGGGACCATGTATGAGAAGGGTGACGGTGTTTCTCAGAGTGACGCGCATGCCTATACATGGTTTATGAAGGCTGCAAACCAGGGACATAACAGATCGAAGATCATGCTCGAGTCTGACAAATGGAAGGACTTTGCCGCCTCACGGGATTCCGGAGGTCAGAAAAAGAGCAGCCAGAGAGATTCCACTCAGCAGGAGATTACCCAGGAGATGGTGGAGGAATATACCCTTAAGGCCAAACAGGGAGACGTGGATGCCCAGTATAACCTTGGTATCATGTACTATCACGGTGAGGGCATCGAGAAGAACCTTGAAGAAGCCCTGTTCTGGTTCCTCAAGGCGGCGGAGCAGGATGATCCCGACGCGCAGTACAACCTCGGGTTCATGTACGGCAAAGGGGAGGGTGTGGAGAAATCCCACGAGCAGTCCATGCAATGGTTTGTCAAAGCTGCACAGCAGGGTCATTCCGAAGCGCGGGAAGTACTTGATAAGATGATGAAGAAGCCCAGGTAGCTTTAGTCGTGCCATGATGAGACCAGTCCTTGACTCATCCCGGGACCTTGTTTGAATGACCGGCACAACAGGGATATATGGCAAAGAATAAAAAGAAATATTACGCAGTCCTTGCAGGCCGCAGGCCGGGTATTTACCTGACATGGTTCGGCAGCGGCGGAGCAGCCGAACAGGTCTATTCCTTTCCCGGTGCCATATACAAGGGGTTTGAGACTCTGGATGAGGCTCAGGCCTTTCTCGATAGTTCAAGAAGACCCGGCACTCAGGGCAGCCGTACCTCAAAGCTTCAAGCACGTACCCGTGCCAAAGAAGCAGGACCGGGTTCCCATGCCGAGCCGACGCAGATCTATACCGATGGCGGCTGCATAAACAATCCCGGGCCGGGCGGCTACGGGGTTGTCATGATACAGGGGGATACCCGTAAAGAGCTCTCAGGCGGATTCCGGTTTACCACGAATAACCGCATGGAACTTATGGCGTGTATTGTCGGGCTGAAAGCACTGGGGCCCGGATATGCAGATCCGGTGAGGGTGTTCACCGACTCCCGGTACGTGGTCAATGGTATCGAGAAGGGATGGGCTAAGAAGTGGCGGCAGAACAACTGGATGAGAGACAAGTCCCACAGCGCTGAGAATATCGACCTCTGGTCAGAGCTCCTTGATCTGACGGAAACATATGATGTCCGGTTCGAGTGGGTGAAGGGTCATGCCGGCAACAGGGAAAACGAACGCTGTGATGAACTTGCAAAGCTCTCTGCCGTCAGGCCCGATCTGGCCCCTGATGACGCATATGAAAAAGGACAAACCAGGAATACGCTCTCGCTGTTCTGACAGGGGTTGTCCGCACACTTCTTCTCATGGAGCTCATTACCGCTGTGCCGTGTGAATGACCTGGTATGTATGGCCGTTATCCCTTGACAGGGGCTTTTCCGACGGCCATAGTGTGGGAAAAATAACTGGAGATCATACTCAGCATGTTCTTAAAACTCTTTCTTGCATTTACCCTTATACCGGTGGCCGAGATCTACCTGCTGATCACCATCGGCGGCTACATCGGTGCCATGAATACGGTCCTGCTCGTGATTATCACCGGGTTTTCCGGTGCATACCTGGCACGTCTTCAGGGCATGCAGACCATGTTCCGGGTGAGAGAAAGTCTTCAGGCAGGGGTGATGCCGTCGGGAGAGCTTGTGGATGCGGTCCTGATCTTCATGGCAGGGGTCGTTCTTTTGACCCCTGGTTTCATAACGGATATTGCAGGGATCCTTATCCTCTTTCCGCCGACACGCACCTACCTCAAAAAGCTGGCCATGAAGAAACTCAATCAGTGGATAAAAGATCAGCACATCGAATTCAGGCAGTA
>DAISYU010000038.1:23537-26386 GCA_036825155.1 Thermodesulfobacteriota bacterium | reverse complement strand
TCCGCTACCGGGACGGGCACGTGGGCATGATCCAGACAACAGTAAACGTAATAACGGTGGATTAGGAGACGACTATGGATTTTTTCCTCCAGCTTCTGGTAAACGGTCTCAGCATCGGATTGCTCTACGGGCTTTCGGCCATGGGATTTGTCATGATCTTCAAATCATCGAGCGTGCTGAATTTTGCCCATGGTGAACTCCTGGCCATAGGTGCTTTCATTTTCCTGGTGCTCACCTCATGGGCCCATGTGCCGATCCTGCTCTCCTTTCTCATTACTCTGGCGGGCTGTTTTGTGCTGGGTTTTCTCGTGGAACGCATTTTTCTGCGCCCGCTTATCGGCGAGCAGCTCATATTTGTGATCATGCTCACCGTAGGGCTGGCTGCCATGTTCAAGGGCCTGCTCCTGTTCATCTTCGGGGGAAATCTTCACACCTACCCTGATTTCCTCCCCGAGGGACTTGCCCTGCACATGGGCGCCGTCTACGTGCCCCCGGTCTATGTCGCATCATCGTGCATCGGCATCGTCTTCCTCGTATTGTTCGGGCTGTTCTTCAAGTTCTCCTCACAGGGTATCTTCATGCGATCGGTTGCCGACAACCAGACCGCCTCCATGTCGCTGGGGGTGCATGTGAAAAAGGTCTTTGCCCTGTCATGGGCCATTGCCGCACTTGTTGCCGGTATGAGCGGCATTGTTCTGGGCATTATCAACGGCACCAATGTACACGAGATCAGCGCCATAGGGCTCAAGGTCTTCCCGGTCGTTATTTTAGGCGGGCTGGACAGCATAGGAGGGGCTATCATCGGAGGGATCATCATCGGGCTTTTGGAGACCTTTACCGGCGGGTATATTTCACCTTCACTGAAAGACGTGGTCCCATATATCATCCTCGTATTCATCCTTCTCATAAAACCCTACGGGCTCTTCGGCCTGGTGGAGATCGAGCGGGTCTAGGGAGAACAGACTATGCGAAAACTGCACTTCCACCCATGCGGTAACTACAAAGAGCACTACGCTTCTGAGCTTGCCATCTTCGAGACCGATTTCGGCAGGCTCTGGCTGTCCATCGGGCTTGTCTCGCTGTTTTTCGTGCTGCCATTTATAAGCGGCCCATACTTTATCTATGTGCTGAACATGATCGGCATTGCAGCCATTGCCGCGCTGGGGCTCAATATCCTCATCGGCTTCACCGGCCAGATCTCTCTGGGCCACGGGGCTTTTTTCGGCGTGGGTGCCTATGCAGGGGCGATCCTGGCAACACGGCTGGGGTTTCCCTTCTGGCTTTCCCTGCCTGCTGCAGGGCTCATCACAGCACTGGTGGGCATGGTCTTCGGGATACCCTCCGGCAGGCTCAAGGGGCTCTACCTCACCATAGCCACCCTTGCCGGACAGTTCATCATCGAATACATCCTTGTCCACTGGGAAAGCCTCACCCAGGGGACCATGGGGATCACATTGCCCGCAGCATCGATCTTCGGTCTTGAGATCAGCTCTGATAGGGGATTCTTCTACGTTATCTATATCTGTCTGGCAGCCATCACGTTCATGACGGTCAACATCATGCGCACCCGGTTCGGCCGGGCATTTGTGGCCATCAGGGACAATGACCGGGCTGCCGAGGGGATGGGGATCCCGATCTTCGCCTACAAACTGCTCTCCTTTGCCATCAGTTCGTTCTATGCAGGGTTTGCAGGCGCAATATGGGCATATTACTCCATCAGTATCACCACCGAACCATTCACCCTCGGGCTCTCCGTGGAATACATCGCCATGGTGGTTATCGGAGGGCTGGGCAGCATCCCTGGCGCCATATTCGGGGCTGTATTCATTACCGGACTCAACGAGATCCTGCGCTTTATTACCGATGCCTTTCTGAACATGGGCATCTCCACGTCATTCGGGCTGAACCTGGCGGCGTTGAGGGAATTTGCATTCGGCCTGGCAATTGTACTCTTTATCCTCTTTGAACCAAAGGGCCTGGCAGAGGTATGGCGGATCATCCGCTCGAACTTCCGGCTGTGGCCGTTTTCCTACTGAAAAGGATCGTGATATGGAAAACGAGACGTTACTGCAGATCAATAATATCAGCGTCGTCTATTCGGATGTTATCCAGGTCTTAAAGGGTGTGTCCTTGTCTGTGGAGAAAAACCGCATCATCTCACTGCTCGGCAGTAACGGTGCGGGAAAGACCACGACGCTGAAGGCCATATCAGGGCTGCTCAAACCGGAAAACGGCAAGGTGACTGACGGGTCCATCCTGTACAACGGAGACAATATCCAGAACTCTTCCCCGGAAGAGATCACCCGCAAGGGGATCATCCAGGTGCTCGAGGGCAGAGAACCATTCAAGTATCTCACCATCGAGGAGAACCTCAAGGTGGGTACGGCGACTCGCTGGATGAAGCCGTACAAGAAAGACCTGGAGATGGTCTATGACTACTTCCCTGCACTGGTAAAGCGGAGAAAATCGCTGGCAGGGTACTGCAGCGGCGGCGAGCTGCAGATGCTCGTCATGGGCCGGGCGCTCATGGCCCACCCTGAATTGCTGCTTCTGGATGAACCATCCCTGGGACTTGCCCCCCTTGTGGTCAAGGAGATCTTTCGCATTATCCGCCGGATCAACACGGAGCAGGGAACCACCATCGTACTCGTGGAGCAGAACGCAAACATGGCCCTGCAGATAGCCCATTACGGATATGTGATGGAAAACGGCAAGATCGTCATGGAAGGCGAGGCAGCAGACCTGCGGGAAAACCCGGATGTAAAGGAGTTTTACCTGGGTGTAAGCGCCGGCGGCGCCACCAGATCGTACAAGGACATCAAGTCCTACCGCCGAAGGAAGCGGTGGCT
>DAISYU010000038.1:0-23437 GCA_036825155.1 Thermodesulfobacteriota bacterium | reverse complement strand
TACTTTGATGACAAGGAAACCATGACGCCACAGCAGCGGCGGGAATACTATAACCGGGGGCTCTTTGAGATGGTGAACCTCGGGTATGAACGCTCAAAGAGGGTAAAACAGCTGTTCCACGAGATCGGGATCAGCCCGATCGATATTCAGCGGATAGATGATCTCGAAAAGCTGCCGGTTATCTCCCGTGAGGAACTCGTAGAGATCCAGGCAGCAGACCCTCCCTTTGGGGGATTTGCAGACGAGCATGCATCCATTGAGCGCATCTTCACCTCGCCCGGACCGGTGTACGAACCGCATCTGAACTCCGACGACCCGTTGTGGGCCAGGGCCTATTGTGCCGCCGGGTTCCGCAAGGGAGACATCGTCCTCAACGCCTTCACCTATCACATGGTTGCAGCCGGGCTGACCTTTCACGGGGGCCTGGGCCGTGTGGGCGCGACCGTTGTCCCGTCCGGATCTTCGGGCACCCAGCAGCAGGTACAGCTCATAAAGGACCTTGGGGTCACCGGCTACACCGGCACCCCGAGCTTTTTGATGGCCATCATCAAAAAGGCCCAGGAGATGGGATATGACTTCAGGAAGGATTTCAACCTCCGCAGGGCAAGCTTCGGGGCAGAACCCCTTGCCCCCTCTCTCAGAACCTGCTTCGAGGAGGAATACGGCATAGACACCTACCAGATGTACGGGGCTACCGAGGTGGGCGATATCGCCTATGAGTGCAGTGAAAAAAAGGCGTGGCACATCTGCGAAGAGGTGATCGTGGAGATCGTGGACCCCGAGACCGGCAGGCGTCTCGGACCCGGTCAACTGGGTGAAATTGTGGTTACCCGTCTGAATTCAATCTTCTTCCTCTTCCGGTTCGGCACGGGAGACCTTTCCAGTATTGTGGATGAGAAATGCCCGTGCGGCAGGACATCGCAGATGCTCAGCGGTATAGCCGGCCGCGTGGGCGATGCCGTCAAGGTTCGCGGCATGTTCGTGGCCCCGAGCCAGCTCAAAAGGGTTGCCCAGAAATTCAATCAATGCAGGTTCCAGGCTGTTATCGACAGGACCGGCCACCGCGATACGCTGAGAGTGAAGATGGAGACAGTTCTCCAGGGTGACAGCTTCGAAACATTCAAATCGCGCTTCGATACTGTCTTCAGGGAAATCTGCACGGTCAAGATCGATGCCATCGAGATAGTACCCCCAGGCACCTTCGGTGAGGACGCACCCCTCATGGTTGATGAGCGCAGCTGGAAATAGAGAGGTTGCATCTGTCCGGTTGATCATCATTTTCCAAGGGAGTACAATAGAGCATCATCTTATCAGGAGGGTATACTTACCATGCCGGACAAAATCATGATCTACGGCAAATCCGGATGACCCTACACTTCTGACGCCAGGTCGGCGTACCAGGGCAAGGCTGAATATTTCGACGTCAAGCAGGACAGGGCAAAACTGCAGGAGATGCTCACCTACTCGAAGGGGGCTCGAAAGGTGCCGGTCATAGTGGATGGAGATAAAGTCATCATCGGCTACGGCGGTTCCTGAGGGGTATGACCGCTCATCGGTGATGAGCCAGAATTCCTGATAAAAAGACCAGGAGACTGCACCTCCTGTTCCTAGCCGAGGGTCTCCGGCACAAACAGGGCATGGAACACCCGCAGGAAGGCGGTATCTGTCAGGCTTGCAATAAAGTCCCGCACGATCTCTTCAGGGACGTGTTCATGTTCATAGTCCTCATCGAGCCCGTGAATGAACTGGGTAAATATGGGGGAGGCCAGCCTCTGAGATTCGATGTCTTCCACGAGCCGCTTGAACACCAGAGTGTACATGGTTTTAATCTTCGTGGATTCTGCCTTGACATGGCTGTTGAGGTATATCTTTTCGTAGTTGAAATCCTTGAGCTTCCTTAAGGAACCAAAAATGCCCTGAGAGTACGCGATCTCTTTTTCGCTGGAGTGGTGAATGAGGTCGTCCACCAGGGCATACACGATCTTGCCGTTGGTATCACCCAGCTCACACACCACATCTTCGGGAATATCGTCCCGTGCAATGATGCCTAAAGAGATGGCATCTTCAATATCTCTGCCTATGTAACTCACCGTGTCGACAACACGCACCAGGCATCCTTCCATGGTCATGGGCAGAGGGTTGCCCTGGTGTTTCGATATTTGGTATTTTTTATCAAAATCGACAAAAGTCTCCGAATTGTCCGGAGAAACGACCTGCTCTGTTGTCTCTCCGTTATGGCAGAGTATGCCGTCAAGCACCTGGATGGTGAGGTTAAGCCCCTTGCCCTGCTTTTCGATCCGTTCAAGAGACTGGATGGCCTGGACATTATGCCTGAACGCTCCGATCCCCGATTCCATACAGAGCTCATGGAGATAGTTCTCGCCATCGTGTCCGAAGGGCGGATGGCCGATATCGTGGCCGATGGCTATGGCCTCGATAAGGTCATCGTTCAGCCCCAGTTTTCTCCCGATGGTCCTGGCGATCCTGCTTAAGAGCTGCACGTGGATGACCCGGTGCGAGATGCCCTGGTGCCCCACGAGATAGAACACCTGGGTTTTATCGATATAAGAGGTGTATGCCTTCGAGTGCAGGATCCTGTCCACATCGATGGAGAAGGCATCACGCATGTCCCCTTTACCGGGATCTTCCGGCCTCCTGCGTATACCCTGGCTGGGCAGCGTTCCCTTCATTTCCTACGCGGATATCTTGGAAAATTGCGCTATCTTGTCAAACAGGCTCACCAGTGATTTTAAAAGGGCGATGCGGTTGTTTCGTGTGGGAATATCCTCTGCCATCACGAGCACCTTGTCGAAGAAATGGTCGATAGGCTCCCTGAGCCCGGCAAGGAGCTTGAGCGCCTGGGTGTATTCCCCCTTGCCCGCATAGCTGATAAAGGAGCTTTCCACCTCTTTGAAGCTTGCGTACAGCGCTTTCTCCTCATCGTTTTCAAAGAGGTCCGGTGATATCTCTGGGGAGGCATCCACTTTCTTGAGGATGTTTTCCACCCGCTTCGATGCTGCGCAGATAGAGTCGAACCACGGCTCGACTTTTACCTTTTCTATGGCCTCTGCCCTCATGAAGGTATCGACAGGATCATCAAAATCACGCAGAACAGCTTCGATGACGTCGCCTGTTATGCCTCGTCCCTGCAGGATCGAGACAAAGCGGGACTTGAAAAATGAAATGACATCCTCCCTGACCTCTGATCCGTCCCGTTTCAGCTTGGTGGACAGCATACTCAATGCCTGATCGATCAGGTCGGATATGGATATTCGATACCCTTTTGCAAGGAGAATATTTTCAATGGCAATGGTCTGCCGCCTCAGCGCATAGGGGTCCGAGGTACCGGTGGGGACCATACCGATGCCGAAACAGCCGCAGATGGTGTCTATCCTGTCCGCCATGCCCACCAGATCGCCGATGATATCACTCGGCAGGTCATCCTCTGCAGACGTGGGGAGATAGTGCTCATGGATGGCAGCCGAGACCTCGGGGTCATGTCCCTGATGAAGGGCATATTCCCTGCCCATGATACCCTGGAGTTCCGGCAGTTCGTACACCATGAGGCTGTTCAGGTCCGCTTTGCTCAGGTACGATGCCTCTTTCACCTTTTCCAGTTTGCCCGGGGCCAGGTAATCAGCGAGATAGAGCGCTATGCGGGAAAACCGCTCGACTTTTTCAAAGGATGTCCCAAGATCCTTGTGGAAGATCACGTCCTTGAGCCGCTCGGCATATTCTTCGATAGGCACCTTGAGATCTTCGATAAAGAAGTACTTCGCATCGTCGAGCCGGGCCTTGAGCACGCGCTCGTTTCCAATGCGGACAAGTGCATCGTCCTTTGGCACGATATTGCTTACCGCACAGAAATATGCCCTCAGCCTGGTATCTCCGTCACGCGAGTACAGGGGGAAAAACCTCTGATGATGCTTCATCACTGTGACGAGTACCTCGGTGGGCAGATCCAGGAACGATTCATCGAATGTGCCGACGATAACATACGGATACTCGACAAGGTTCACCACCTCATCGAGCAGGTCGCGATCAATTACCTGTGCATCGAGGTCTTCTGCCTGCTTGCTGATGCCGTCCCAGATAAGGGCTTTTCGTTTTTCAACATCAGGAATCACATAGTTGGCTTCGAGAAGGGCCTCATATGAGTCCGGAGTTTTCACTTCGATGACTCCATCGGTCATGAACCTGTTGCCGTAGGTGCAGTTTCCGGCGGTAATGTTGCCGAATTTCACCGGAAGAACCTGATCTCCAAACAGGGCAAGAAGCCAGTGCACCGGTCTGGCAAAACGCACATCCGGATTCGACCACCGCATGGTCTTGGGGAAGTGTATGCGGGTGACCAGTTCCTCAAGAATCTCAGGCAGCACGTTGGTGGCGGCCTTCCCGGGGATCGTCCTTACTACACAGAGGTATTCGCCCTTCGGCGTCTCTTCAAGGGATACCTCAGAAATATCCACCCCTGCATTTTTTGCAAAGCCTATCCCTGCCTTTGTAGGATTGCCCTGATCATCAAAGGCGGCCCTTTTTGGAGGACCCATCTTCTTCTCCACCGTATCCGGCAGCGTCTCTTCGATTCCTGTGACCATGAGTGCCAGCCTTCGCGGTGTACCGAACACCTCCAGAGAGTCATACTCCAGTTTGATTTCCGTGAACTTTTCGGTTACCCAAGTGCGAATAAAATCAAGTGCCGGGCTAGTAAAGCTTGAGGGAATCTCCTCTGTGCCGATCTCGAAAAGCAAAGAACGTCCCATTATTTCTCCTCGTTACTGTCTTGTATGCTGTCCAGGTAGAGTTTTGCCGCCATCCTCGCCATATCCCTCACCCTGGCGATGTATGACTGCCTCTCGGTTGTGCTGATGGCGTTTCGTGCATCAAGAAGATTGAAAAGGTGGGAACACTTCAGGCACATGTCATAAACCGGCAGACACAATCCCTGCTCGCCTACCCGTTTCGCCTCTTCCTCATACAGGGAAAAGAGCTTGAGCAGGGTGGGAACATGGGCGTGCTCAAAGTTATACTTGGACCACTGCACCTCGCCTGCATGGTGAACATCCCCGTACTTCGTATCTCCCTTCCAGGTGATGTCGTACACCGAGCTGACATCCTGGAGGAACATGGCAATTCGTTCGAGTCCGTAGGTGATCTCGGTGCAGACCGGATCGAGATCAAATCCGCCCACCTGCTGGAAATAGGTGAACTGCGTGATCTCCATGCCGTCGAGCCAGACCTCCCAGCCAAGACCCCAGGCGCCCAGCGTGGGTGATTCCCAGTCATCTTCGACGAACCGGATATCATGCTCGAGGGGATCTATGCCGAGCTGCTTGAGGCTGTCGAGATAGATGTTCTGGACATCTATGGGGGACGGCTTGAGTATCACCTGGAACTGGTAGTAGTGCTGGAGCCGGTTCGGGTTTTCCCCATACCGCCCGTCGGTGGGCCTTCTTGAAGGCTCGACGTACGCGACATTCCAGGGATCGGGCCCCAATGAGCGTAAAAAGGTGGCGGGATTGAACGTCCCTGCTCCCACTTCCAAATCATACGGCTGGACGATTAAACATCCGTACCGGGACCAAAATGCCTGTAGATTCATTATCAATTCTTGGAAATCCATGGTTTCCTCATCTATCATTGGATTATATTCAGGTCAAGCAGCTTTGCCAAAAACGCAGCGGTTTTCAGCTTCTTCTCAGATACCCTGTTGCATAACAACAGAAGATACTCTGTTATTTCTTTCCTGACATCGCGGTTGATCTTGAGTTTGGCCAACACCTCTTTATCGAGTCGGGAGCCCTTGACCATGAACAGGTAGGCCTCTTTCGTCAGCTTCCCTGATGCGTGATCATTCCTCTGATTGGGCTGTGTTTCTCTGCGATCGATCAATTCAATCCCATACCCCAGGGAGGAGAGGATGTTCACCATGGATATGCACCAGATGGAAAACCACTGCACACCGGGCTCCATGGCGGAAAGGGCCGTGCGGAGTGAAACATAGGTTGCCGGACTCGGATCAAGTTCTCCGAGATGCTCTTTCACGAGCTCGATGAGGACACTTGCATGGGCGAGGAGTTCCAGATCTTCCCTGATGGCCAGGTTTGCGTTTGTCAGGTGGGCAGATTCTATGCGCAGCAGATCGCTGCTCTTTCGGGAAAACAGGTCGAGGATCACTTCGCAGAAGGGCTCCAGGGTGCCGGGAAACCGCTTCTTGCTGCTTTTCGCACCCTTTGCGATGGCATGGATCACCCCTCTGTCCTTTGTGAATGCACAGACGATCTTGTCAGACTCGAGGAAGTCGATGCAGTGGAGGATAATGGCATCTGTCGTGAATCGAGGCATACGTTCCTAGAACATGATGAGGGCTGCAACGACAAAATAGGCTGCAACGCCCAGGAGGTCCATAGCGGTGGTTACGAACGGGGCAGAGGCAACAGCAGGATCTTTTCCGAATTTATAGAAGAGCAGCGGCAGCGCCGTGCCCAGAAATGCAGCCAGCGCCATGGAGTTCAGGATGGCAATAGCCACGACGACGCTCATCCGGACATCTTCGGGATAAATTACGAATGCAATGCCCCCGAGCATGGTTCCATACAGGGCCCCGAGCAGAATTCCGACACAGAGCTGTTTGATCACGATCTCCATGAAACGGGTAGTGGTGGAAACACCGGTGGCAATTCCTCTGACGATCAATGCCACTGACTGTGACGCAACATTACCCCCCATGCCGAGAATAATTGGCATAAAGGCAGCCAGTCCCACGAGCTGGCTCAGCGTTGTTTCAAATCCCTTGATTAAAAAGGTGGTAAGCACACCACCCAACCAGCATACAAACAGCCAGGGTATCCTGGTGGAGGCATTCTTCATGATCGACGATGACAGCAGATCCTCTTCAGCACCGGCAAGCATGAACATGTCCTCGGTGGCCTCTTCATCGATGATGTCCACGATGTCATCCACCGTGATCCTGCCCAAGAGCTCTCCTTCTTCGTTTATAACGGGCATGACAACGTAATCGTACTTTCTGAACAGTTGCGCCACCTCCTCCTGGTCCATATTCACCGGCACCGTCATAGGGTCGACATCCATAATCTGTGAGATGGTGGTTTCGGTCTTTGAGAGGATGAGATGTACGAGAGGGACCGTGCCCACGAGGACTCCCTTGTTATCCACTACATATACCATGTGAATATTGTCTATCTCGGTATGGAGCTGTCGTATCTGGGCGATCACCTCGTCTACCGTTGCGCTGGCAGGGGCAGAGATAAGCTCTCTCTGCATGATGCCGCCTGCCGTGTCCTCGGGGTATCTGAGAAGGGACTTGATATCCGAGGACTCTTTCGGGCTCATGGCGGCCAGTACCCGCTCTGCACGCTCTGCATGCAGATCGCCTACAAGGTCTGCCGCATCGTCGGAGTCCATGTCCTGGACGATACGGGCGAGATCCGAATCGGATATGTCGTCAAGGATATCTTCCCTGGATTCGGAAGAGAGCTCTGAGATGACTTCGGATGCAGTATCTACGTCGAGGAGTAAAAAGAATTTTCCTCTGGATTCTTCATCGAGGGCCTCGATAAGCTCTGCGATTTCAACAGGCTTGAGATCGTGAAGCATATCGATGATATGAAACTCCCAGCCCTTGTCTATATATTCTCGCAGTAATTTTACATCAGATGCCCTGACCGACATACCAGACCTCTTTTCAAGGAAATCCTGCTAACTTGGATAATTGTCTCTTATCAGAATAGTATGGGTTCTTTCGTTGCCGATTGATGCATACGCGTCCACGCTGCCCTGCGATGATTCAGGAGCGCTGCACTTTTTCATGGAAATCCCGAAGATGACAAGAGCAATGAAAATCACGATAAAGATAATAAGCATTTTTGACAGCGAGCTCTTGTCCTGTGGCCTGAACCTGCGGTGAGTCTCTTCCGGCTGGCTGTATAAGGCAAGGGTTTCGTCCAGATGCTTCACAAGTTCTTCTTCATCGAAATCAAATTCATTACTGATTACTTGGAGAAATCCCCGCAAGAAAGCGCGCGGTGGAAGCATATCTATCTGATCTTCTTCAAGAAATCGTAGCGTTTGCGCAGAAATCTTTGTTTTTTCCTCGATCTCTTTCAGGTCAATGCCTTTATTCTCTCTCTCCATTCGGAAATACTGACCCAATGTGAGTTTTTCCTCAGACATAACCCCTCCTAGCACTTCCAATTATCATGTCATAGAATAAGTGGCAAGGATTATGACCCATTCCATCATGTAATTGACTATTGAGTTCATATGAGGTTAGCCTAGCGTCACTCAGGGGATGACGTTATCGGATTCCGGAAAAAGAAGCCCTGAATGGGTGCATGGCAACGAAAGAATACATCCTTTTATGGTGCTTGGGGATCAAAACAACAGTGCCCTGAAAAAAACTGAAAGATCAAGAGTGAAGGTATGCCAGGAAGCATTATAGATTCTCAGTTCCTCTACAACATTACCAAACCGAGCCGCTATATCGGTGGAGAGATCAATGAGGTGATTAAACCGGAGCGCGAGGTGCAGGTGCGTGTTGCACTGGCGTTCCCCGATATCTATGAAATCGGCATGTCCCATGCGGGCCTGAAGATTCTGTACCATATCCTCAATTCCACACCCGGCGTGTGGGCTCAACGGGTGTTTGCACCATGGACCGATATGGCCTGCGCCCTCGAGCAAAAGAAGATCGATCTGTTCAGTCTCGAGGAAAAGCGTCCTCTTAAGCGATTCGATATTGTGGGTTTTTCTCTCCTCTATGAACTCTCTTATACCACGGTAGCCAGGATGCTTCAGCTAGCAGGAATTCCCCTGTATGCACAGGAACGATCAGATAATGATCCCATTATCGCTGCAGGGGGGACGAGCACCGTAAATCCTGCTCCGTTTTCACCATTCTTTGATGTAGTTGTTATCGGGGATGGCGAGGAGGTTATCAGGGAAATGTCCCTGATCTGCAAGCAGACCAGGGACAGGAATGAGCGCCTTGAGGCCATGTCGCAGATTGAGGGAGTCTACCGGCCGGGATATTGCCGGCATCCCAAAAGACGCATTCTAAGCGATCTCGACAGCTATCCTTTCCCTTCTGAGCCGGTACTGCCACACACCTCCATCGTGCATGACCGCATCGGTGTGGAGGTAGCCCGCGGGTGCACCAGGGGTTGCAGGTTCTGCCAGGCCGGTATGATCTATCGCCCCTACCGTGAGAGATCATACCCCTCTGTTATGGAATCCTACAGAAAAGGGCTTGAAACCACAGGGTATGACAACATAGCGATGCTCGCGTTATCCATGACCGATCTCAGCTATATCAACACCCTTATGGAAACCATACACTGCCCATCTCGTGAGGTTTCCGTGGGAATACCGTCACTGAGGGTGGAGGGAATTACAAGACGGGTGGCAGATCTCATAGCCTCGGTGAAAAAGGCTGGATTTACCATGGCCCCTGAAGCCGCAACCGAACGTCTCAGAAGGGTTATCAACAAGGGAAACACAGAGGAGGATCTCTTCAGGAGTATCGGCATCATCAAAGAGCTGGGATGGAAATCCCTGAAACTGTATTTCATGATAGGGCTTCCCACCGAGAGGGAAGAAGACATCGAGGCCATCTGCTCCCTGTCGAAGCACCTGGCAAAACACTTCAGGGGAAGAATCAGCGTCAGCATCTCCGGATTCATCCCCAAACCGTTTACCCCCTTCCAGTGGGAGGAGCAGCTCTCACTTGAGAAGCATGAAGACTATCTGCGCTATCTGCAGAAGAACCTGAGACAGAAGAATATCTCGCTCAAGTGGCAGGACCCGAGGCTCACCTTCTTAGAAGGCGTCTTCTCCAGAGGGGATGCTCACCTTTCTCAGGTCATAGAAAAGGCGGTAGAATATGGGGCCTACCTGGATGGATGGGGAGATCTGTTCGACGAGAAAGCATGGCTCACGGCATTCGAAAAGTCGGGGATCGACCCGAAGACGTACCACCGACAGAGACCTCTCGACCAAGATCTTCCCTGGGATTTTATCGACATGAAGCTCGATAGGAACTTCCTGCTCGATGAACGCGCACGGGCATATAAAGAGGAACAAACCCCTGACTGCAGAGAAGCTGCCTGCTCGGGGTGCGGTGTATGTGAAAAAGGGATCAAAAATATCCTCCGCCCTTCGCCCGAGCCGATCTTCCTCTTTTCCGAAAAAAAGATCCCTGGCCAAGCCACATACGTCGTGGGGATCACCAAGGAGGAGGTCCTGCGGTTACTTTCTCCCAGGGACTTTATGGAGATGATCAAACGTACCATTCGCCGGTCCGGAATGGATGCGGCATACTCGGATGGATTCAGTCCTTCCATGAAGGTAAGCACCACACCTCCCACCTCTTTCGGGATAGCCTCAAAGAGTGAATTTTTTCAGTTCGAGCTCACAAATGAACTGGCTGAAGATGAGATCCTCTCTTTATTGAACGCTCACCTCCCGAAAGGCTCAACAGCCTTCTCCTGTACAAAAGGAAAGCTGCCCAAGGTTGCATCCTTCGTGTACCACTTTGCAAAACCTTTTACCCTGTCTATTGAAAGTGAAGGGCGTATAGAAAAGAACGGCAAGGAGCTCAATGTCCACGAGTTCCTCTCATCCTACGACCGAAATACCATGACGATAGGATTCCATGACGGGAGAACCTTGTCGCCACTGGCGATTCTGGATGCTTTTTCTCCTGATGCCATCTCGCCTCAGGACATTACAAAGATCGAGACTATCTTTTGCGACCAGACGTAAAAACAGTGGCGATTTATCCTGAAGACAGGAGAATGTATAACGGGTGGTTGGATAATCATTCTATGAACAATGCTTCAAGATCTTGTTTTGATTCATAAATCTTAGGCCCCTTGAGCCGAAGGAATGTACATATATAAATATTCGTAAAAAAATGATATATACAGCGTATTCATCAATGCTATGAATTCCGGACTAAACCCGGGAGATGTGTTCCTCAAGCATGATGCGGGGGACCGAAACTGAACTTCCCGTCCGGCAAAAAGGACGTGGAGGCTATTTAAATATTTTTGGTGCTCTATCGAAGGCACCGCATTGATAACAAAAAGGATTTCAAGTGCTTCATGAAAACTCGATGCGTGAGAACAGATGAGGGACTGACCGATTTGAATATGCCCGTATCCTCACACGGAAAAAAAACGAAGAGAAGATCCTTTTCCATGACATGGAGCCTTGTTTTAAGCTCTTTTCTCTTTTTGTGTTTATTCATCTGGCTCAATGAAATTCTGGATCTTCCCTATGTCTTCTTCGGGGGACAAAAAACCCCGATAAACTGGCAGGAGGCACTGGCGGAAACAGCAGTAATCACGATCGTAGTGGCAATTGTATTGTCGATACTGTTCATGACAAGGAAAAAGATGTCTGTGATGAGAAAAAACTATATACGAGAAAAGGTGTTCTCCGACATACTCATTCAGGAATCCCCTACGTTCTTTACCGCTATAGATCCTGAAGGCAAAACCATCATGATGAACAACGCCATGCTGATGAAACTCGGCTATACGCAAGATGAGGTGGTCGGGACGGAATACCTGAGTACATTCATCCCTCCTCGTGAACAAGAGCTCATGTCAGACGTATTCTTCAATCTCGTGCAATATCGCAACCCCACCAGGCATGAAAATTATGTCACAGCAAAGGACGGCACGGAGTATCTTGTGGAATGGGAGGGAAGGGCCGTATTCAAGGAGAGCGGTGAGATAGACTTCATCTATGGTGCCGGAGTTGATATTACAGAGAGGGAAAAAGCGGAATCAGCACTGAGAGAAAGCGAAGGGAGGTATCGATCCTTTGCGCAAAATCTTCAGGGTATTGCCTTTCGCGCCAAGATGGATTACACGCCTGTTTTTCTCCATGGCACGGTACAGGAGATCACCGGTTATTCGGAACAGGAATTCATCGCCGGAAAGCCGAATTGGAAACAGATCATTCACCCTGAGGATCTCGACAAAATGATTGAGGAAACGAAGCCGTTAGTTTCGAGCCCCTCCTATGCGACAGAGCTTACGTACCGGATTATCCGCAAAGATGGTCAGGTACGCTGGCTTCACGAGTATGTCCAGAACATCTGTGGTGCAACTGGAAACCCCGAAGAGGTGCAAGGTATGGTCTATGACATCACGAAGAACAAGGAAGCTGAGGACAACCTGATGAAAAGCGATGAGCGCTACCGGCTGCTGGCCGAAAATGTGCAGGACGTCATCTGGGTTTTGGACAAGGATCTTCATCATACCTATATCAGCCCGTCAGTACTGCGGTTTCGGGGATATACCGTTGAGGAGGCAATGTCCATGCCCCTTGACAAGATTTTCACCTATGAATCGTACGAAAGACTCATGGATCTTATGCAGGAATACATTGCCCTGCAGCAAAGCAGTGAACCAATAGACCCGAACAGATCCCTCACGGTTGAATTAGAACAGATCTGTAAGGATGGATCCACCATCTGGACAGAGGTTACGGCAAATTTTGTTTTGGATACCTATGGCCGGCCGGATGGTTTCGTGGGCATCACCAGGAATATCACCGAACGGAAAAAGGCAGAGGAATCCTTGAAGGAAAGCGAGGAGCGGTATCGAACAATCTTTGAGAATACCGGGACGGCAATGGCAATCATCGAAGAAGATGTGACGATCTCCCTTGCCAACTCTGAATTTCAAAAATTATCAGGGTTCCCGCGTCAGTCAATCGAGCATAAGAAATATTTGATAGATTTTGTAAGTGATGAACACCGGGACAGGATTCTCAATTATCATAAGCTCCGGAGAATAGATCCTGGTGCAGCACCGAGGAACTACGAGTTCAAATTTGTCGACAAAGACGGCAACACAAAAGATGTCTTTGTCACAGCCAACATTATTCCTGGAACAGGCAAAAGTGTTACTTCGCTTCTAGACATAACGGATATGAAAAAAACAGAAGAGAATCTGATGCGTTCCCGGGAACAGCTACGAAACCTCCACAAACACGCACAGGATGTTCGCGAAGGGGAAAGGACACGAGTCGCTAGAGAGATACATGATGAACTGGGACAGGTTCTCACTGCCTTGAAGATGGACCTTTCCTTCCTGGCAAAGAAATTTCCTGAAAATCTCGAACCGCTGCATACGAAAGCAAACCTGATGCTCAAATTTATTGATATGACTATTCAATCGGTGAAGCGTATAACCATGGATCTGCGTCCGGGGCTCTTGGACCACCTCGGACTGGTGCCTGCAATAGAATGGCAGGCAGAAGAATTTCAAAATCGCACAGGAATAAGCTGCACAGTTCACGTCGATCCTGACGATATCCAGATGGACAAGGATGTCGCGACTACGATATTCCGTATCTTCCAGGAAACGTTAACAAATGTGGCCAGGCATGCAGATGCCTCCAGTGTGGAAACATCCTTGAAGGAACAGGATGGCAGATTGGAATTGATTGTAAAGGATAACGGGAAAGGTATAACAAAGAAACAGATATATGATTCCAAATCATTCGGACTTATGGGTATAAAGGAACGTGCTTATTTTTGTGGGGGAGAAGTGACGTTTTCCGGGGAAAAGGGAAAGGGTACCACGGTAGTCGTATCTATTCCGATTGAAGACAAGGGAGGTTCTTGATGATACGGATTCTTATCGCTGATGATCATCCTATAGTCCGTGAAGGGTTGAAACAGATCCTTTCCGAGACTGATGACATACTTGTGGTTGATGAGGCTTCAAATGGAAAAGAGGTCCTTGATTACGCATGGAATAATGCCTACGATGTGATCCTCCTGGATATCTCCATGCCGGGAAGAGACGGCCTTGAAGTCCTGCGGGAATTAAAACATCAGAAGCCAAAACTCCCTGTTCTGATATTAAGCATGTACCCGGAAGAACACTATGCGATACGGGTCCTGCGCGGAGGAGCTTCCGGATACCTGACAAAATCAAGTGCCCCTGATGAATTGATTTCAGCCATTCGTAAGGTTGCGACAGGACGCAAATATATCAGCTCTTCCCTGGCGGAACGCCTCACATATGAATTGGATCGTGATGCTGACCGGCCTGTCCATGAATCTCTATCAGATCGCGAGTACCAGGTTATGCACATGATAGCATCGGGAAAAACCATAAAAGAGATTGCAGACGAACTGTGTCTGAGTGTAAAGACCGTGAGCACCTATCGCTCACGCATCCTGGAAAAGATGAATATGAAAAACAATGCTGAAATTGTTCTCTATGCCGTTCAGAATAAACTCGTTGATTAGCATGGAATTTGCTGCAGTGTTTTCTCTCTCTCACCACAGGTAAGTCTCCCTGTAATCATTCGCGTAAGACAAGCGCTCATGAAAAAATAAGGTTTGTCCTACACAGGTATCAGATATTTTCTGATATTAGCCTGTGCACCCTTATGCTAGTAATTCTATCCGCACTCCTGGCATTTTTCCAAGCACGACACAACATGAGCGAGGGAGGGGTAATCATCATGTTTGAAGGTCTTGCACAGTATGGGAAACCTACAACCGACCGGGTCAAGAAAAGATACGCAAAGATTTTAGAAGCCACACCCAGTATTGATTCACAACGTGCTGTACTTTTCACCGAATATTTGCGTGACCACTGGGATGAACCATTGTATCTGAGATCAGCCGGGGCATACAAGCACGTGCTTTCTCATTTAACCCCGGTCATATGGGATGATGAACTCATTGTGGGGAGTACTTCCCGTTTTATCAAGGGGGCACAGGTATATCCTGAATTCGCAGGACACATCTTCGATTCCATCAAAGACTCCTTACTGAAGGAGGGTCACGATTTAAACAAGCGAGCACAGCCCAAGGTTGGAAATGCAAAACTGCCCTGTACACTTTCGCCAGATGAATTGAACAAGCTCCGCACAGTCAGCACATTCTGGCAGGATAAGAACTGGTGTTCGCTGTGCGCAAAACACCTTCACGATACACTGCGCATATTTGACCGCTCCGAGAAATGGCAACCCTGGTTCGATTCACCTTTTTTCCCCTCGTATGCACCAAAGGGCTGGATTGTGATCACCTACAAAAGGATCCTGGAAGAAGGCCTGGATTCCATCATTGAACACCTTCAGGAATGCATTGGAATGATCAAGGTCTCGGATAATCAGGATGGACTGGAAAAAGTTTACTATTATAAAGGCCTTATTCTCTCGCTCCAGGGGATTATTTCCTTTGCGGAAAACTACGCCAATGAAGCCCAGCGATTGGCAGACCAATGCGCAGAAGAACACCGCGCAAAAGAACTGTACGAGATCTCCCGTATCTGCCGGAAAGTGCCGAGGAAAGCACCTCAGACATTCAGGGAAGCACTTCAGGCTTTCTGGTTTATTCATATCAGTTTGTGTCTCGAACTTAATGGCCAGGGTATATCTCCCGGACGTTTTGATCAATATATGAATCCGTTTTTTGAGAACGATCTGCTCTCAGGAAACCTGTCCCCGGATAAGGCATTGGAGTTCCTGGAACTCTTCAGAATCAAATGTGAACAGATCATGATGGTCCAGCCGGCAAACCATGAAGCTTTCGTTGTCACACCAATGTATCAGCATATCACGCTTGCGGGTTCCGATAAAAACGGTAATCCGGCAGATACGATGTTATCCAAATTCATACTCCAGGCGAGAATACATATCCCTACGCAACAGCCTGTTCTGGCTGTTCGCTGGAGGGATGACCTCAGCGATTTCTTCAAGCTGAAGGTGATTGACTGCATAAAGACTGCTGGCTGGTGTCCTGATATATATCACGATATTTCAGGCACAAAGCGATTTGCCAAACAGGCGAACAAGCAGGTTCAGGATTTTCAGAATTGGGTTGTGTATCGAGACTGCAGCCTCAATAATGGTAAGCTGTCTGCAGTCATTGATGCCCTCTTCGAGACACACCATACCTTGATATTTGATCTGCTGGTAAATGACGGGCTCTTTTTACCCGTTGAAAATTCCTTGCATGAAGGATCCATGCGCAGAAAATGTTTCCAAAACCTCGTGCGGGAATACACAGACATAATTCACAGGGTCATGCAAAAAAAACAGCCAAAGCTGGAGGATGTTTTGCTTTCCTATAACAATATCGGGCTCGTTCACCCCTTCCTCTCTCCGCTGCAGAACAACCTTTTCACAGGTACAGATACATATCGGAAACTACCGAACTATAACAGCGACGATTTAATCGTTGCATATGGGATGATCGATCTCGCCAAGACTTTGACCGTGATAAAAAAATATGTCTTTGATGAGGCTATATTCACGGTCTCTGAAATACGTGATGCGATTCAGTCTGATTTCGAAGGCACAGAAACAATGAGGAAAAAACTGCTCCTGGCCTCTTCCCAGAGTAAAAGATCGGCATACTTCGAAGATACCCTGCTCGAGCTCTTTGACACATGGTTCAGGCTTTCGGACAAACCAGCCCGAACCGGGAACAAGACTATATCGAAGAGAAGATTCACCCTTGTCAAGGGTACATCACAGCGGACGCAAGGCCAGCATCCCATGTAAGACATTTTTACCCGGAATGTCATAACGGATAACCCTACATGGGCAGGTCTCGTCTTGATGTAAAGGACACTACTGCGCAGACACTATTACCGGGACCGCATTTGTCCAACCATTTTAAATGACCCATTAACTTTCTAATATTATTTGGTTATTTAATGTTACCGTTTTTATCATGTGCATTCTTCATTGCTCGGAGCCTAAAACCAACGATCTTTGTGTAAGATGATTCTTACATCTTTGAGTTGTGTTATCTTACATTACAAATAGGGGTTTACTGATATACGGTCTTATGGTAAAATAATATAAGTTAGATACAACAAGTGTTGTTCTGACCTCCTTTACGCCAGAAGAGGGGACAAGTCCTCTCGTGCTTTGTCCTTACACCTTTTACTTCTTCTGGCTTTTTTTTGCTTTTTTTCGGCCTGCCCGGACATGTGCATATAACTCATTAACATCACTCATTATTGGTCGGATTATCCTTCGGGAGCATCCGGCGGATATGACAAAACAGCCTCGCTGGAATCAAGCGCCCTCAATCCCCCTGCGATCAGGGCTGATATTTCATCCTCTCCCGGGTATACGAAGATATCCGCAAGAAAGCCCACCTTCTCCCTGATCCATTCGATTAGCATCTCGGAGTTGGCAAGCCCTCCTGTCAACACGATTGCATCAATACTGCCCATGAGCACAACAGCCATTGCACCGATATCTTTGGCAATCTGATAGGCCATTGCCCGGTAAATCTGCTGTGCGTAAGCATCGCCGTGCCTGATATTTTCTTCTATCTGTGGAACATCTCTTGTTTTCAGGTAGGCAAAGAGCCCTCCTTCCCCGATGAGGCACCGCTGCACCTCATCCCTTGAATATTTCAAATGCTGCATGATATCCAGCAATGCCATTGTTGGCAGGCTCCCCGCCCGCTCCGGGGTGAAGGGGCCTTCGTACAAGCCGTGGTTAGCATCTATCACCTTCCCCTTCCTGTGTGCGCCGATAGTTATCCCGGCCCCCATATGGGCCACCACCATATTGACCTCGCTGTAGGATCTTCCCATCTCTTCACACGCTTTTCTGGCTGCAGCCTTCTGGTTCAATGCATGGAAGGCGCTTTTTCGTGCGATCTGAGGATGTCCGGAAATCCGTGCCTCTTCGCAAAATTCGTCACTGCTTGGCGGATCAACCACAATGGCATCTCTACCATACGATTGAGCAATCAGGTGTGCTATCACCGGCCCGATGGCGGATACGTGAAGGCCGTAGACTCCTGAGAGGAGATCTTCTTTCATGGCTTCATTGATCCGGTAGATCCCTGATGGACCGGGTTTCCCCAAACCGCCCCGGCTGACGAATATATCAATGCCGGCAGGATCAATTCCATTGGCAGAGATAAATTCCCAGATCGAGCGTTTTCTCAAATCGAGCTGTTCTTCCATGCTCAGAAGACCCTGCCTGGGATGATACATCGTTTCGCGTAAGATTGGCGGCAGCCTGTGATAATACCCGATACGGGTTGTTGTCGATCCGATATCTATCGCAAATACGCTATACATCGTTTTGTCGGCCTTTACTCAGGAGACACGCCAGTGCCACCTCCGCTATCTTTGCCTTGCGGGTAGTACACGCCCTGTTCGGGATAACCGGACTCCGCCCTCCCACAATAATCCCTGCCATTTCCATTCTTCCCAAAAGCGACAAAAACTCGGCAAAGCTGTATCCTGATTCAACATCACAGACGAGATAGATGTCCACATCCGAGGTGACTTTGCTGGAAACTCTCTTCCGCTTACTGGCTTCCCTGCTCACGGCACAATCGATATCCAGGGGTCCTCCGACGATGGCATCTCCAAACTGATGCCGATCTCCCATCTTTGAAAGAACCGCGGCATCGAGCGTCGATTGTATGGATGGATTGACATATTCCAATGCAGCAAGCGCCGCCACCTTGGGCCGTTTGATCCCGAGGGCCTTCGCAACGACAAGGGCATTTTCCAGGATCGCTATCTTTTGCCTGAGCGTCGGGGCCTTATTGATCAGGGTATCTGTTATCATGCAACACTTGCCCTCTTTTGAGTGTTCCAACATACTGATATGACTGAGAATTGACGTCGCACCAATCCCTTTTTTCCTGTCGAACACCATCTGGGAAAACAAGGTGTTGTCAACTGATCCCTGCATAAGTATCTCCACCTTGTTGCTGTGTACCAACTCAACTGCAGTGGTAATAGCAGTGCTCTCATCCTGCTCATCCAGTATCTCGAACCCGGAAACATTCACCCCGCAGTTTATAAGTTGCTCTTGTATCTGCTTGGCCCTGCCTATGAGGACCGGCTTTGTCATGGTAATGATCTCCGGCAATAAGGACAGGATACGGACATCATGTGCAGGAGTTATCACCATCCTTGGTTTCGAGGTGCCTTTCTGCGCTTTCTGTATCAGGGAGGAAAACGAACGCATCTAGTTTGTCCCCCACAGGAGTCGTGCCACAACAACGCCGAGGGCCACCTCACCAACAATGACCTTGTGTGTATCGGATCGGGAAGGAATGATAACAGGCCCCTTTGAGGTCATGACCAGAGACCTTCTCGTTACATCCAGGATAAAATCAAGCTTTGAGAGGATGTTGCCCGCATCGAGATGCGGTACGACCAGGACATGGGGGGTCTTTTCAAGGGCTGCCGGATCAAATTCGAAAAAAGCACCTCTTGTCCCCGCAAGGATATCTGTCAGCGAGGTCTCCGGGATGAGGTCGCATTCGCCGAAGCTGCCTCTTTGCGCTTCGTCCTGCAGCCTCTTGGCCTCTATAAAAGAATCCAGCACATCGGTAAAGCCGTTGTATGCGGACAAAACAGCCACTTTCGGCCTGTTATAGCCCAGGATATGCATGAGATCCACCGCATCATTGATGATGCGCCTCTTTGTTTCATAATCCGGGTGTATGCTTACCCCGGTATCGGTAATCGAGACAAGGTGGCTCACCCCGGGTATATCCCAGAGCGTATTGACACTGATGGTATCTTTCCCACCTATGGACCTTTCTTTTCTGATAATGGCACGATAGACATACGCTGTAGGGATATGTCCCTTCATCGGGATATACGCATCCTGGCTGAAGAGCATATCTATACCCTTATCAGCGATCGCCTGCGGTTCTTTCTCCTCGATGATCGCGACATTGGAGAGATCAAATTCTATATGATCGGCTCTACGCCGGAGCTTCTCGCTGTCACCGATGATGCAGGGTTGAATATAGCCCCGCTCACAGGCCTGTTTCACCGTTCGCAGGAACTCCTCCTCATCTGCGGCAAGAGCGACCAGGCCCATGGGCTTTCGTTGTGATGCAAGGGCATCGATGTCATTAAAATCTTCAATCATAGCAAAAGATGTATCCTTTTATCACAGCATTACGGGATACGTCAATGGTGCTTGATGGCAAAGGAGATTCCCGTTCCTCCACGGGAATCTCGATTTTGTCTTGGATAGACATCGGCTACTATGCTAAGAATTGAACCAGTATGATGAATTCGGGTGTATCGGTTAATGTGAGCAGTCTGCCATCCCATGCGGCAGATCCTGTGGGTGCATTTGCCAGGGAGATCATCCCCTCTCTCCATACACAGCTTGAATCAATCGCCGTTACCGGGAGTTGCCTTACTGAAGATTTCATCCCCGGCATATCCGACATCAATTCCGTGTTTGTTCTCAGGGAAATATCGCTGCCTGTTCTCGATACGCTCGCATCCATGGGAAAGCGCTACGGTAAAAAGCGTATCAGTGCCCCGCTTATCATGACGCAGGAATATATACACAGATCCCTCGATGTATTCCCCATCGAATTTCTGGATATCAAACTCATCCATTCCACCATATACGGAGACGAGATGTTCACGCAGCTGGAAATAGCCAAATCCATGCTCCGCCTCCAGTGCGAACGGGACCTCAAGGCAAAGCTGATAAACCTGCGCCAGGGATACATAGCCTGTGCAGGCAAGAAAAGGGATCTGGCAGAGCTGATCAACAATGCATACCCCGGATTTTTCCCCTTGTTCAGGGCAATGCTGTATATGGTACAGATCAATACATCACCTGCTATCCGGAAGGCGGATGTCCTCTCAGATATGGAGTCGACCTTTGATATGCCCCTTGACGTTCTCAAAGAGATAGACTCGATCAGGAGAAAAAGAAGGGGAAGCCTGTCACTCGAACAGGTGAGAAGGATTTTCAATGAGGTCTACAGGATAACCCATGAATTCTCGCTCAAGATGGACAAACTGTCTTTGTAGCCTGGCGGTTTTTTGCCTGCTTTTCTTTTCGGCACAGCAATCCTCGGGTCAGGGTATGCCTGCATCATATGTCGTTGACGAGGCCGGGATCATAGAAGATACGGTTCAACACAGGCTTGCCGGTCACCTTCAGGAGCTGGAGCAGAAAACCGGGGCACAGATGATCGTGTTGACCGTATCGTCAACTGACGGCATCCCCATTGAAGAGTATGCTCTGAACATGGCGGAAACCTGGCGTCTGGGCCAAAAAGGAGAAGACAACGGGTTGCTTATGGTTATTGCGGTTGAGGACCGCAGATATCGGATCGAGGTGGGCTACGGGCTCGAATCCGTCATTCCTGACAGCCTTGCGGGAACAATCGCTCGAAGATACCTCGTGCCAAGGTTCAAGGCCGGGGATTATTCAACGGGAATTTACGAGACCGCCGTGGTCATTATGAATACCATTGCAGCATCACAAGGGGTCGAACTCTCCGGGATGCCCACCCTTCAGCCGTCGCGGTCTCCGGCAAAGAGATCTCCCCTGGGATCTCTGCTGTCTTTCCTGATCTTTTTCTTCATCATCTCCTCGCTGATGTCAGGACGTTCCAGAGGGCTTTTCGGTGCACTTCTGCTCGGATCTCTCCTGGGTGGCAGCAGACCTGTCAGTTCTCACAGATCCGGCGGTTTCGGCAGTTTCGGCGGAGGGGGCTTTGGAGGCTTCGGTGGCGGCATGGGAGGGGGATTCGGAGGTGGCGGTGCATCGGGCGGATGGTAAAGTGCACATGAACAATATGAACACGTCACACAGGGCACAACTCTTTACCGGCATCTATCTTTTCATTTTATTCCAGGATGGTATATATTCCTGATAAAGGAACCACTTCAAACAGGAGGATACATGAATAAGAATACGTTGGCCACAGTGGGTATTATCATAGCCATTGTCGTTATCTTCATCTCCTTGTTTATATCCCAGTACAACAAGGCAATCCGTATGAAGGAGACGGTAGATGCCCAGTGGGCGCAGGTGGAAAACCAGCTGAAACGTCGCTACGATCTCATCCCGAACCTCGTTGAGACGGTCAAAGGGTTTGCTGCCCAGGAAAAGGATATCTTCTTAGGTGTTGCCGAGGCGAGAAAGGCCTATTTCTCAGCTCAGAATGTGGATGAAAAAGCACAAGCAGCAGGGGGACTCGAAGGAGCCCTGTCCCGCCTCCTTCTTTTGCAGGAGCGGTATCCGCAGCTCAAGTCCAATGAAAATTTCATGAAGCTCCAGGACAGCCTCGAGGGCACAGAGAACCGAATCGCTGTCGAGCGAAAACGGTATAATGACCAGGTCCGCGTGCTCAATACCTACGTAAAGACCTTCCCGGGCAGATTCTTTGCATCATGGGCTGGCGTGGGAGAGGCACAGTACTTTGAAGTCCCTGAAACCCAGCAGGAGGCACCGAAGGTTACATTTTAACGGGCCTTGATCTCCGAGAGGAATCCCGAGGGGATCTGATACACCTCCCGTCCGTAGAGCGTCCTTGTTCTCGACCAGGAGAGCATCACCTGCTTGCGTGCCCTGGTGATCCCGACATAGAGCAGACGCCTCTCCTCCTCGATTTCCAGCATGGTATCCATGGAGCGGGAATGGGGAAGGATCCCTTCTTCGAGACCGAGGATAAAGACATAATCAAACTCGAGGCCCTTTGACATATGCAGGGTCATGACGCTTACCGTCTCGCCGCCGGCATCGTCCATGGAGGTCATCAGGGCCTTTTCTTCCAGATATCTGTTTAAATCCTTATGCCCGGCGGCACTGGCTATGAGTTCACGCACATTGGTCAATCTGTCTTCTCCGTCGATTTCTGCCTTGAGTGCCTGCGTAAGACCCGAGGCCTCCATAATGAGCGCGAGCAGGTCCGGAATATCCAGTGTACCGGCATATGATCTGATCTCGCTGATGAGTGCAATGAACTGCTCAACTCCTTTTCGTCCCGATCCTTTTAACACGTTCTGAGCCAATGCCGCTTCCAGCGATTCCATGGTGGGCACTCCCTGGCCCCTGGCAAATCGAACGAGCGTGGTATATGTCTTTGCACCGATGCCCCTGGCCGGGGTATTGATGATCCTGCTCAGTGCCTCTTCATCGGCTGGATTGGCTATGATCCTGAGATATGCGAGGAGATCCTTGATCTCTCTGCGTTCATAAAACCGCATCCCCCCATAGACCGCATACGGGATCCTCCTCTTCACAAAGGCCTCTTCAATAACGCGGGAAAGGGCATTGACCCGGTAAAACACCCCGATATCAAGGGGGCTTACCCCGGAACTCAAGAGATTGGTTATGGTATAGGCAACGTGAACAGCCTCCCGCTCGTCGTCGCTGAACTCAATGATGCTGACCTCTTTTCCCTTCCCTCTCGTGGAACGCAGTTTCTTGGGGGCACGATACTGGTTGTTGGTGATCAGCGACGATGCCGCATTCAGTATCCCCTCCGATGAACGGTAGTTCTGCTCCAGGGTTATCACGCTCGCGCCGGCAAAGTCTTCCTTGAACCGCAGGATATTCCCGACATCAGCACCTCTCCATCCATAGATGGACTGGTCGTCGTCCCCCACGACGCAGA
>DAISYU010000037.1:0-28470 GCA_036825155.1 Thermodesulfobacteriota bacterium | reverse complement strand
ATAAAACTCCCGACACACTCAACGATCTTTTTTCCTTCAGCCTTGCGCGCTTTGAGTTCAGGTGGCCTGCTGAACGCCTTATCTGAGAATTCCTTGAGTAATTCTTTCATAATAACCTCTCCTTGTGTGGGGCTTTTCTTGGATGTTTCATGCGGTTTTCATCATCTTGTTCATTTTGACAATCTGACAGATACTCTCAATCCTCGTCCTGAGGGCCTCCTGGGAGTAGTCCCGATCCTCCCAGAAATCAGATTCCATGTAGAAATGCGGTACCCGGGTTTTTTCCTCTACCGCCATGGAAAGCACCTTCTGGTGAGCACCCAGCCAGCGGTCGAAATCATATGACCCCATGAGCATGCCATCGGGTTTGTAGGCGTTGACCTTTTCACATGTTGCGTCGATCTCATATCCCAAATTCGATGACTGCGGCCTCTTGAGCCAGGTCTCTGCAGCCGCCATATAGGGATCATCATATCTCGAGGGTTCGAGTAATTTCTTGGTCGGGGTCATATTGAGACTGAAACTCAGGCCCACTCCGTTGTCCTGGAACATCTTGGAGATCCAGGGAACCGGGGAGGATACGAAATAGCAGCCCAGGGAGGGCGAACCCTTTGGAACAATCCCTTTTCCTTGAGCGATCCTCCCTTTGACATCCTCAATGGTTGTCTCCAGCGCATCGAGCACATAGTCGAAGCCGGTGTTAAAGGGCATTGCCATAGGATACCCCAAGATGGACAGCTCGGTGCCGCCTAAAGGCTGCGGATCTGCGGAGCAGACCAGTGATATGAGCTCTGCAAGCCTTGCCCCGTAGGTGCGGAATAGTCCCACAGCGTCTGTTATGCTCTTAGGAGTCACCTCGATCCCTATCTTCTTCTGGACTGATTGGTATCCATCCTCCATCTGCCTGGCCAGATATCTGATCCTCCGTTCGTTCTCGAAATCCTTCTCTCCGAAGTGGGTGTCGTGAGGCAGACGCGTGATGAGCACATCCCAGTCAGAGGAACACATGCAATTGATAAACTCATCGGTCTTAGGCCCCTCGTCACAGACATATCCCCAGGTCCAAATAACATCAGGGGAAGGGATCACATCGTGCATCCTTGCTGTGATCCTGGTCTTGTTCAGGGCACAGTGGCGGCAGCCATAGGTCATGCCATGGGCTTCGGCCGTTTCCAGATAGGGGTTGATCTTGTGAAAGAATCCATTGAGGACCGTAACGAGGAAGATGTCTGGAAAGCTCACATACACTCTTTCTTTCCCGCTTTGCTTTATCGCCATATAATTCGAGGTAATTGCAGGCAGGATTCCATAGAGTATCTTCACCCCGCTCGCTTTGTATTCCCTGGCTTTGGTGAGGTCGATGGCCTCGCGTATGAATGCTCCGATCAACTTCCTGATTCCTTTGAGTTCGGTATCAAAATAGGTCGGGATCCATTGCCTCGTTGCACAACGCACATCATCCTCGTCAAGCCCCAGTCTCTTGGAGGCCTCGATCCACTCCGGGAGCATCTCCTGAAGTTCGATACCCTCGAATCCTGCCAGGTCAAGGAACTCCGCATAAATATCGCTGATCATTACCGTCTCCCTCCTTTGCTGAGATGATACACTACGCACCTCCTGATCCAGGCGGCACACACATGCGCACCTGTCCGCACCTCTCTTCTAAAGTTTTCAGGAGCCCTTCCGGTAACATGAAAAAATGACAAGACAGTGCACCCAAAGAGCGCACTTTGAACGTAGTTTTTCTATCTTCGATCAGCTGTTTATTACATTACAATGAAAATATTATAATTCCATTATTCCCCTGTGTCCACCATAAATCCTTGGTTTATCCATGACCCGTGCAGAGGAACAGCGAAGAAGACCCTGCAGAAAGCGTATCTGCCCTCAAGATTTATGACCCGGCGGCTCAAGACCTATCAAGGGCAAACAGGGCAGCACCGAGTGCTGCTGTGGATTGTGGATTGTCTATGGTCAGGACTTCCTTTCCCAGGATGTCCTCGAATTCCTTGACCATACCGATGTTCTGTGCAGCGCCCCCGGTGAACACGATTGGTTCATCGAAGGTGATCTGTCCGGCCCGGCCCATATTGACAATCCTCTTGACGACAGACCTGTGCATCCCGGCGACTATGTCCTCTTTTGATCTTCCTTCTGACAGGAACGAGATTATTTCCGATTCGGCAAAGACAGTGCACATGCTGCTGATCACACAGGCATCCTTCGAATCGAGGGAAAGGGGGCCTAGATCATCCAGTGAAATGTTGAGCAGCCGCCCTGTGAGGACCTCAAAAAACCTGCCTGTGCCTGCGGCGCACTTATCATTCATCTCGAACTTTGTGACAAGGCCTCTGCCATCGAGCTGGATGATCTTGCTGTCCTGTCCGCCGATGTCGATGATGGTTCGTACGTCTTCATAAGAGGATCTCGTGCCTCGTGCATGACAGACAATCTCGGGCAGGACGTCGTCAGACTGTTGGAAAGCCCTCCTCCCATACCCGGTAGCCATGAGATATCCCACCTCATCCTCGGATCTCCCGGCCATATCCAGTGCAGAGGCAAATGCATCACTACCGCTCTGGTCCCGGTCATACATGGTAGACAAGAGAGAAAAACTCAGGACATCTCCGTTAGAATCGATGATTACACCCTTGGTTGTTGTTGAGCCGATATCTATACCTGCGTAGATCAAGATGCGAACCTCCTGCTGCGAATCAGTATGCTTGACCCTACAGGTAGACTATACACACAAAAAAATCAACGGCTCCAATGAATCGGCGTCATTGACCAAAGGAACGCCGTTACCCGTAAGGTGCCTTGGGGGGCTCAGTTATGGTCAATCGGACTCGGCTGATCCGATTGCCGCGCATCCGCTCCACCCTGATCTTCATATCCTGCCAGATCACCTGGTCTCCCTCTTCGGGTATGCGGTCAAGCTGTTCATAAATGAGGCCTGAGAGCGTATCGTACTCTTTGGGAAATTCCTTGTCGATGTATCGTTCGAGATCTATCAGAGAGATGTTGCCCATGACGATATAGCTGTTTTCGCTCACCGGCACCACAGGGGCCAGGATGACGTCGTGTTCGTCAACGATGTCCCCGGTAATCTCTTCGATGATGTCTTCCAGGGCGATACCACCTTTGACGGTGCCGTATTCGTCTACCACAAAGGCCATGTGTATGTGCATCTGCTGAAAGTCTATGAGCTGCTTGAGAATGGATTTGGTCTCAGGGATAAAGTGTGCTTCCCTGATGCAGTCCTTCATCCTGAACGTGTTCTTCGCATCCACGAATTTCCACAGATCCCGGATGTGCAGATAGCCTAAGATGTTGTCCCTTCTCTCTTCATAGACCGGGTACCGGCTGTAATTCTTGTTGGTTATTGTCTCCACCACTTCTTCAAACGTGCTGTCGATGGAGAGGAATTCCATCTCGTTGAGCGGGAGCATGATCTTCTTCACCGGGAGCGAATCCATGTCCATGATGGCAATGAGCATCTTTGCCTTTGGTTCGGCAATGAAGCCCTCCTTGTGCCCCATGGAGATAACCGACCCCACATCCTCTTCCGTGAGGGCCTCATCCTTTTCCATATCGAACCGCAAAAGCGCCAGAAACCCCCGGGATGCCACCACCAGGAGCTGCGCTGCCGGATAGAGCACCCTGATAATGAGGCCCAGCGGGTAGGAGACCAGCATGGACACACGATCAGGTCTGCTGGCAGCAACAGTCTTGGGCGTAATCTCTGCAAAGATGAGGAGGATAATGGTCATGGCGATGGTGGCATACACGATGCCCCTTTCGCCGAAGATGGACATAAAGAGCGCTGTTGCAATGGCGGAACCCAGGACATTGACAAAGTTGTTGCCCAGAAGGATCGCACTGATAAGATGATCTGGCTCCTCCAGGATTGTTTCCACACGCGTGGCATCTTTCTGCCCTTTTTCCGAAAGGTGTCTTATGCGGAATCTGTTTGCCCTCATGAATGCCGTTTCACTTCCGGAAAAGAATGCAGAGAGCAGGATGATAATAAAGAGAAGAACGGCATAGGTTATTTCCCGCGTACCGAAAATCATGAGCGATCTAATCCTCCATACATGTTATCTTACCACCTAAAAGAGCACCAGTTGCTCGAAAATCCTCTCTTGCCTTTCCTCTATCAGACAGCAGTGTTCCCTGGGTATCCTGCCGAGAAATTCGGAGTGTGCCTGCTGGGGACAGACAAGGTAGAGCCGGTCAATTGCCCGGGTCATTGCGACATAGAAAAGATTTTCTTCCTCCCACAGGGGAGAATCGGCCAGGGGAAACACCCCCTGAGACAGTCCGGTCATGAAGACGCACTTGAACTCGAGCCCTTTTGCTGCATGGGCCGTTATGACATGCACCTTTTCCCCGGCCAGTACGCCGGAATCGCTGCTGAGCCTCACAAACCGGATAAATCCGTCCACATCGTCATCAAAAAGTCGGGCATAGTCGTAAAACACATGCGTCTTATCCAGGGGCGGCAGCTTGAAGCATCCCGATTCCTCTATCATTGCTATCCGCTGCATTATAGTACCCGTCAGGGATCTCAGCAGGGCATCGGCCCTGTCGATCCTGTCTGCAACGGCGGATGTGATCTGTCCGGATATCTGCATCAGCTCAAGAGACCTTTCCCCGATCCCTTTCACCAGGGGCTGCCAGTCTCTTCTCTCCAGCAGGCTCAGCCGCTGCGATATCCCTCTGATACGGGAAAGTGGCCTGGCATAGGCGGTATCGAAGGGGATTGACGCTCGTGAGAGCGACTCCATGATGGGGGCGGCCTGATTCTGTGTGCGCACGATTACGGCGATGTCGCTCAGGGCATAGTCTGCCTGCGCCTTCTTCACCGTTGTATGCGTCAGCCCCCCTGCAAGTGATTCGATCTCACGGGCTATGAACTCGCCGGCTGCAGCAGTCTTCACAAATCGTATCGGCGCTCCACTTCGTGTACTGATAATCGCATCCTTTCCAATAAACGCATTCGATACCTGTGCAACTTGAGTGTGCAGCCGATAGGTATCTTGTAGACCTATCGTCATAACCGGATGATAATCTTTACGAAAATCATCGAAAGCGTATGCACTGCTCCCCCTGAATCCATAGATGGCCTGGTTCGGGTCACCGATGACCATAAGGCTCCTGACATCTTTGCTCAACGCTTTGAGGAACGTATACTGGACAGGATTGATATCCTGGAACTCGTCAACCATGATGTGATGCCACCCGGGTGAGTGATCCTGTTCAGATATGATCCTCGTTGCCTCTCTGATAAGACCCTCATAGGTATAGTAGCCTTCTGCCTTCAGCGTTTCAAGGAGATAGGCCTGCTCGTTTTCCAGCGCGGCATTGGTGCTCAGACGGTAGTTCATGTCGTCGATATAGGCTTTAACCTGTTCGATTCCCCATGAGCCGACCGTATCCATAAGCATGGCATCATCGGCGATGTGAAACGTGATCCCGGCATCACGCATGATTCCTGCTGCCAGGCCATGGAATGTGTGTACAGGGACGTCAATATCAACGAGACGCTCTTCAATCTCGCGGGCGGCCTTTGTGGTAAAGGTGATGGCCAGTATGGACCCCCCGCCGTTATTGTTCAGGGCTTTGATGCGCTCCACAAGGGTCCTGGTCTTGCCTGTCCCCGGCCCTGCCGTCACCATGAGGCATCCTTCATGGGTTTGGATGACCCGGACCTGCTCCGGGTTCATCTCCATTTTCGCAGGCTTCACGGATGTTTTCCGTTGTGTCTTTCCTGCCGGCTTTTTTTTTGCAGTGCGTGCAGGTTTTCCGAAGATGTCAGCGCCAAAGAGCATGTCGGCTTCATTATCCTTGAAGACCCTCACGATACCGAACCTGCCGTCATACCCGGCCTGTTTGTGTACATCGCCCAAACGCATGCGCTCTATGGCAAGGGCCAGTACTTCTCCTGCCACGGACCGTATCTCCCGGGTATCCATATCCAGCAACAGCGGCAATTCGCCCCCCAGCTTCCTTACAAGGGTCTCATACGCCGCCTCAACCCGCTTCGATGAACTCCCCACCTGCATGATCTCACCGAGGATCTCTTTCAGCGGGATCAGCGAGTAGAAAGGCCGTGCCGTGGACGGCCGGGAACCGTCATGCCTGTCTGCCAGTTCTTCCACCCTTGAGAGAACGCCCACGGTAAGCCTCCTGCCGCATACCGGGCAGATACCGTCCAGTTCCCTTGTCTCCTCCGGATGGAGTACCACGTTGCACTCCCGGTGTCCGTCAAGGTGATACTTGCCCTCTTCCGGGAAAAATTCCACCGTGCCGGCTAGTCCGTCGCCGGTCTTCATGGCTGCCTGCATGGCAAAGTAATCGAGCGGGGTATCGAAGATGGTGGCCTCCCTGCCGAGTTTGTCAGCGGAATGGGCATCCGAGTTGGAGATGAGATGGTACCTGTCAAGGCTCTTCACCATCCAGTTCATGGGCGGATCTGAAGACAGGCCGGTCTCCAGGGCGAATATATGGGGGGCAAGATCCTCATAGCAGTCCTCTATGGTGTCGTAACCGGATTTCGAACCCAGGGCCGAGAACCACGGGGTCCAGATATGTGCCGGGACGATAAAGGCGTTCTCACTCGAGGCAAGCACGATCTCCAAAAGATTGCGCGAGGTGATCCCGAGGATAGGCCTCCCGTCAGAGACAACATTGCCGATCCTGGCCAGAGACGTGGCGATTGTCCGGGCCGCATCCATATCCGGCGCAAATACCAGATGGTGCACCTTGCGCACCTTTCCGGCATGCTTGTAAATGGTGCTGATCTCCGAGGTAAGCACGAACCGGACGTCCAACGGGCTGTCCTTGAGCCGGAAGAGCCCCGGTTCTGCCGGGACAAGATCGCTGCCAAGTTCCTCGAACCAGACAGGATGGGTAAAATCGCTGGTTCCCAGCACACTGATTCCCTTTTTCACCGCACCACCGGCAAGCTCTTTTATAGTGAGGCTCTTACTCGTAGCTCGTGAAAACCGGGAATGGACATGGAGGTCTGCGTAGAATTTCATGTGAGAAAAACTCTGGTTAAATATAAACACATCATATGATATCTTGTCCTTACCTGCTCGTTCTGTTATCTTTACTGCGATATGGAGTTATTACGAAAGCTCATTGCATTGATATTTATCTCGTGCCTCATAGTAGCATGCTCCCGGGATAATCACAAGGAGGTTGTCCCGGTTGAACAAACCGGTGAGACCCAGCCTGCGTACGGCGATATCCTGGTTGACTCATCCATCGGCGATGCATCGAACCTCATCCCCATGCTCGCTTCAGACAGCGCCTCCCATGAGGTTGCAGGCTTCGTTTACAACGGGCTGGTGAAATACGACAAAGACTACAACATTGTCCCTGACCTCGCTCAGTCGTGGGATATTGAAAACGACGGAAAGCTCCTGCGGTTCCATCTGCGTAAAAACGTCACCTGGCACGACGGGGAGAAATTCGATGCCCACGATGTCATGTTCACCTATAAAACAATTATCGATCCCAAGACGCCCACTGCCTACGCGGGTAAGTACAAGCTGGTGAAGCAGGCGCGTCTTATCGACGACTATACCATCGAGTTCACCTATGACAAACCCCTGGCACCGGCGCTCATCAGCTGGGGGTCCCTGCAGATGCTGCCGGAACATCTCCTGCAGGGAAAAGACATCACCACCTCGGCCCTGACCAGAATGCCTGTGGGAACCGGGCCGTTTAAATTCAAGAGCTGGAAGACCGGGGCAAATATCGTCCTGGAGACGAATGAGAACTATTTTGACGGAAAGCCCTACATCCTGGGCATCAATTACCGGATCATCCCGGATCAGAATACCCAGTTCATGGAACTCAAGGCAGGCAACATCGACATCATGGGACTGTCCCCCCTGCAGTACCTCAGGCAGACCGATCAACCGGGTTTCCAAAAGATGTATGCCAGATACAAGTATCTCGCCGACGGATACACCTACCTGGGATTCAACCTCAAACGATCCCCTTTCGACAATTACCGCATCCGCCAGGCCATGGCCTATGCCATCGACAAAGAAGAGATCATCAAGGGTGTGCTGCTGGGTCTCGGGGAAGAGGCCACCGGGCCCTATAAACCTGGAACGCCCTGGTACAACCCGGGGGTTGCAAGGTACCCCTATGACCCTCAAAAAGCATTGTCAATCCTCAAGGAGTTCGGCTACGATGACCACGACGGGGACGGGATAGTGGACAAGAACGGCAAACCGTTTTCCTTCAGTATCATTACGAACCAGGGCAATCCCCTGAGGGAAAAGACGGCGCAGATCATTCAGCAGCGGCTCAAGATCGTGGGTATCGAGGTGAAGATCCGAATCATAGAATGGACGGTCTTTCTCAAGGAATATGTCGACAGGGGGAATTTCGATGCGGTCATCCTTGGATGGAACATTCTGCAGGATCCCGATCTCTACAATGTATGGCATTCCAGCAATGCCGTTAAGGGCGGCCTGAATTTCGTTGGATATAAGGACCCGGAGGTGGATGATCTTCTTGAGAAAGGCAGACATACCTTTGATTTTGACCAGAGGAGGAAATGTTATTTCCGGATTCAGGAGATCATGGCAGATCAGCAGCCTTACGTGTTCCTGTATGTGCCATACAGCCTGCCGGTGGTGAGTGCCAGGTTCAAGGGGATAAAACCTGCACCGGCAGGGATCACGTATAATCTGGAGAAGTGGTATGTTCCCTTGCATCTGCAGAAATATCAGTTAATACCATAGGAGTGTTATGCTGAAATATCTGCTCAAACGTATCGGCCTCCTGGTCCCGACATTCATCGGGATCACCATCGTGTGCTTTGCGGTCATTCACCTCGCGCCGGGCGAGCCTACGGACATGCAGACCGAACTCAACCCGAACATCACCCCCGAGGCAATCGAGCAGCTCAAACACCACTATGGTCTGGATAAGCCGTTGACCGTGCAATACTTCGTCTGGATGAAGAACCTCGCGAAACTTGATTTCGGCCGCTCCATATCATCCGATGCACGCCCGGTGTGGGAGAAGATCAAGGAGCGCATGCCCATAACCATCTATATCAATATCTCTTCCATGGTCATCATCTTCATTGTTGCCATACCGCTGGGGGTGATCTCGGCGGTCCGTCGCGGAAGCATCACTGATCGATCCATCACGGTATTCGTCTTTATCGGGTTTTCCATCCCCGGATTCTGGCTCGCGCTCATCTGCATGGACTTCCTGGGCGTCCGCCTGGGCCTCCTTCCCATCTCGGGCATTCATTCGCCGGGATATGAGCAGATGAATTTTCTCGCACGGGTCTGGGACATCACGCGGCACCTCACGCTGCCGGTCGTCATCTCAGCCTTCGGTGCGCTGGCAGGGCTCAGCAGATACATGCGCTCGTCCATGCTCGAGATCATCCGGCAGGACTATATCCTCACGGCCCGGGCAAAGGGTCTCTCCGAGAGGACGGTGATATACAAACACGCCATGAGGAATGCCCTGCTCCCGGTCATAACCATCCTGGGACTCTCCATCCCCGGGCTCATAGGCGGCAGCGTCATCTTCGAGAGCATCTTCTCTATACCGGGACTCGGCAAGCTGTTCTACGACGGTATCATGATGCGGGACTACAACCTCATCATGGGGAGCCTCACCATCGGGGCGGTACTGACCCTTTTAGGGAATCTTATCGCGGATATCGCCTACAGCATGGCAGATCCGCGGATACGGGCGAGCTGATATGGGATTCACGTCGCGCCTGCTCAGAGACAAACTGGCTGTTGTGGGGCTCATCATCGTATTGAGCTTTTTTATCCTGTCGGTGCTCACACCCTATATCGCACCGTATGACCCCAATATCATCGATGTGGACAAGATCCTCATGCCCCCCTCGTGGGAACACCTCTTCGGGACCGATGACCTGGGCAGAGATGTCTTTACCCGGATGCTCTACGGCGCAGGCATCTCTCTCAAGGTGGGCTTTGTCGCCGTGGGCATAGCCGTTCTCGTTGGTGTTTTCTTGGGCGCCATTGCGGGCTACTACGGTGGCTGGATCGACATCATCATCATGCGGTTTGTCGATATCATGCTCTGCTTCCCGTCCTTCTTCCTGATCCTTGCGGTCATCGCATTCATGGAGCCGAGCATCTTCAATATCATGGCAGTCATAGGGCTGACCTCGTGGATGGGGATCACCCGGCTTGTGAGGGCTGAATTCCTCACGCTCAAGGAGCGGGACTTTGTCCTGGCGGAAAAGGCCATGGGCGCCGACAATTTCCGGATCATCTTTGTACACATTCTCCCCAATGCCATGGCCCCGGTGCTCGTGGCAGCCACCCTGGGCATTGCATCGGCCGTACTCGTGGAATCGGCCCTGTCATTCCTGGGCATCGGAGTTCAGCCGCCCACGCCGAGCTGGGGCAACATCCTCACCCAGGGACAGAGCGTACTGGGAATCGCGTGGTGGCTCTCGTTCTTTCCCGGCATGGCTATCCTCGTCACCGTGCTCGGCTACAACCTGCTGGGCGAAGGCATCCGCGACGCCATCGATCCCAGGCTCAAAGGGTAAAAGGCTGGAATACTGGAGTGTTGGAGTATTGGGTGAGGAGAAAATTGGAGTATTGGAGTGATGCAGTATTGGTAAAAAAATGTGTAAGCTGCAACAATGTCTGAGAAGTAGACCATCTCAGCATTCCTGTATTCATAGATATCGTGCCAGGATCGTTACTCTGAGCTTGGCATTATACAAGTATAGGTTTCAACAGAGAACCTTTCCTTTTCAGGACGATATGAAAGCATTCATCTATTACAGAAACCATAAGTTTCGTAAAAGTGCAGCAGACTATAAGAACAATGAATTATCGGCTTCAAACAGATTAGAAGCCAATTCTAACATTTAAGCGCAAATACGTCTCCCACAAGCTCTGTGAAATTCTCTTCATATACCAAAAAATCCACGCTTCCGGTCCGACAGGAACCACTCCCTTGTTCTTTTTAACTGCTTTCAAGACCGCCCGGGCGACCTTTTCCGGGGGCCATCCCCATTTTTTATAGAAGTCGATCATCTCCTTATGGCCGAATCGCATACCTGGAGCCAGCGTAGATTTTCCATCCTGGACGATATTGGTTTTGATGATACCTGGGCATATGGCTGTTACACCGATATTGAACCGATTGAGTTCAGCCCGTAATACTTCGGAATATCCCGCTACGGCATGCTTCGATGCCGAATAAGCACCCAGAGCCACTGTACCGTTCAGGCCGGCGCTGGAACAGATATTGACGATATGACCTCCCCCCTGCTGCTTCAAAGCAGGGAGAAAACATTGCACACCATAGATGACGCCCCAGAAATTCACGGCCATTACTTTAACAAAATCTTCTAAGGGAAAAATATCGCTGGGCCCGCCCCAGCCAATCCCGGCGTTGTTGACCAGAATATCGACCCTGTCATAGGAATCCAGAGTATATTTCGTCAATGCCGTCACCTGCTCAAGATCTGAGACGTCTATGACCTGTGCGACAACCTGGGTGCCGCGGGCACGTAGTTCTTCCTCTACCTGTGAGAGCCTCGCTGAATTCATGTCGGCGATCACCAATTTGGCCTGATGTTCTGAAAACAAATGGGCAATTGCCCGACCGATCCCGGAACCGGCACCTGTCACAACAACGACTTTGTCTTGGAAACTGTCTATCCCCTGCATAGATTCACCTCCTTCCTGAAGATGTTGTCCCATTTCCTTCCTGATGATTTCATGCCTCATGCTCATTCCGGGCGATGATGCTGTCCTGCACGTCACGCCCGAGTCTGGTGAAGTAAGCCACATAACCGGCCACCCTTACGGTGAGTTCCTGATAGGCCTCCGGATCGAGCTGCGCATTCCGCATGGTTTCTGAAGAAACCAGGTTGAACTGACAGTGATGGATCTTCAGGTCGACGAAGGTCCGGATCATGTCGGCCAGTCTGTGTATACCGGCATCGTTTCCAAAGACGTCCTTATTGAGCCGCATGTTCAGGGTCTGCCCGTAAAATATCGAGGCATTATCGATCTTGCCCACGGAATTGAAAACGGCCGTGGGGCCGTTGACATCCACTCCACGGGTCGGGGAAATGCTGTCCGATAAAGGCTCAAGGGCTTTTCTTCCTGAAGGAAGGGCGCCTACAAACAATCCGGACGCCACATACCAGCCGAGGGCATTCTGGTAAGGCATTAGGTGTCCTCCGCGGGTGTTCGTATGTTTGATCACCTCATCGCTGAATGTCTTCATGACCCAGGCGACGATATCATCAACGTAATCATCATCATTCCCGAATTTCGGCGCCTTGAGCAGCTCCTCGCGGAGCGATTCATGTCCTTCGAAGTTTTTCTCCAGGGCAACCAGGAGTTCCGACATGCTGATCTTATTCTCGTCATAAACCAGTTTCTTGATGGCCGCCAGTGAATCACCGAGATCGGCTGCACCGACCGTTGAGATAGCAGGGCCGAAATTGAACCGGGCGCCCCCTTCCTCCCTCGTCCGGCCGTTTTCGATGCAGTCCTCGATCAAGGCCGACGTGTAGACGGTGGGATACCCTTCCGCCAGCGCCAGCTCAGAGTTCTTAATGGTTATCTCGCAATGGGTGGCAACATGGGCAAGCTGTTTCAGGTAAGCCTCCTGCAATTCATCAAACGTTTCAAAATTCCTTGGATCGCCGGTCCGGGCGCCCATATACTGCCCATAGATCCTGCTCCAGCCGTCCGCAAGAGCAAACTCCAGCATCATCGGCAGGTTCAGGGACGATCCCAGGGTGTATTCCGAATCGTAATCAGTCACGTGGGGTTCATTGCAGCCGATTGTTCCGCTCGTCCTGGCCAGAGCAAGCGGAACGGGCGGACCGCCCAAAGTACCCCTTGCGAGAAAATTATCCACAATGGTGTCATTATTGAGGAACGCGGGATAGCCTGTTCCAAGAACACAGAGCTGACAGGCCTTGAACAGAAGCTCATTCGGCGATTTGCTGTGTACGAGGACGCCGAGGTTCGGCTCCACCATCCGGGTGTGGATCATGCCCTCCACAAACATAAGGGACAGGTCGTTGGTCGCATCGCTCCCGTCCTCTTTCAGGCCGCCTATATCCATGTGATGAGAGAAGCTCGCCATCGGAAGGAAGGGGGAAATCCCTTGGGTGAAGCGCATTAGCCAGCAGTCAACAAGTTCCTGGGCTTGCTCTTGGGTGATGCAGCCCTCCCGGATGTCTTTCTCATAGTAGGGGTACAGGTACTGATCGACTCTCCCTGGAGAGACGGCGCCGGTGATCGGCGTTTCGCACCAGTTCAGGATATGGGTGAACCAGACGGATTGCAGGGCTTCATGGAATGTGCGGGCCGGATGGGCGGGAACACGTTCGCATACGGCGGCGATCTTCTCTAGTTCCGCCTTCCTCCAGGGCTCCTTTTCACGGCTTGCCTCCGCCAGCGCCGCGTCCGCAAACTTCCTGCCGATCCTTGCCGCCGCGTCCATGGCGATGATGACGCCTTTGAGGAAGGGGACCTTGTACAGGTCCTCCGTATCCGTCCAATCAATTCGGGCCAGTCGGTCTTCCGCATCCTTCTTGACGCCGAGGAACCCTTTCTTCAGGATCTTTCTATATCCGAAGGAGCTGTGCCCTACATGCTGGCGTGTCATACCGTCGATGATGATCCCTAATCCCAGGCCGTCCGTCTGGCCCGGGATTTCCTGAACCTCGACGTATGGCATGCCGGGCCATGCCGACCGTGTTATCACCCCGATCTTCTTCAGCTCAGGATCGGGATCGGCATACAGGATATTGCGCGTCTCCGGCGGGAGCATCGCATAGTTCCGGTAATACCAGTGGCGCCGCCAATCACCCTCGCCTTTCCAGTAGGGGATGATCTCCTCACGGACCGTCCTGCGATCTTCGTCACTCATGTATTTGTAACAATCAACCTCTATTTCCAGACGCGCACCAAGCTGTTCAGCGCCGACCGGGATTGCCGTAGGACTTCCCGCAAACCATCCGACAAACGGCTCATCCGGGAAAAGTTCGACGGGCATGGCATCCACAGCCGCAGCAAACGCCTTGGCACGGCGCAGGACCATTGGCTCGCCTTCCGTCTCCTTCATGGATCGGGCGATCGCCAGGTCATATTCGATCCTGTATACGGGGTAGTCCCGTTTGGTATTCTCAACATAGTATTCCCGCAGCCTCATCATCCGGGCCGTCGGCTGAATCGTAATGAATTTTTCTAAAAGCGTTTTGTTTATAATGTCCGTCATTTGTCTCCTCCTTTTGATATTAACAACTGGTTTATGCATTCAAAAAGATTTAACCGCCCAGCTCACAATCTATGCCTGCTGATCGGACAATGTCCCGCAATGTTGTCAGATGCTCGTCTGAAGGTGGCTTTAATGATTCAATCGTGTATGCCCGGTCCAATTCCTCATACTTGTGGATACCGTACCGGTGATACGGCAGAAGCTCCAGTCGCAGGAGATTGCTGCCCAGGTCTCTTGCAAAACAGGCTGTTTCGGAGATATTTTCCTCTGTGTCGTTGAATCCGGGAATGATCGGCACCCGTAAGATCAAGGGGATGATTTTCGCAGCACGTTTGATATTCTGGAGAATAAGGTTGTTGGACACCCCTGTCCATTCGCGATGCCGGTTTTTCCTCATGTGCTTAACATCGATACAGACCAGATCAAGACAGGACAATAGCGAAGATAGTTTTTCCCAGGGGGTATGGGCGGAAGTTTCCATTGCCGTGTGAAATAAATAGGACCGGCACAGGGACAGAAACTCCAGGACGAACTCGGCCTGCATGGTCGGCTCTCCGCCGCCCACGGTGATCCCGCCCCCGCTCCTGCGATAGATGGCTGCGTCTTTTTTGACTTCCCGGAACAGCTCTTCTGTCGTGTAATACCGGCCTGATATCTCCCGGGCCCGATTCGGACATGTCAAAATGCAGTGTCCACAACCGATGCATCGGGAGCGATCGGTTTTTACCAGTGCTTTGACGACATCTGTAGAGATAGCCCCATTCTTGCATGCCGCCAGACAGCGCCCGCAACCCTGACATCGTGTCTTGATGTGAAGGATTTCGGGCTTTGGGCTCTGTGTATGCGGCGAAGAACACCAGCGGCAGCTGAGAGGGCATCCTTTCATGATGACGAGCGTTCTTATGCCCGGGCCGTCATGAATGGAAAAGCGTTCGATTGCGTGAATGAAGCCCTGGGGATTATTCATACGCCTCTTTCCTCAACCGCACCTGGGTTAGTTCTCCGGTTTAATCATGTTTAAATAGGCTGCGATCATGGGTGAAACACTGACCTTGTCCACTTCAACATTGATGATCGACGGTTTGCCGTTGGCCACAGCCCGCCGGATTGCCGGGATGATCTGGTCCGGATCGTTCACATGCTCTCCGTATCCGTCCCACATGGCGGCCATCTTCTCGTACGCCCTCATATGATGGAGCTCAACATTGCAGTGCCCCTTTGTTCTGATCTCTTCAGGTCTGATGAAACTCTCCGTCAGCTTTATCATGCCCCAGGACGAATCGTTGGAGATGACACAAATCACAGGAATCCCCAGTTTGGCCATGGTGTCCATTTCCATGGCATAGAACCCGAAACTCCCGTCTCCGGTGTACCATAAGACGGGTTTTCGGTTTGCCGTCCAAGCCCCAATGGCCAGGCCGGGCCCCGTTCCTACTGTGCCGTTCGGGCCTGTAGCATGGAACTGCCCGGGACGGGATACCGTGGCTGCAAACCCCATCCAGACTGCAGCCTCGCCTCCATCACAGATGATGTTCCAGTCCCGACCTTCTTCTTCGAGAAAACGGCACACCTCGCCAGCACAGCGTGCCGGATGCATGGGAATGCCTTTTGCCCGATAATCATCAATGAGCTGGGCGGTACCACCCTTCGAATCCTCCGCACCAGTCCAGGAACGATCAACCGGTTTTTTCTGCTTGGCCTTCACCGCCGTCAGCAATTGTTTGGCAGCAGGTCCTGCCCCTCCGACGATGCCCAGATCGGCCGGACGGTTGTATCCAATCTGTCGCGCATCCGTATGAATTTGGATGACCTTGGCGTCGGCCGGAATCAAGTTTCCGAATCCATATCGCCAATCAAACCGGACACCCATACTCACGACCAGATCCGACATCGTCATCGTCATGATATCTGACTTTAACAAGGGGTTCGCATATTCGTCACCGAACAGCCCCCTGCATAAGGAGCCGAACATGCTGACAGGTATTTTTAAATAATCCGATAGTTCTGCAATGGATACAGCGCAATCTCCAATGCTGTACCGGGCGCCGTCGTCTAATAACAGAATAGGGTGCTGAGCCTTCAGCAGCATATCCGCCGCCTGGTCGATTAACGCGGGATCACAGTAAGGAATTGCATTTGTGCGGTAATTGACGGGGAACACCGTCTTTTCTTCTTCAACCTGAACAAATAGTAAATCTGTGGGAATTTCCAGGTACACGGGCCCTGTAGGCGAGCTTAGGGCCTGGCGGTAGGCCATGCTGATATATTCCGGAATGCGCTGTGTAAGCGTGATCTTTCGGGCCCATTTAGAACAGCTTTCCATCAGATTCAAGGTCTCCATGTCCTGCAGGTCCCCGGCATCCCTCTTGGTCGTGGTGACTGCACCGCCGATATGGAGGAGCGGTATGCCCATTGACTCCGCCTCATTCATCCCGGCAGGCGTATTGCCAACACCGGGTCCTGCTGTCGTGACGACGACCGCTGCCTTGCCCGACGTGCGTGTATAAGCGATGGCTGCATAGATCGCCGAACATTCATGGCGCATATCAATGATCTCAATTCCGGCATTTCTCATGCCGTAAAAAATTGGCATAATATGTCCGCCACAAAGAACAAAAGCCTTCTCTACTCCTTCATTCGCCAGCGCTTTGCCGACGAGAGCGCCACCATCCACCATTGCCATTATCCATGCCCTCCCTTCTATAGTTTATATAATTTACATTTTCCTTGATCCCTGAAGCTCGCTCATTGCCACTCAGTAATTCAATCTGACATCACATGATGTCAGTTAATATCAGATCTTCTTGACTTTGACAAGAGATAATGTCAGATTTCTTTTTATGAAGAAAAGAATCACCCGGGGGCGTTACGGCGGCATAGACGCCTCCCAGAGGAAAGAAGAACGTCGCAAGAAGCTCATCGGAGCGGGGCTCGAGGCATTTGGAACAAAGGGCTATGTAAAGACCACCATCAGGACTATCTGTGCAATTTCTGGCCTGACGCAACGGTATTTCTACGAGTCATTCACCAATAAGGAGGACCTCCTGTGTGCCGTTTACCAGGCGTTGAAAGAAGAGGAGATGAACGATGCCATGGAGGTTTTCAGCAATTCAAAGGCTGAGCCCCTGCAAGCAGCTTCGCTTGCGATGGAGAAATTTTTCCGGTGTTTTCAGCAGGACCCCCGCAAAGCACAAGTCCAGTTCTTCGAGATCCTTGGGGTGAGCCCAAGAATCGACCAGGAATACCAGGATGGCATGCGGGCACTAGCTGATATGGTGAAGATATTCCTATGCCGAATCTATCCCAGCATTCCAGAGGAGACTTTGAACAGGAGCATAATTCCCACTGCCCTTGCAGGGTCGATAATTTTTATTTCCCATGAATGGATTCTGAATGGTTTTATGACCCCGTTGGAAGATATCATCACTCAGCTCATGGACCTTTTCGTTTCTATTGGTATTACCTTGCAGGCCCCTGGTAAAAAGGGGGATCTTCAAGACAAACGCGAAGGCCGAAGCTCTGAGTGATAGGTGATAGATAATACTTCCTCAGAAATAAGATCGAGAAAAACAAGAACTATCTAAGTATTTCAAGAACTAAAAAAAGATAGATAGCGTTAGGACACAAACCAGAATAAGGCAGGAATCACTTCTCGACATCGTGAGGTTATCTATAATTGCTTCTTTGTAAATATAATATCAGAAGATATCAACTTATGAAACATAGCGTTTGAGTGTAAAGATCTATAAGTAATCATTCCTCCAGGCTGTACGATGATACCATTTCTTTATGAAATGCCTTGTCATATCAAATCGCAGTCAATACATATTACTCCAGCACTCCAGCCTCTTCATCCAATACTCCCCCGCGGTAGCGGGATCTTCGACAGTACTCCAATACTCCAAGCCTTCAAACAAAAAAGAGCCCTCTGCTTGGATGCAGAGGGCTCTTGCCGTTTATTCAGATATCTGTTTTACGTATCAGGACATCTTGTCCTGATCGATAATGATGTCGTGTTTTTCCCGCGCCTGTTCCATAAATGCCTCGAGCGCCATATCCCGCTTCCGGGAGAGGAGTTCCTCTTTCACCTGGTCGAGTTGGGTCTTGTCCGCGGTGCTTATATCCGCCTCATCCTTGTTCTTCAGCCACACGACATAGACCCTGCCCTTGTTGGTATACATCCTGGGTGCAGCCAGGGCATCGAGATCATCCTTGATGCCGGGGACCATGCCAAGTTTTGGTATGGCATACGCCGTACGCTTGAACTGCCCGGTACTTGCCGCCCCAAGGCCCGCCAGTTCACCCGTATCTTTCCCGATAAGCTCCTTGGCATGTTCCTTTGCCTTTTCAAGGGCTTTGACCGCCTTGATATCTATGATGAGTTTATCGTGGATCTCATCTGCTGAGGGTATCCGGGATGCAATCTTTTCCTTGACCATGTAGACGATATAGCCGGTATCTATGTCCACGGTGTTTCCGATCTCTCCTGCCGGTAACAGAAATGCCTCTTTCAGGATCTCATCGCCGCCTGCAAGCCCGATGTTTTCGCCTTCGGCAACCGGCCCAATTTCCTTGACCTTGAGGCCTTTCAGCTCAGCATAGGCCTGGAGGTTCACGTCTCCCTGTTCATAGAGCTCGGTGAAAGAACTGCTTGCATCATCACGCGCGGCAATCTTTGCCCGCTGCCGTCTGAGCATGTCCATAATCTTGGTGGAGACCTCATCAAAAGCAGAGAGTCTTTCCTCTTGTTTTTCTTCGAGCTTAAGCACATGGAACCCCAGCTGGGTACGAACAGGCCCCTTTATCTCACCGGGATTCATGGAATAGAGGGTTTCCCCCATGGGCTGTGGCAGACTGTCCCTGGGTACAAGCCCGATGTCTCCACCGATGAAGTTTGTCCCGGGGTCTTCGGAATATTCCTTGGCAAGGGCAGCAAAATCACCGCCGGCCACGATATCATCGTAGAGCTTTTGCGCTGCCTGGCGCTTTTCTTCCACCACGCTCTCATCAGCACCCTTGGGCACCCTGATGAGTATGTGCCAGCCATGCACCTTTGCCTCACTCGTATATTCATCCTTATGGGTGTCATAGTACTCCTGTGCTTCATCCAGGGTCACCTTGACATCTTTTGTATAGCTGCTGAGAGGAAACTCTATGTAGGAAATCCTGATCTTCGGGGGTATCTTGTACGCCTCTTTATGTTCATCGTAGTATGGGGCAATCTCCTCATTGTCCACCGACACAACCTGCGCGAACCTCAAAGGATCGATCTCAATGTAGTTCAGGTCATAGCTGTCGTTCTTGTACTTGTACAAGGCTTCTATTTCCGGTGCGGAAACGATGATGTTCTCGGTAATCATGGAATAGATCCTCTGCTGGAAGAGGGCCTTCCGCTGTTCTTCTTCGAATTCCCGCGGGGTGAGTCGTTCGTATGCCAGGATCCTTTTGTAGTTCTCCACGTTGAACTGACCGTTCTCCATGAATGCAGGAACGCTCTGTATGGCCTTCTGGAGCTCTTCATCCGAGACTGAGATCCCCATCTTGGAGGCCTCTATCCGCAGAACATAATCGTCGATCAACTGCTGCAGCACCGAATTCTTCAGATCGAGCGATTCAATCATCTCCGGGGTAAAGGCATCGCCAAAACGCCGCTGATATAGTTTCAAGGTATCACTGTAGGCCTTGGAATATTGCTGGGTGGATATTATATACCTGTCGACCTTGGCTATCTTGTTTGCCTCCCGTGCCAAGTATGTGCTCCCGCCCCAAAAGACAAATACAACTATAATAGCGCCGAATATCACTTTGGTTATCCAGCTCTTGGAACGTTTCCTCATGTAGGTAAGCATGCACCTCTCCTTTAAATGCACTATCGATTTGTTGCGCAAGATAGATGAATCTGTGAATTATTGCAAGACCTTCATTTTGTGTATTGTTTTTCCTGTTTTCTCCCGATACTATGGAAAAGGCAACAACAGACTAGAATACTCGAGGTGAATACTTACATGGGAAACATAATCTTTCTGGCAGGCATCGCAAGCACCGTCGGCGGATTCTGTCTTCTTGTATACCAGGGGCTGATGTATTTGATGCATGATACGTGGACTCAATACACCCTGTACCTGTTGGTGGAGAACGGTCCCGAGGTACTGCAGACCCTGGCTGGTAAGAATCCGGACATCGGAGCCACGCTGGATTCCTGCCCTATGTATGCAGCACTTATCGTACTGGGGCTCATCCTGCTCTTCATAGGATCAAAGCTCAAAAACCGGTATTCCTGATTTCCAGAAGAATTCAGGTGAATTCCCTGACCGCCAGGCAGGCTCACTTGTCTTTCTTCCACATGCCGATCCCCCTGGCCTTCGCCTCTTTCTCATATTCGAGGAAAAGATCCTTGTACTTGTAGTCGAACCGGAGGTAGGTGCGGGCCCAACCATCCTTGATCATGCGACCGTTTATCAGCACGTCGTCCGAATACACGTATGCCAGGGTTCTGCCGTATTTGTCGAACGGGACAGCACCTATCTTGATATACACCTTCTCCCCGAAAAGCAGCTTTTCAAGGTGGCGTTTGCTTTGCTCGCCGAACGGTTCCTCCTTGGAATACGGGGAGGCGACTTCAGGGGCATCGACGCCGATGAGGCGTATCTTCCTGCCGTCATCCAGGGCGATAGTGTCTCCGTCATACACCTTGCGGACTTCATGGAGGTCGAGGGCCTTTGCCCAGTTATACAATACCATCAGGGTGATGATCATCAGGGCTATCAACGGCCAGCGGATATATTCCTTCATCATAACCTTCCTGGTTAAACCCATATTACAAGTTGTTCATCTGATCAAGGCATTCAAGTATTGTCCGTGCATAGAGGCTGGAGTGTGTGACCGGGGCGAGATGGGTACCCGGCAGCACCTTGAGGGTCCGCTTCATGTCCGGCCGGGTTTCATTACGATAGAATGTTGACCAGAACAGCTTTTCCTGTTCAGGGGTTATGTTTTGAGGATCCGGACATCCAAGAACCTTCTTCACATCCATGCACGTGTCGTCCCGGGCAAAGAGCACAACGATACGATCCAGGTGATCGACACTCATGCCTGCACTATCGCAGTACTCGCTGCAATCCTGTATGTCTTTGCCCGCACGGCAGAGCTTTGCCGGATTGAGGTCGCCTGCAGCTGCAGGAATGGATCTGAAGAAATCTCCTGCCATACCCCTGGTGAACCCCCATGCGGAACGCAGCATGGCCTTCCCGTGACCTTTCCGGACGAGACGGAAGGATCTCCGCGATTCGTTCATGAATCTCAGGGCAAGCTGCATGGTGCTCCAGTGCTCGTATCCGGCCGGACAGACCTGTGCCAGGCCGGTAACCGAACCAGGATAGGCATGGGCAAAACGTCTTGCGAGTATGCCTCCATGAGACCAGCCCACCGACACCAGGGAGGCAGACTCCATTCCTGATTGATCGCTGAGCGGTTTGCCGTCAATCAATACCTGTTCAGGGCACCTCGGAGAATATCCTTCTACCTGAATCCCCCGTGATGCGAGCACCCACCGTACCAGCTCCATGAGGATCACCTCTTTGCCGGCATCTCCCCGCCAGGCTTCGTCCTTGCCATAGGGGGTATCGCAGACCGGGACGATGACGATTCCTGATGTGCTCATCCTGGCCAGCGAAGAGGTAAACGGATATGCATCACACGGCCGCTGGGCGTGTCCATGAAAGAACACAACCGGAGGACCGCACAGAGAGCCCCGTTTGCGGTCCCTTTGTCTTTCCTGCTCTGTCCTGGCATCGATGAAGAGATAGTAGGCATTGATACGCTCATGGTTGAATGTGATCTTCACGGATTCCCTCTGTGCGCTTGCCTGCACAAGTCTCTGGGACGATGCGGTACTGCCTTGTGCCACCAGGGCAACGAGAGAAAGAATAATGACCTTCATAGCCATGCCTGCACCTTCATCCCCCTGCAGCGGACCTAACCTGAGGTCATACCAGATTCTTTATCCGAATTTCACCAGAAGCGACATCTCATACGTATAACAAGACAGTGGTCTTCTGCTTATTTCGAGGAACCTTTTTCGATATCGATTATGGCGTGCCCACCAGGGAATGTCTTGATCACGTAATCCTGCAGATTGTCCATCTTACGGACCACGTCCCGGATCTTGCGGGCCTCTTCGAGGATCTGCTGGGCCATGTCTTTGATTTCGTCGTCTGATGCACCCTTGTAGATGCCCTTTGCCTCACCCATGAGCACGGTAAGCGGCTGGAACACCTCATGCGCCGTAGTGGTGGCAAGCTGTGCAACCATCTCGAAGAACTTCACCCTGTCCTGCTCGTTCCTCAGCGTTATATAGTCAAAGGCCCGCTTGACGGTAAACCTGAGAAGATCCGTTCCAAAGGGTTTGATGATATAGTCGTACGCTCCGGCACGGAGTGCATCGATCACACTGTCAATGCTTGCATAACCGGTAATCACAACGATGAGAGAATCCATCTGCCGCTTGCGAATAAAATCAATGATGGCCATGCCGTCGATATCAGGCATCCTCAAGTCAGTGATGACAACAGGGAATTCCTCTTCGGAAAGGATCCGGATACCCTGCTCGCCGCCGACGGCCTTGACCACCTCGATGCTGTCTTCGGCCAGAACATCCTCGACCAGACAGCAGTCGCCCTCATCATCATCTATGACCAGGACCTTTTTAATTTCATCGGTCTTATCAAAGCGCATATGCTACTCATTAATAAAGAAAATGATACTGATTATCAAGACATTTGGCCATGTTAAGATATCATAACAAGTTTGATTGCTTGATTATTCTCTTAATATATATCGATCTTCTACGAAAGGAGATAGTTCTTCCCGCCCCTGTCCCTCTCTTAGTTGTCTATCTGTGTCAGATTGATGTTCCCGAGGTATGAGTGAACCATGGCAACCACAGGGGTCAGTACAGGATCATAATGCTCATTGTACTCAACGACAAACCGTTCTCCGGCAAAATAGATAACAACAGGCCTCACATCGCCCCACTTTTCTATAAGCTGTTCCTTATACTCTGAAATCGTCATCGCAGTTACCTTTCGCATTTGATCTACATTTATTATCGGTAGATTTTCCCGATACTTAAGACAAAAACATCACTCAAGACCGAATATCATGGCGAAACGCCCAAACCCTTTCTTTAATTCCTGATTATAGGTCCTCAGCTCGGGATTCTCCAGGAGATTCCTCCCCAAGTACTCCATACACTGGGAGGAATAGCCCTTCGCAGATACGCTCGTCAGCGGCTTTCTCTGCATCTCCGCCTTTTTGAAGTTCTCACGGTCATAGAGGATACCGCCCAGGTACTCCGGTTTGACGGAGAACAGGGATTCCATGTTGTTGATCCTCTCGTCCGCGGTCTGACAGATCCTGTTATAGAGGAACAGCCCCTGCTTCAGGTTGGCAACCTGGTTCATGACGATCCAGGGTTTGTACACCTTCCTGGGTTCGTAGAATTCAACGTTCTTGAGGAGTCTTTCTTCAATATGTTTAAACCGCTGGAATGACGCCTTTATGCAGGCATATCCGGCAATGATGTCCTGTGGTGTGGTAATAGTAATGATCTCGTCCGACGCCAGAGCAAAGTCCATAACAACGGAGCTGATTCCGGCACTCAGGTCAAAAATGGTGAAGTCATAATCCTTGCTGATCCTTCTGAAGTTCCGGATGAACTTGGACCGCTGGACATAATTGATATTCGCAAGCTTGAATTCCCCGGAGCTCCCTCCGATGAGATCAAACCCGAATGAGGTCTGTCCGATCAGCTCTTCAAGAGCCACGTCACCCAGGAGGAAATCATAGAGCGTATATTCCGGGAACAGGGCGAGCTTGTTCGAGATATCCGCATTTCCCAGGTCTGCATCGATAAGCAGCACCTTTTTCCCGCTCTCAGCGATAATCTTTGCAATGTTCGTTGAGGTATGGGTCTTGCCAACGCCTCCCTTGTTGGAGATGATTGAGATGATCCGGCTGTCTTTCTCCGCTTCTCTCATCTCGCGGACGTTCTTTTTCACCTCTACCCGGGGGGACTGACCTTCTGAATAATACGTGTGGATTGCCTTGAATATCGCATCCTTTTCAGCGAGCGCAGGATAGACCTTTTTCCCCATGTGAAAGGTCAGCGTCTCGATGAGTTCCTTCTGCGTCGGATCACCAATGGCCACCAGCACTCCGCCATTGAGGAATCGTACCGGCAGGCTGTTATAGTTCTTGGCAAAAACCTCTTTCAACAATTCCAGACATCTGCTGTCAGGGGTTTCATTCTCAATGTCTATGTACGGCATACCGCATTTCCGTGCAAGTGCTCTCGTATCCATCTCTCTGTTCATACAGACCTCTCTCTATTGAGGTATTCGGAAAAAAAGGAGGGGATCTTTAATCTGTACCGTGAATCTTTTTCTTGAGTGTATAGAGAAGATTGAGGGCATCGATAGGAGAGAGTTTCTCGAGATCCGTATCGAGGATTTCTTTCATGATCTCGGAATGGTTGTCCTCAAAGAGAGAACCCTGCACCGGGGCTTCGTGATAAATCGTCGGGACCTGTTTTGCCTTTTTGCCGATATTGGCAAGAATAAGGCGTGCATTGTCCACCACATCATCGGGGATACCTGCAAGACGTGCAACATAGATACCGTAGCTTCTGCCGATGGCACCCCTCTTCACCTCCCGCAGGAAGACCACGTCATGTCCGCTTTCTTCCACGGCCATATGGAAGTTCTTGATCCCCTTGTGCCTGCGGGCAAGGTCTGCCAGTTCATGGTAATGCGTGGCAAAGAATGTCCTGATGTTCCTGTCATCCAGGTATTCGGCAACCGCCCACGCCAGGGACATGCCATCATAGGTGGATGTCCCCCTCCCGATCTCATCCAGGATCACGAGGCTGTTCTGAGTAGCATTGTTCAGGATCTCGGCGGTCTCGCTCATCTCCACCAGGAAAGTACTCTGCCCGGCAGAGAGGTTATCCAGGGCGCCCACCCTGGTGAATATCCTGTCGACGATGCCGATGGCTGTCTGCTGGGCAGGAACAAAAGAGCCCATCTGCGCCATGATGGCAATCAGGGCGATCTGCCTCATGAATGTTGACTTGCCTGCCATGTTGGGGCCGGTGATGATGTGAACCGTATCATGCCTGCCGTCAAACATGCAGGTGTTCGGCACAAACTCGCCGGTCTTGAGCACCTTTTCCACAACCGGATGCCGCCCGGAACGTATGCTGATACCCCTGTCTGTCGTTATCTCGGGTCTCTTGTAGCCGTTCGCCAGGGCAGTCCATGCCAGGGATGCGATGACATCAAGACCGGAGACGGCAAGAATCGTGTCCTTGAGATCGGGGATAAATCCCAGAAGGAACTGCCGCACCGCATTGAATATCCTCAACTCTATTGCAGAAATGGCATCCTGGGCGCCTAAAAGCTTTGCTTCGTATTCTTTGAGTTCCGGGGTAATGAACCGTTCCGCATTGACCAGTGTCTGTTTGCGTATATAGTGTTCCGGCGCCTTTTCGGCATTGGCCTTGGTGATCTCGATATAGTAGCCGAATACCTTGTTGTATCCGATCTTCAGCGTATTTATGCCCGTTGCCTGCCGCTCCTGGCTTTCCAGAGAGGCTATCCATTGCCGTGAATCCTTTTTAAGCAGCCTGAGCTCGTCCAGCTCTGCATCTACATGCGAGGCGATCACCCCGCCGTCACTGAGCTTGTTAGGAGGTTCCGGCACAATGGTCGTGTGGATCCTCGTCCTCACCTCGTCTAAGGGATTCAACCCTTCGGCACGTTTTTTGATGAGTGCAGACCCGCACTGAGCGAGAAGTTCTTTCATTGCCGGAACATGATCGAGGCCGTCTGCCAGAGAGACAATATCCCTCGGTGATGCCGAACCGGTTGAGATCCTCCCCACGATGCGTTCAAGATCAGGAATCTTGTCCAGAAGGTCCCGCAAGCCCTCCATTACGCTTCGTTGACGGGTAAGCTCCTCGACAGCATCCAGCCTGCTCTCTATCTCGACGGCATCCATCAGAGGGAATGCGATCCAGTCCGCGAGTGTCCGTGCACCCATGGGTGTGCTGGTCTGGTTCATCATGCGAAACAGTGTGTTTGAATCATCACCGGAGATGGACTCAAAAAGTTCAAGGTTGCGCTTCGCATTCGCCCCGAGGATCATATACCTGCCGGGATTATAAAACCGCAGGGATATGATATGGGAAAGCATCTTCTTCTGGGTAGTGCCGACATAATCGAGCACCATGCCTGATGCCGTCAGCGCAAGCTCATGACCCTTGAGTCCGAGGCCTTCTATGCCCAGCGTCTTGAAGTGGCTTGTGATCAGATCCCTCGCCTTGTCCTTTTCCATGGGGATATCACGCCTTGTCACATAGAATCCGTCCGGGATTTCAATGGCACTGGAGGCAATGATCTCGCTCGGCGATATCCTGTGCACCTCGTTTTCGAAATCCTGCCGAGAGGTCACCTCGGTCACCCGGAAGTCGCCTGTGGAGATATCGATGAACGCGATGCCGTAGAGATCTTTCCTGCCGTCGGTGCAGGCCGCCATAAGGTAGTTCGCCTTTTCACTGGTGAGGTGGTCGTCCTCCACAATGAGGCCGGGTGTGATGACACGGACCACCTCGCGGGGCACCAGGCCCTTTGAGCCTGCCTTCAACTCCCCCTGCTCACAGACCGCCACCTTGTTGCCAAGTCGTATGAGACGCGATATGTACCCGCTGGCAGCGTGGTAGGGTACCCCGCACATGGGGACCGGATTCTCCTTGCCCTTGTCCCTTGTCGTCAGAGCAATCCCGAGAATCCTGGACGCCCGGTAGGCATCCTCATAGAACATCTCATAGAAATCGCCCATTCGGTAGAACAGGATGGTGTCCGGATAGTCTTTCTTGATATCCAGGTACTGCTGCATCATGGGGGTGAGATTACCCATTCGCGCGGCGTTCCTTCTCCTCCTCATCCTGGAAATCCTTCAGCATCTTTGCCTTGAATCGGCTGACGAATTCGGGATGTTCCAGGTAGGGCAAATTCGTTGCGAGGAAAGAATCCCTCATGGACGAGCGCACCTCTTCCAGATCTCGCTCATGAACGGCAGGCTTCTTGAACACACTTGTGGACTTCAGCTTGTCTCCTGTGCAGTAGCGCCTGAGTTCTAAATCACCCTCGTCAAGATCCACCATCATGGTGAACTCGAAGTGCACCATGTACAAATCACCGGTCAGGACAGCTGTCTTGTCCTCCACCAGAACCGTTACCCCGTTGCTCAATAGTATCTCTTCCATAATACCAAGAGATAATACGAGCAGCAGCAGAAAATCAAGAACGAGGTTTGTCTGATATGTTATGCTGGCTTCAAATACCCCTGTGCCCGATGCTTAAAAACATTACCCCATGGAGATGTAAAAGAGCTTGCAGCACCTCACTTGGGCGCACTGGAAAAGAAGTCGTCGGCAATGCGGGCAGCTGATTCATCCAGTGCACCGCCAAGCTCTTCAAGGATCTGCGGATAGGTGCCGGCATCTTCACACATACACGAAACTGTCCTCTTCAACCTGCCAGGCATGAATGGCGATCGCCACATGAGTCTGTTTGTTCTGAGGTCAACCATCTCGCCTGCAAGCTCTACAATCACATCCGTATATATATTGAGGCTGTCCACATAGTAACAGTATGACCCATACTTTTTTACGTTCAGGATTATGAGAAGATCGAGCCCCCGCACACCTGGGATATCCCTATAATCCTTGTCTGCATAGCCGGAAGTTTCCGGTGTATAATCTCTCAGCTGTTCCAGATCGACCTGCCCTTCGATCCTGACTGGGTGATACCCGTGTGCTTCGAGCCGGGCTGCCATGATATCCGTAGCTGAAAACAATCCTGCCACCTCATGAGAATTCAGATAGTGCCAGAGTTCACGCTGATCTTTCAGGATCGCAGGCTCCTTGTCAAAATCCTGCTGGTACCTGCGGGACATGGTATGGGTCTGATCCCTCTTGCTCATGGTCGTAGACCATGTCTTTATCGTTACGTCCGGATCCGGGAGAGAGGCAAGCACAATCCCCACTTTCGCCCCCTTGTCTTCCCAGAAGCGCTCATCAACCGTTAACCCCCTGTTTGCAGCACAGGCGCCCAAGATACC
>DAISYU010000036.1:14941-28643 GCA_036825155.1 Thermodesulfobacteriota bacterium | reverse complement strand
CTGTTGGAAAAAGTTTGCTAATTTTCACAAAACATGCTCAAGGCGGATTTTATATCCGGTGTATTTTCAATACCTTTATCTTTGCATACATATTGCATATCTTTTATGTATTATCCGTCTTGTGCGGGATTATTATGATGGTGCAATGTTCAATACGTATGGGGGGAAGTAAATGAAAGTTCTGTTACATGGTTTCCTGGCGGTCCTCTTCCTAGTCATCGCATCGGGATGTTCATACTACGAAGAATGGTTCGAAGACGATGACGACGATGATGTTGTTATCGCCGAAGAGGTCATCGTGTGGGAAGCCCTCAGTGCCGGTACCCGGCATGCTCTGGCGCTCAAGACCGATGGAACGCTGTGGGCGTGGGGGAGGAACGATCAGGCCCAGCTCGGGCTTGGTGTCTGGAGTGACAGAAATGCCCCGGAGCAAGTGGGCAGCGATAATGCCTGGACGGACATCAGCGCCGGCGGAGCTCACAGTCTTGCGCTCAAGGTAACAGGCAACCTGTGGTCATGGGGGTTTAATCTGTACGGACAGCTCGGGCTCGGTTCCCACAAGGACAGTACTGTCCCTGTGCAGATGAATCTCGAAACGGATTGGACCGACATCAGTGCCGGCAGCTATCACAGCCTCGCAATCAAGAATAATGGGACACTGTGGGCATGCGGGAATAACAACACCGGCCAGATTGGGGACGGTACACTTGAGAACAGGACGCTCTTCATACGGATCGGCTCGGATACAGACTGGATTGCCGTCAGTGCCGGCGGAGCTCACAGCCTTGCGCTCAAGGAAGACGGGACTTTGTGGGCCTGGGGATTGAACAGTTCAGGCCAGCTTGGTGACGGCACTTTGATAGACAGGAGTTCTCCGGTTCAGGTGGGTAGCAGAGCGGACTGGGCTGGTATCAGTGCCGGAGGGTCCCACAGCCTTGCGCTCAAAAATGACGGGACGCTATGGGCATGGGGGAGCAACAGCTCCGGTCAGCTTGGAGACGGCACGTTTATAGACAGTGATTCCCCTCTTCAGGTGGACGATAATACCGATTGGGCCAAGATCAGCGCTGGTGGAAGCCATAGCCTCGCCATTACGTTAGACGGCACACTGTGGGCGTGGGGGAGTAACGGTTCAGGTCAGCTTGGGGACGGCACTGCTGTCACCAGCAATGTTCCGGTGAAGGTGAATGACGATACAGACTGGGCAGATGTGAGTGCCGGCGGATCATTCAGCCTTGGACTCAAGTCTGAAGGTTCGCTGTGGTCATGGGGGAGCAACAGCTTCGGCCAGCTCGGTGACGGAACGAACGATGACAGCGCCGTACCAGTTGTGATCCAGGAATGAGAATTCCTGGAGAGACAGGCTACTCCTCTTTTTTGTCCATCTTCCGGTACAGGGTCCGGGTGGAGATACCAAGCAGTTTTGATGCAAGACCCTTATCCCCCTTTGTATGCTTCAGGGTCTCTTCCATGAGGATTCGCTCCACCTCTTCCAGGGGGGTGCCCAGGGGGATGGTGACAGATTCCATGGAATTGATGGCGGTAGCGGTGAGTTCCCTGGGAAGATCATCCGATCCGATGATGGCATCTCTGTCCAGGACAACGCACCGTTCCACGACGTTTTCCAGTTCTCTGACATTGCCGGGCCACTCGTAGTTGAGCAGCGTCTCCATGGCCTTGGACTCAATACCCACAATCGCCTTGCCGTTCTTTTTTGAAAAGCGGTTGATGAAATGCTGGACGAGGTTTGGAATGTCTTCCCTCCGGTCCTTGAGCCGGGGCAGTTCGATGGAGATGACGTTGAGCCTCCAGAAGAGGTCCTCCCGGAAGAGCCCCTCTTTTACCATGGCGGCAAGATTTTTATTGGTGGCGGCAATGATCCTCGTGTCCGTGGACAGGGTCTTGTTGCTCCCGAGCCGTTCAAAGGTTCCCTGCTGAAGGATCCGCAGGAGCTTCACCTGAACGGCGGCAGGGACTTCCCCGATCTCATCGAGAAAGATACTGCCCTTGTCAGCCGCCTCGAATCGACCCTCTTTCCTCGCAGCAGCTCCGGTGAACGCACCCTTTTCATAACCGAAGAGCTCACTCTCGATGAGCGTCTCTGGGATGGCGGCACAATTCACCTTGACCATGGGTTTGGATCTTCTCGGGGATAGTTGATGGATCATGTCGGCGATCACCTCTTTGCCTGTACCGGACTCCCCGAGGATCAGAACCGTTGCCTGACTCGAAGCCACCTGGTGTACAAGATCCACAATATTTTTCATGTTGGGGCTTGCCGTCTCTATGAGCGGGCCTGATTCCATGGCCTCGATGCGCTCTTTCATCTTGATGTTGTCCATGGTCAGGATCTGCTTTTCAATGGCCTTGTGGACCGACTTTAAAATGTCCGCCTTCTTGAACGGCTTGGTAATATAATCGTATGCCCCCTGTTTCATGGAATCAACGGCAGTATCCACCGAGGCAAACCCGGTGATCATGATGACCTCGGTATACGGGGACACGGATTTTGATACCTTGAGGAGCTCAACACCGTCCATGCCCGCCATCCTGATATCGGTAATGAGCAGATCGATCTCACCCTGGCGGATAACCTTGAATGCCTCCTCCCCGTTGGATGCGGTAACGACGGAGAAGCCCTCCTTTTCCAGAATCTTTTGAAGAGATTGGCGGATGCCGATCTCATCATCGACAACGAGTATCTTTTTGTTCATGGCACAAACGGGTCCTTTATCATTTCATTCAATGTGAGCTTGTTTCTGCTTCCACTAATTGTGACGTGCTCAAAGACAGTCTTGCCCTGTGCATTGGGGGCATAGACAATGTAGGTCCCGGCAGGTATGTTTTCAAAGGTGCACCGGTTTTTCTCGTCAACACGCATCCGGGAACGGATAGCGGTCTTCTTCAGGTCGTTCAGGGTTTCACTGTAACGCGCCGCTTCTGCATCTTTATCATTGCTGAATCCTTTAAAGGACTGGTTGTAGGATGCCTTCTTAGACTGTGCATCGGCCCTGGCCCTCTCGATGGAGATCTGCATGAGCTGCAATTGATCGCTGAATGCGTCCTTGAATCCCACCACATTGGTTTGCCCTTTATACCCCTTCTTCTGAGAAAAATGCATGTCCACGATATCTACGGTAAAGTCTTTTTTCATCTCCGAGCTTATCTTCTTGAGCTCCTCTCGGGAGAGTTCGCCGATGAAGAAGGAAAAATGTTCGGGCTCATGCCCTTTATTGGACAGGGTCTCATTCGGTCCAAGCCCTGATTTTAACGTTACCGGATGAATGAGGTCCAGTATAAGGGCAGATGTGGTGGGCAGAGTTATGCCGCCGATCTTCGGCCTGTAGGTGATATCGGATATAATGCGGTCCGAGTTGTTCTTGATGGTATAGAAGAATGATACCTCTCCCAGGGCGGAAGATGCCGGAAAGATCTCTGCCTCGGACGAAATGATGGACAGCGATATTGAACTCAGGTACTGCTGCTTGAGCGATTCGAATTTGTTCGCATAGGCCTGCTCTTTTTCTCTCGCAAGCGCCGCAGCCTTGTCCTCCTGCTCCTTGAGAAGATCGATCTGATACTTCGTGCTCAGCTGATCTAAGGAATCATTGAACTGACCTTGCAGGTGCTCCAGAACCGCGGAAGTCCCCGGCGAGAGGAGATACACCTCTTTCAGTCCGGGCGGGACTTCAATCTGGAGACTTTCCGCGGGCAGAATACACGGAAAGACCAGCATGCTACATACAATACAGAAGATTGATCTCATGATCCTACACTCCACTTCCTTCAATTGTTCGAGTTATGAAAGGGTATGGAAAAGATAAAGGTTGATCCCGTTCCTTTCTGGCTTTCCACATCTACCCATCCGTCATGCGCGTTTGCAATGTATTGAACCAGGGCAAGCCCGAGACCGGTACCGTTGTCCTTCGTGGTGAAGTAAGGGTCAAATATCCGTCGGGCGATCTCCTGGGGAATGCCATACCCGGTATCCTTTACCAGCAACAGGAAATTATCCTTAATTTCCATGAGAGAGATCTCGAGAGAGCCACCTGAGGGCATTGCATCCTCAGCATTTTTAATCAGATTTATCAAAAGCTGCCTGAATTGTCCACGGTCGATCATGATATTGGGTAATTTATCAGGGCACTTGATGGAAGACTCGATGTTTCTCCTCTTGAGCTCGGGATCCAGCATGGATATCACGGACGAGATTTCCACCTCGGGATTTACCAATTGTTTTTTCGGGTGCGGCAGCCTGGCATATGAGAGATACTCGTCGGTTATCTGGGTGAGGCGGTCGATCTCCCTCTGGATAATGTGCAGCAGTTCGGCAGCTTCGGTGTTACCCTCGTTTTCCTTCAGTTCGTCTTCCAAGAGCTCTGAATGGAGCAGTACCGAAGTAAGCGGATTGCGGATCTCGTGTGCCACATGGGCGGACATCTGTCCCACCGCGGCAAGCTTTTCCGCCTGGATGAGCTTTTCGGTCAAGGCCTTTTTGTCGGTAATGTCGACAGCATATTGAACGACATAGTCCACTTCCCCGTTTGAGCCGTACAGTGGTATGGCGCTGATATCGAAGAAATAGGGCTTGCCATGTATCTCCATCCTCTTGTCTCTCTGGGTTATGATCGTGCGTGTCTTGAAACACTGTTCCACAATGTCCAGGTGACAGATGCGTTCATCTTCAGGAAAGTCGACTGTGCAGTGTTTGTCTATAACCTCCGAGCGTTTCTTTTCATAGAGATCACACAGGCGCTGATTCACGTCGGTTATAATGAAGGCGGAATCGATCATGGTAAGGTAGTGCGGTACGCCGTTAAATATGGTTTCGAGCCGTTTATGAGCAATCAGCACCCTGTCCGCCCATTTGTTTCTCTCTGATGCGGTCGCCCTGGCCCTGTTTACCCGCAGCAGTACCAGGGTCGCAATAAAGACGAAGCCGATACTCACCGACCCCAGAACCAGCGTGTTTCTGAAGGTGTCTGACATGAGATAGATAACCTCGCTGTAGGGCGACGTGGCTGCGGTGATCCATCTTCTGTTGAGAAAATGGACCGAAGAGAAGGCCAGCAGTTTCTTTATGGGTTGGGGGTTCGGGTAGTGCGGGAATGAAAACTCGTACATGCCGTCATTCTTGAGTTCCATTCCATGTCTGATATCCTCGATCCCTGTTATGTTGTATCCTTTCTTCTGCATATCCAGGACGACGTCGTAGAGGTTGAGGCCGAGCCATTTCGGGTTTGGATGATACAGGATCATTCCGGTCTCGTCTATCAGCCATGCATAGCCCGAATCCGACGGCCGGATGGGTACTACATAGTGCGCGGTAATGTTTGTGAGGTCTATAGCGCATCCGATGACGCCATGAAACCGGCCGTCGCGGCTTTTGAGCGGAAAGGTTATGACAAACGTCTCGAACCGGTCGGGGATATCCTGGTACTGTTCTCCTCCCACCATGATGATGTCGGAGACAAAAGGGACCCCCAGTTCCTTTGCAACCCTGAAGTAGGTCCTGAAACTGTAGTCTTTTCCTTCGAGACCAGGTAAGATATTTTCCGGATAGTGGTAGCTCATTATGCCCTGCGCGTTCTCCCAGAACACGAAAGAGACCTTGTTCTTCAAAGAACTGTATGCGTTCATCAATGCGACGTTTATCGAGGCGGGATCACCTTGAGCTACACGATCAATCCGTGCAGTGAGGTTCAGGACATTCGTGATATCGTTCATGTACTGCTCGATGCCCATGGCTGTCTGCTGTGCCAGCAGTCCCTGTTCACGGTTGAACTGCCTTGCCATCTCCCGCTCCACGCTCCGGTACGAGTAGAGGGCAAAGAGCACGACAAAGACGAGGACGACGATGCTCCCCATCCAGATAATGATCTCCCAGCTCGTTTCCTTGATGGTGACGGTATGACGTTTCATATCCGGGTTCTTCTTATTCATGGTCCCCCTTGAGGCAGATATCCGATTCGATGCGAGCGGGTATCTCCGATAGGCGTGCCTTGAGGTCTTCCTTGTTCAGGGCGAATAATGGGCTGATCTCGATGAGGATGTTGTCTTTCACCTGAATGCCACAGTCCCTGAGCCATGACCGGTAGAGGTCGCTCTGCATGAGGATGGAGCTTTCCAGGGAATCTTCGCCGGACTTGTTCTTTACCGGGGCAAACTCCTCGTCCCTGAGCACCTCCAGCGTGATGGATTTGTCTGCACGGGGCAGCGCATCAAAAATGAATGTTTCGAATTTTATACCCTGTTCCTCTATGGGATTTCCGTCTTCATCCAGGGTCTGAATGACCTTGTTCGCCCTATGGTAGGGCAGGTGCAGCCCTCTCGAGGTGAGGACCTCCGCAAACTCGCGTCTGATCATATGGATGGCGATGGAGCCCGCCCAGTAGAGCATCTCCTCCAGTTCATTCGTTGCATAGCGCATCTCGTCGGTCATATCACTGTACTCGATCACCCGTGTCCTTCCGTCCACCCGGGCTATTACCCCGACCTTTTCTTCATAGCTGCGTTTTCTCACAACCTTTGACGACATCTGGGCTCCGCCTGCGTTGTGCAGCCCGATGAAGAGCGGGTCGCATATCTGTACGAGTGGATTGTCCACCTGGAAATAGAAGAGCTCTTCAATCCCCCGTGTTTTCATGATATCCAGGCAGCCGTTTTTTTTCAATGCGGTGAATGTGCCGCCGTGTCCGTCCGGATTCATGAACAGTCCGCCCTGGCGCGAAAGGATAAACTTTCCCTGCGGCGTGATGGACGGCAGCATGCCCTGCACAAAGAAATATACATCATCGCGGCTTAGACCGAAGTAGCTGTTATCAGCAAAGAATTGTCTGGTCTGGGCATCATTGGCGCGGGACGTCATGATAAAGACCGGGATGGCTGAGCCGTATTTCCTTTTAAGGGCAAGCACCTTTTGTGCATGCAGGCAAAACAGACTCTTTGCACAGACCGGGGTAACCGGCACCACCCCCTTTGGTGCATCGATTCCGAGACGGGAGCCCTGACCTCCTGCAACGATCAGGACGGCAACCCTGCCCCGGCGCAACAGCTCTTCTCCATGACCTCGGTGTGCCTGAGCTTCCTTGGTTGCAGCATACGATGCCGGGACAACTTCTGCGGGTTCCACCACCTTCTGCGGCGGTTCCTCGTAGAGACGGTTTCCCTTGATGAGATCCGAGACGAGGGAGAAATCCACCCCATCAAGATCCTTGCGTAACATCTCAGGAGACAGAAAATCCGCTGCGCGTTCAAGAAGTCTTGCGATATGGTCTTGACCTATTTTTCGCAGCTGTTCTTCGAGCATGTATGATCTCCTTAATCCTTTTCTCAAATCCCGCATCTTTCGGGAAGTACAATTTTACATTAGTCATGGTTTCCGGGAGATAGTTGAGGGTCAGGGCTCCTTCGGGATCGTCGTGAGCATAGATGTAACCCTTGCCGTACCCCAGGTCCCGCATAAGTTTTGTCGGTGCATTACGCAGATACATCGGCACAGCAGGGGTTCCGGTCTTTCGTATCAGTTCCTTCACCCGTTTCTCCATGAGGTAGAGCGCATTGCTCTTCGGAGCGCAGCACAGATACACCGCAGCCTGATACAGGGCGAGTTCTCCCTCTGGAGACCCAAGTGTGGTAAAGGCCTCCTTTGCGCTTATCACCACACGCAGGGCGTTCGGGTCCGCCATTCCGATATCCTCCGACGCGATCCGTATCATCCTGCGCAGGATATAGATCCGGTCCTCTCCTGCTTCGAGCATCCTGCCGAGCCAGTATACGCCGGCGTCAGCATCACCGGCACGCACACTCTTGTGGAATGCTGAGATGAGGTCGTAGTGATTTTCTCCTGACTTGTCGTGGTACAGGGGGCGCTCGAGCATGTCCTGGAGGTCTGAAAGATCGATGGTTTTCTTCTCGATGGTGGTTATTGCGAGCTCCAGCAGGTTCAACGCAGCACGCGCGTCTCCGTCAGCCGACTGAGATATTGCTTTGATGCACTCATCGCTGAGAGTCCTTCCCAGGGCGAGTACTTGAGGATCATGGGCGAGGGCTTTCAGGAGTATCTCCTGAATCTCCCCGGGGCCTAGCGGATTGAAAACAATGACCTGGAGCCTGGACAGCAATGGCGAGGTAACGGAAAATGAGGGATTTTCCGTAGTAGCACCAATCAGAATGATGGAACCATTTTCAACGAAAGGGAGCAGGGCATCCTGCTGAACCCTGTTGAATCGGTGGACCTCGTCAATGAACACGATGGGGGGGACATCGGCGGTTTCGCTGGCACGGGTAACCTTCCGGATTTCCTGTATACCGCTGGTTACTGCACTTATGGCGTAATACGACTCGGGATAATGCTGCTCGATGATGTGGGCTACGCTGGATTTTCCCGTTCCCGGGGGGCCCCAGAGCATGACGGACCTTGTCTTTCCATCCAGGAAATTCTCCACAAATCCCCTGGCTTCCCTCTGGCCGATGAGTTCATCGATACGTGCCGGCCGCAATCTGTATGCAAGCGGATGGAACTGCTTTTCCATAATATTCTCTATAGCATAAATCTTTGAGCAGAAAAATTTATTAAAAATCTGAAAAACAAGCTTAAGTAATTCACTGAGATGACGATAGGAACTAGTAGGTTCTTCAAGATTCATTCCCCGTAGAACCTCCTCATATGTTTGCAGGTCAATATCTGGCCTGCTTTTTTTTGCCTTTTTTTTGGGCATGCCATGCCCATGGTATTCTCACAATATGCAGAAAAACCCCTGGAAGCCCGTCAGTAAAGGGCCCTCAGGCGGCTCTGAGATTGATTTTCAAGTGTTATCTCTCTGATATTGTTTGGTTTTCCTGCACGAATCTTGGTAAATCTTAGCTTGACAAACAATTCTATAGGTTATAGAAAGCTCACATGACGCGGGGTGGAGCAGTCCGGTAGCTCGTTGGGCTCATAACCCAAAGGTCGGAGGTTCGAATCCTCCCCCCGCTACCAATTTAAAAGCAAGTATAAAAGGCAGTCAGGGTAAATCCCTTGGCTGCCTTTTTATTGTTCCAAATCAGATGGTACAAATAGTGTGCAATTGCGGCACGTGGTGAGTCACCTCGCAGTGATGTGAAGTCGAAACAATTATGTACTCTCGATGCCGAGGCTGAAAACCGAAAATGGACATTCTTTATGAAGGAGTAAATCAGTCATAAAATGTATCGCCGAGCATAAAAAGGAACAGAAACAGGCAAAATCGATAATTAGCTCAGGTGGTTATAAAAGGAGTGTCCCCTGTGCACTATATCAAAAAAATAACTTCGGTTTTGCCCTGTAACAAGCCGGTCAAAGCAAATACACATCAATATAACACCTCTTTAAGCCCCCTTTTCGAACCAAAGACCTGCACAGGAGACATATCTTTTATACAAGATGTTTTTCAATCAATCAATATATAATTTTATTAAAATCTACTTTATGTCCTCGTGGTACTGCTGAAGCGATTTGAGGGTATCTTTCCCTTTTCTGAATGCATCAATGCCCCGTGCTGCTGCAATACCGGCAGAAAGCGTCGTGATATAGGGGACCTTGTATTTGATTGCCGCCTTCCTGATATATGAGTCGTCATGTTCGCTGAGTTTGCCGCTTGGGGTATTGATGATGAGATTGTACTCGTTGTTTTTTACCCCGTCGACGATATTGGGTCTTCCTTCATGAAGCTTGAGGACCATCTCTGAGGCAATGCCGTTGTCGTTTAAAAACTGATGGGTCCTTCTGGTTGCCTTGATCTTGAATCCAAGGTCGTCGAACAGACGGGCTACCTCGAGTACTGCGGGGCGTTCCCGCTGTGATACGGTAATCAGTACAGTGCCCTCTTTGGGCAAAATCTGGGCACCGGCTTCCGAGGCCTTGTAGAATGCCAGTCCGAAGGATTTTGCCATGCCGAGAACCTCACCGGTAGAGCGCATTTCCGGTCCGAGCAGGGGATCGACCTCGGGGAACATGTTGAACGGGAACACCGCCTCTTTTACCCCGAAATGCGGGATCATCCGAGGTGTCAGATCGAAATCCTTGAGTGTTTTTCCCAGCATGATCTGGGTGGCAAGGTGGGCCATAGGGATGTTGCAGACCTTGGAGACAAGAGGTACGGTTCTCGATGCCCTGGGGTTCGCCTCCAGCACGTAGACCGTATCATTCGCTATGGCATACTGGATATTCATGAGTCCCACCACACCAAGCTCAATGGCAATCTTTCTCGTGTATTCGTATATGGTATCGAGGTGTTTTGACGGGATGCTGATGGGGGGGATCACACATGCGGAGTCTCCCGAATGAATGCCGGCGCGCTCGATGTGTTCCATCACAGCGGGCACAAAGGCATCGCTTCCGTCGGATATCGCGTCAGCCTCAGCTTCAATGGCGTCTTCCAGGAATTTATCAATAAGAATGGGCCGCTCTGGGGTTACGCCGACTGCTGCACGGACATATTCCCGGAGCATTTCCTCGTCATGGACCACCTCCATGCCGCGTCCACCCAGCACGTATGAAGGCCTGACAATCAGAGGATATCCGATCTTTTCTGCAATGGAAAGTGCCTGCTCAAGGGTGCTTGCCATGCCGGATTCGGGCATGGGGATACCCAGCTTTCTCATCATCTTGTCAAAATTTTCCCGGTCTTCAGCAAGGTCTATGGCTGCAGGTGATGTACCGAGAACTTTGACACCTGCACGTTCCAGTTCATTCGCTATATTAAGCGGGGTCTGTCCCCCGAACTGCACGATTACCCCGATGGGCTGCTCTTTGTGGTAGATGCTCAGCACCTCTTCAACGGTGAGCGGTTCGAAGTAGAGCTTGTTTGACGTGTCGTAGTCGGTGGAGACTGTCTCCGGGTTGCAGTTCACCATGATGGACTCGTACCCCATAGCCTTGATGGCAAAAGCTGCGTGCACGCAGCAATAGTCGAACTCGATGCCCTGGCCGATCCGGTTGGGTCCGCCTCCCAGGACCATAATCTTGGGGTTGTTGCTTATGGTGACCGTGTCGGCTGCATTGTATGTCGAATAGTAGTATTCCGCATTTTCTACGCCGCTGACCGGCACACTGTCCCATGCATGGACCTTCTGGAGCTCGGTGCGCCTCTTTCTGATGTCAACCTCCCTGACACCGAGGAGCTGTGCAAGATACCGGTCGGCGAATCCGTCTTCTTTCGCCTGGACAAGGAGTTCTTCCGGCAGGGTCTTGCCTTTATAGGAGATGATCTGCTCCTCCAGATCCACGAGCTCTTTCATCTGCTCGATAAACCATGCCTTGATGTTGGTCTTGCGAACCAGGTCCTCTATGGAGGCCCCTTTTCGCAGTGCCTCGTACATGATAAACTGCCGTTCGCTCGAAGGCTCTCCCAGAAGGTCGAGAAGAGATTTTAAGTCTTTGTTATTGAAATCTTTGGCAAAACCCAGACCGTAACGCCCTGTCTCAAGGGACCGTATCGCCTTTTGCAGGGCCTCTTTATAGGTCTTGCCTATACTCATGACCTCGCCTACTGCGCGCATCTGGGTGCCGAGTTTATCCTGGACACCCTTGAACTTTTCGAATGCCCAGCGGGCAAACTTCACCACCACATAATCTCCCGACGGTTCGTACCGATCGAGGGTGCCTTCTTTCCAGTAGGGGATCTCGTCCATGGTCATGCCGGCGGCGAGTTTTGATGAAATCAGGGCGATGGGGAATCCGGTTGCCTTTGACGCAAGGGCAGAAGATCGAGACGTCCTGGGATTGATCTCGATAACGACGACCCTCCCTGTTTTCGGATCATGGGCGAACTGAACATTTGTCCCGCCGATGACCTCGATTGCCTCGACGATAGCGTATGAATATTTCTGCAGCCGCTCCTGCAGCTCTTTACTGATGGTGAGCATGGGTGCGGTACAGTATGAATCGCCGGTATGCACCCCCATGGGATCGACGTTTTCGATAAAGCAGACGGTGATCATGTTGTTATTCGCGTCCCTGACGACCTCAAGTTCGAGCTCTTCCCATCCCAGTACGGATTCCTCAACGAGGACCTGTCCGATGAGACTGGCGGAAAGTCCCCTGCTCACGATGATCCCCAGTTCCTCGACATTGTATACGAGCCCGCCGCCTGTGCCGCCCATGGTGTATGCAGGGCGGATCACCACGGGATATCCGAGATCCGCGGCGATTTGTTCCGCCTCTTCCACACTATAGGCAGGTTCGCTCTTAGGCATCTCGATGCCGAGGCGGTTCATGGTATCTTTGAATGCGATCCGGTCTTCTCCCCGGTCAATGGCATCCACGTTCACGCCGATGATCTTGACACCGAATTTTTCCAGAACGCCTTTGCGGGAAAGTTCCGAGGAGAGATTCAATCCCGACTGTCCGCCGAGATTCGGGAGAAGGGCATCAGGACGTTCCTTTTCAATGATTGCGGTGAGACTGTCGGCATTGAGCGGCTCGATATAGGTGATGTCTGCTATCTCCGGATCAGTCATGATAGTCGCAGGATTCGAGTTGACCAGGACGATCTCATAACCCAGCTCTTTCAGCGCCTTGCATGCCTGAGTCCCTGAATAGTCGAACTCGCATGCCTGCCCAATAACGATCGGCCCAGAGCCGATAATCATAACCTTGTGAATGTCATCTCTTTTCGGCATATATCTTCCCCTATTAAAATGCGCTTGCACTATATGGAAGCCTTCTGAATCAGTCAAGCCAAAACGGGATGGAGCTTAAAGAGGAAGCTTGTTGGTTTCTGGTGGATTATAGGAAATGATTGCCCGGTCATTCCTCATGAATCATTTTGTGTATTCTTCTATCACTCACTATCGATGAGGCAGACACGGCAGAGAGATCTCGAAGATCCTTATCAAGATCCCCTGAAGAAAATATTTTCCACCTGTTCGGATCTAAGAGATGCACCGGCAACGTCGATGATATTTTTGCTGGACAGATACAAAAGGAGGGCAGGGATTTCCTGCCCTCCTTTTCCTGAGCACTTGAAACGAACCGGGTGCGACCTGAGGGTTAACTCTCGATCCCTTTTTCGGCGATATACTGTGCCAGGTCAGCGATGCGGCAGGAATATCCCCATTCGTTGTCATACCAGGTAACAATCTTTGCCATGTTTCCCTGGAGGACCTGGGTGAATTCCAGATCGATGATGGAAGAGTGATCATTTCCCCTAAAGTCTGTTGATACAAGGGGTTTTTCTTCGCATGTCATGATCCCTTTGAGGCTGGTCTTTGATGCACGGATCAGTCGATTTCTAAGGTCCTCGGTGGTGGTCTCTTTCTTCAGTTGCACGGCCAAGTCCACGACTGATACCGTGGGCGTGGGGACACGCAGTGCATATCCGTCCACCTTACCTTTCAGCTCGGGGATAACCAGGGACACGGCCTTTGCTGCACCGGTAGAAGTGGGGATAATGTTCATTGCTGCAGCCCGGGCCCTCCTCAGATCTTTATGGGGCATATCGAGGATTCTCTGGTCGTTGGTATATGCATGGACCGTAGTCATCAGACCCTTTTCGATACCATAAGCCTTGTGAACGATAAGCGCAGGGGGCGCAAGGCAGTTGGTGGTACACGATGCATTCGAGATGATGTGGTGTTTTTTCGGATTATACCGTTTATGATTGACCCCCATCACCACCGTGATGTCCTCCTGTTTTGCCGGGGCGGTGATAATGACCTTGCTGGCCCCGCCATAGAG
>DAISYU010000036.1:0-14841 GCA_036825155.1 Thermodesulfobacteriota bacterium | reverse complement strand
ATCCGGATATCTTTCGAGAATCGCCTTTAATACCTGACGGCCTATTCGGCCAAAGCCATTTATTCCTAGGCGGACCATTGCATGCCTCCTTCAATTATCGTCCAAGCGGTATTTATGGGCTATGAGCAGATCATAGTTTGTCTTAAGGGCCGTATGAAGACGGGCCTTTTCCAGAGCGAGCGCGCTCAAGTTCGCCACGGCTTCCAAAAACTGAACTTCCTGATTGTTGAATTCCCGTATCTTGTCGGTGTAGACCCTGAGGACCCCGATCACCTTATTCTCCGTCTTCAATGGAACAACAATGACGGATTTTATACCCTCTGTCCGTGCACCGCCGCCGTACTGAAAATCCGGATCGGTCTGGGCATTCTTGATCCATATGAGGTTCCCCTTCAATGCCTTCTGGTCAAGACCGCTCTCTTTGACCAGAACCGGTCCTTTCCGGATGTATCCCTTGGAAAGGCCGAATGCTGCTCCCATAATAAGCGACTTTTTCTTGGAGTCGAGCAGACGTATGGAAGAGGCCTTGACGTTCAATGCCTCAACCACGGACTTCACAATCTCTTCCAGGACCACCGTCATATCCAACGATGCATTGATAACCCGTGCTACGTCATATAAGGCCTGGAAATAATTTTTTTCTTTATCTTTCATTCACTACCCCCTTATGAAAATTCGCCTTAAAAAATGATACAATACCTGCTGAACACATGCGTCATAAAAACAAGGTGTATGATGTTAAATAATCTGTCTTCTAGATGAGTCAAGTATCCTTTTCGGATACTCAAGGAAAATTCTTCACTTGGAGAATCTTATGTCTCTGCTCCCTTGAACCCCCTTTAAATGTGCACTCTCATAACCATATGCCCACCCCACAGCTGTTGTGTAAGACTCCATCAGGAAGCCTGCTCCAGCCGTTCGATGCGTTCAATCAGCGGGGGGTGAGAGTAGTAAAACCATGCGTATGCAGGGTGGGGATGGAGATTTGCGAGGTTTTGCTTTGCCAGCTGTTTCAATGCATTCACGAGAGAGACGGCATCCCCTGTGAGGGACAAGGCATAATCATCTGCCTGCCGTTCAAAATGCCGCGATATCATACACCCGAGAGGGGTGAGGAAAAATGAGAACGGCCTGGCTATGATGGTCAGGAGGAAGATACCTGCATAGGTGGTTATGTCATCAAAACCGAACGTGGTGTAGAGAACGTCATGCGATACGAAGATGTATGCCAGGTAGAGCACTCCCAGAGAAAGGACCATGGAGGCGGCAAGCTGTTTCTTTATGTGTCCCTTCTTCCAGTGGCCGAGTTCATGAGCCAGTACGGCAGAGATCTCATCAGTGGTATGGGCCTCCACAAGGGTATCGAAGAGTACGATGCGCTTGGCCTTTCCAATGCCGGTGAAGTATGCGTTTGAATGCTTGCTCCTCTTTCCGGCATCCATCGTATAGAGCCCTTTCACGTCAATGCCGGTCTTGTTCGCCAGCATGAGGATGCGGTTCTTCAGTTCCTCATCATCAATAGGTTCGAATTTGTTAAACAGCGGTGCGATCACCACCGGATACAGCCACATGATAAGGAGCTGGAAAAAGATGAAGAAGGCCCACGCCCATACCCACCAGGACCTGGGCGCATGATGGACGAGGCTGAAAAAGACGGCCAGGAAGATCCCCATCACCACAGCTGATATGACAAGAGATTTCATAAGATCGGTTATCCAGAGTTTCAGGGTCAGGGTGTTGAACGAGAACCTCTTTTCGATCACAAAGTTTCTGTAGAGATCAAAGGGGATATCCACTACACCCATAATCAGAGAACAGGAGAAGAAGAACAGGATAGCGGCAATGACGAAATGCAGATCCAGCGCAGAGATCCTTCCGTTCAGCCAGGGCAGGAACCCGCTTAAAACAACCGCAAGGATAACCGCATCCCCGAGGAGGTGTTCGATGGATCCCACACGGCTTGTGGCAACGGTATAGTCCCTCATCTTGGTCAGAGTCTTCTCATCGATCAGATCCGTGAAGCTCTTGGGGACCCTATCTCCGAAGGACCTGAGATGGGATATGTTCAACTGGTTGAGGAACATCCGCACAATGACATTCAGGCCAAAGACGAAGAGAAATATTAAAAGGAGTGGGGTAGTGTGCACCATAGCAGTTATACGTATCGTATCAGATAGAGGTGGATTACTCAAGCCTTACCCTTAAAAAGGATCGATGAACGGTTTCTTCTTAAAAGCGAAAATCCAGGATCCGGCAGCCATGCTGGATTATCCTTGGGCCCCTTTTAAGGATTATCCCCCATCGGTCTGGGGAAACGCAGCATTGGAATACAGATACTCGACCTTTTCCTTGTGTTTGAGCTCTTCACTTGCAATCTTCTTGAAGATCTCTTTGAGTTCTCCTTCTGGGTGGAGGTCTGCAAGCTCGGAATAGAACTTATAAGAATTCTGTTCGCGATGTGCGGCAACGAGATAGACATCCGCACTGGTCATATCCTTTTTGATTTCAGGTTGCTCCAGGTGCTCCGCGATCTTGTAATCGACGGGATCATTCATTCTCAGGGCATCCGCCCCATAGCCGCCGTCCCGGTAACTGACGAGAAACTGCTTGTGTTTTTTTTCTTCACCCGCCAGCAGCTTGAGGGTATCTCTTGCCGTAGTATCCTCAATTTTGGTAAAGAGATCCATGTAGAATTCATAGGCCTCTTCTTCTCTTTCGATCGCGATGTTGATATAATCGCCAAGGCGTTTTTCTTCCATGACACCCCTCCTTTTGTAAGCTTACAAGTATAAATAGCTTCAGGAGAGGAAAAATCAATCCTGCCTCGCCTTCATGCTTCGCCTCTGGCTACGCCCGACACGTCGGCAGATTCGCAACCATGGCCTACAAATAGAATCACCTCTTTGATTTGATCCTGGCTCTTGGATTCTGTCTGTTCCAGTACTCCAGCACTCCAATACTCCAACAATAAATATATTGCTGCTGCCGAAAATCTCGGTAATTGTAAGGAAACAAGGACGCTACATCATGGTGAACAGCCACAGCACGCCCATGGCCGGAACGATTGCCCAGAGCCCCTGTATATAGATAGTGAACATGCGGTTATCGAAGATCACCTGCTCGTTATAGAAATCAATCCCCTTTGCCAGGAAGAACAACGGCGGCAGGAGTCCATAGGCAAGTGCCGGTGCAATCTTCAACGGGAAGCTCAAGAACAGCACAAGTGCCAGCCCCATAATGGTATATTCGAGGATGAGGATGGATTTGTCTTCATTCATATACCTGGCAAGGCTCATCCTTCCGATGATGGCGTCCCGTTCCATATTCTTGAGCCCGAGCAGGATCTCAACCCCGAGGTAGTGGGTGGAAACATATGCGATGAGCATCATGATATTGGGGTCGATGCTCGCCCCTGCCAGGCTTAATGGCGAAATGACAGAGATCAGGATAAATATGACCGCACCATAGATGCTTCTGAGATAATCCTTGACCCCGCCCACATCAATCAGTGGGCGCAGGAGCGATACGCCCATAACGAGCAGTCCGCCGCTGAGACCTGTGGAGACGAGCCCTAGAGAGACGGCAATACCTGTTGATACGGCCCAGAGGGGCCACTGCCTGGATCTGCGGGCGGGTCCGGTGGAGGAGAAGGCAAGAAAGAAGATGGTGAGAAGTACTTCCCAGTTGTATTTCTGTGAGCAGAACACTAACGCAGCCATGGCCACTCCCATACTGCCGAGGGAGGGGAGCAGAGGGGTTTCTGCAAGAAGCTTGAGTACGGAACTTTCTATTCCCGAATGGCTGTGCATGGCCTTGAGGGCATTGATACATTCCTCGATGACCCAGTGGGGGGTTGATGCTCCGGCAATGACCGCCACCTTTGCAGAATCGCTTATGGTGATATCACCCAGCTGATCGGGAGATTCGACCCGGATCACCTGTCGGTCCTCTTTTTCGGCAATCTCTGCAAGGCGTTTGGTGTTTGCGGAATTTTCTCCGCCGATAACGATAAAGGTGTCGTGGTCTTTTGCCAGATCCTTGACCTCATTCTGCCGGTCTACGGTTGAACGGCAGATCGTATCGGAGATATCGAGAATATCCGATTTCTCTTTCAGTATGTTGATAATATCCTTGTAGATGGAGACATCAAAGGTGGTCTGGGCAACTACGGCGAGCCTCTTTACCCTGCCTATCTTACGGGCATCCTCGACATTCTCCACCAGGACACCTTTATCACCGGCAACACTCAAGTGAACGTCCATTTCAGGGTGATTCTTGTCACCCACGATGACCACGAGGTCGACGTCTTTTGCGACCTTTTTGATGATGGATTGGACCTTGAGTACCATGGGACACGCCGCGTCTATAACTTCAACACCGCGATCCTCAAGGGCCTGTTTCTTGAGAGGGGAGATGCCATGTGCACGAACAATGGCTATGTCTCCTGCTTTCAGGCGCTTGTCGTTTATATCGTGAATAATGCCTATGCCGCGGCGCTTGAGTGCCTCGATGACCTGCGGATTGTGGATGATCTGGCCGAGGGTGTAGATGCGTTTGTTGGGATTTTCCTGCCTCACCCTGAAGGTGATATCGATAGCCCTCCTCACGCCAAAGCAAAAACCTGCATATCGTGCTATGGTTATCTTCATGCATCTCCTTTGAACAGGGCGTACAGGAGGTACTCCTGATTGCCCTTAACCCCTTTGACCGGAGAGGGGATTGTACCACATACCTCGAGGCCCAGGGATGTAAAAAATGTCACCATGTCATCAATCACCTCGTCTGCAACGTGCTCGTCCCGAATAATGCCCCCTTTTTTCACGTGCTGCCTGCCTGCTTCAAACTGGGGTTTGATCAGGGCAATAATAGAGGAGTTCGGTTTCAGAACCTTCAGAACCGGCGGAACAACGAGTTTCAAGGATATGAATGATACATCGAATGTGGCGATATCGCACAATTCAGGGATACTGTCCGGGTCAAGATTGCGGGCATTTATCCCTTCGAGGGCGACTACCCGTTCGTCATTGCGAAGACGCCAGTGGAGCTGCCCATGCCCGACATCGACTGCATACACCCTGGCCGCACCGCGCTGAAGCATCACGTCGGTGAAACCGCCGGTGGATGCCCCGATATCAACTGCCACCATGCCGGTGAGGTCGATGTCGAATGCGTCGAGGGCTGCCGCCAGCTTGCCGCCGGCCCTGCTCACATAGGGGGGGAGTTCCTTCAGCACTATGTCGGCGTCGGCGTTAATGGCCGTCCCCGCCTTGGTCACGGGCTTACCGTCTACCAGGACACTGCCTGACATGATCATTCCAAGCGCCTTGGATCTCGTATCGACATACCCCCTGTCAACGAGTATTTTGTCCAGACGGATCTTCATACAATTTTTTGAATCGCTTTTCTTATCCCTTCCTTATCAAGACCGATGCTCTGCCTGATCTCTCTGAGCGATCCCTGTTCCACAAAGTTGTCCGGCACGCCTAAGAGTTGGAACTTGAGCGGGATATCCAACTCCCCCAGTGCTTCCACGATTGCAGAGCCGATACCACCTTGTATGCATCCTTCTTCAACCACCAGGAACCGTCCGTTGCACGAGCGCACCACTTCAAGGACGGTCTTGGCATCAAGGGGTTTTGCAAAGATCAGATCGACAACAGCTATATCATCCATGTCTCTTATGGCATCGAGAACCGTATAGCACATCGGTCCTGCACAGAAAACAGCAGCACGTGAGCCTTCTTGGAGGATCTCCGCCCTGCCTGTTTTGATTCTGGATGTCTTCACCGGAGATGCCACGGTCTTTTCCCTCGGATATCGTATGGCTACCGGACCCTGGATTTTGAGCGCATGTTCGAACATCTTGCTCAGCATGAGCTGGTCTCTGGGTATCATAATGGTAACATTCGGTACGCTTCTTAAGTATGCAATGTCGAATACCCCGTGATGGGTTGGTCCGTCCGGGCCCACCAGTCCTGCACGGTCTATGGCGAAGATCACCGGCGCATTCTGCAGGGCGACATCGTGAATGATTTCATCGTAGCTTCTCTGGAGGAAGGTCGAGTAGATGGCCACAACCGGCTTGAGCCCGTACAGTGCCATGCCGGCAGCCATCGTGACTGCATGACCCTCGGCAATGCCCACATCGTAGAATCTGTCGGGGAATCGATGGGAGAAGTGTTTCAGTCCGGTTCCCGTGGTCATTGCAGCGCTTATGGCTACGATCCTGGGGTCCTTCTTTGCAAGATTGACAAGGGTGGACCCAAAGACGTCCGAATAGGTCTGGGAGTGTGAATCTGAATTCAGGTCGCCGTTTTCCCGGTCGAATTTTCCCACGCCATGATAATTTTCCGGGTCCCGCATGGCAGGAATATATCCGCGCCCCTTCTGGGTGATCACGTGGAATAAGATCGGTTCGTGCATCTGAGAGATATTTTCAAAACCCTCGATGAGATGATCTATCTTGTGACCGTCGATAGGACCTACATAGCGGAACCCCATCTCCTCGAACAGCAGCCCTTCGGTCACGACCCCTTTTACGTTCACTTCGATATGCTTTGCAATCTTGTAGATCGCGTCCCCGAACAGCGGGAGACCCGTGAGTATTCCCTTGATTCCTTCACGAACCTCGCGCACACGCCTGGATGTCATTATCCTGCTCAGATAATCGGCTATGGCACCCACTCTGTTCGATATGAACATCTTGTTGTCATTGAGAACCACGATGAGGTTCTGCTTCTTCATTCCCACGAAATTGAGCCCTTCAAAGGTCAGGCCGTTGGAGAGCGATCCGTCGCCGATGACTGCTATGACCCTGTTTGAACATTCCGCCAGAGCCATGGTCTCGCATATGCCGCTGGCAGCCGGAATGGCATTGCCGGAATGCCCGGATACAAAGACGTCATAGGGGCTCTCGGAAGGATTGATGAAGGCGCTCAGTCCGCCGCGCTGCCTCAGGGAGGAAAACTTCTCTTTTCTGCCGGTTATGATCTTGTGGGCATACCCCTGATGGCCGACGTCCCAGAGGATCTTGTCATGCGGTGTATTGAATACATAGTGCATGGCCAGTGTGAGCTCCACGGTCCCGAGGCTGGAGGCAAGGTGGCCTCCGGTCTGAGAGACGTTGGCGAGAATGTATTCCCGTATTTCCTGTGCGAGGATCTCCAGTTCGTTAACCGAGAAAGATTTTAAATCTTTTGGTGATGAGATTGTGGGCAGGATACTCATGATTCTCACATTACCCGCTGTACCATCCACCATGCGAGTTCTTCCAGTGCCGTCGATCGCTTGTCATCAATGGCGGCTATACACTCAACGGCAGAATTTGTCATCCCGTAAGCCCAGGCCCGGGCCTTTTCCATGCCAAGGGCCTTCACGATCGTTGCCTTGTCCTGCAGCAGGTCTTTCCCTGATGTCTTGCCCAGGACCTCGTCGGTGGAGGTGATGTCCAGGATGTCATCGATTGCCTGGAACGCGAGTCCCAGATATGTTCCGTATCGTACCATGGATTGAATCTTCTCTTCATCGCTGCTCGCTATTCGTGATCCCGAATACATACAGAGTTCGAAGAGACGGGAGGTCTTTTTCGTATACATGTCCTGAATTTCTTCTAACGAGAGGTTTTTCCCTTCTGCCATGACATCCTGATATTCCCCCTGAACCAGGCCGTCGATACCGCAGACATCTGCGATGACCCTCAGGATATCGACCTCGACATCTGCTGCATAATCGGATGAGCTGATGATTGAGAGAGCCTGAAATATCAGGGCGTCTCCGGCAAGTATGGCGGTTGCCTCCCCGAACTTGGCATGACAGGTGGGCACGCCTCTTCTCAGCGCATCATTGTCCAGTGCCGGCAGATCGTCGTGAATGAGGCTGAATGTGTGGATCATCTCGATAGCGAGCCCTGCGGGGAGTGCTTGCCGGCCGTTGCCTCCCAGGGCCTCACAGGCGAGCATCGTCAGGATAGGTCGTATCCGTTTGCCCCCTGCAGATAAAGAGTAGGAGAATGCGCTGAAGACTCCCGAGTCTGTTTTGAATCTGTCCAGGTAGGAATAAAGGTAATCATCAAAAACCTTCTTTTTTTCTTCAATTACTACAGTTATATCCACGCCGTTTCTCCTGAATGAGGAAATACCACGCACCATCAGATTCTTCAAGGATTGATCTGGCTATACCCCCTATTTGTCATGTCCTCAATTTTGTATAGAGCATCATAATGGTGTTTACATAGACGTCGCTGTGATTATAGTGCCACACAGCCTTTCTCTTCTTCTCGATGCTTGCATCTTCCCTCCAGCCGGCTCTTTTCAGATAATGGGCGATGCTCGCCATGGAGTCTGCCATATTGAACGGGTCTTTTTTGCCGTCCTGGTCACCATCCTGGCCGTATTCTATGAACGAGGAGGGGATAAACTGCCCCGGACCGAGTGCACCGGCAAATGATCCGATGATATCCAGCGGGTCCCTGTTCAGTTCATCGGAGAGTACAATGAGCTGATGGAGTTCATTGAGTGCCCAATTGGCCTTTTTCCGGGCACGCTCGAGTGTTGCCTTGTCATGGAGCTTGGGATACTGATCGCCGTAGGTCTTTGTAATGTCTTCAAGATATGTGGGGTCCAAGATGACGGCAAGGTTTGTATATGCAACGAAGACATTATAATTCTCTGGATAGGTACCGAGCCTCGATTCCACAATGAGTATGGCTGTTATCACCTCTGCCGATGTACCGAAATTTTTCTCTATGGCAGAGAATGTTTCGGCGTTTTCCCTGATAAACGCTCCGCCTTTATCGATATATTTTGGATCGATCTCCATGTATTCCGGCTGTGTTGCACTGCCCTTTGGACTTGAATGAAAGAGGTTTTTCATGATGATCCCCGGATCGATGGATACCCGCTGATCATACAGCATTTTTTTCACATGGTCCCGATCGAGCCCTTTTTCCACCAGCTTCTCTTCGATAAATCTCTTGGATGTATTTTCTTTTGAGAAAACTGTTGCGGGAAGAATAAGTATGAGGATGATAACGATAGAAATGCTCTGTCTCTTCATGCAGTGATCTCCTTATTGTTCAGCTGCGGGTGTAGTAATCCGGATATGTATAGTATAGATAGTAACCTCTCTGAGGACAATGCACAAGTATGATTCTTCTTTGATGCAGCCCACATGGATGGCCCTGATTCGATGATAAAAGAGAATCCACATCTTGACTTGATCACGCTGTCAGCATAAAGAGTTCACATATGAAAAGGCTTATGATCGCAAATCGGGGGGAGGTTGTCATCCGTGTTCTAAGGACAGCCAAAGAGATGGGCCTCGAGACAATCGTGGTTTACTCCGAAGCCGACAAGGACATGGAATACCTGGAATATGCCGACGAAGCGGTCAAAATCGGCCCGGCACAGCCTTCGAAGAGTTACCTGAACATGGATGCAATCATAAGTGCTGCCATTGCATGGAAGGCTAATGCGATTCATCCCGGATATGGCTTTCTCTCCGAGAATCCTTCCCTGGCAGCGCTCTGCGAGGAGAACGGGATCGCGTTCGTCGGGCCCACGAGCGCGACGCTGAGAACCATCGGCAACAAATCGCGGACAAAGGAGGTTGCCCAGTCCCTCGGGATCCCCACCATCCCGGGATCGTATGGGGTGGTTTCGGACATCTCCCAGACCATTGACCTGGCAAACAGGCTCGGTCTGCCCGTGATATTGAAATCGCTCTACGGAGGAGGCGGCAGGGGGATGAAAGTCGCCTATACCGAGGACCAGCTGCGTTCCCAGTTCGCCAACGTGAGCAGCGAAGCCAATGCCGCCTTCGGCCGCAATGAGGTCTACATTGAACACTACATATCATGTCCCAGGCACCTCGAGGTACAGGTGCTTGCCGATGAATACGGCAACATCCAGGTGCTCGGTGACAGGGAGTGTTCGATACAGAGGAGGCATCAAAAGATCATTGAAGAGGCCCCGATACCGAATATCGATAACGCTGTGAGAGAATGCCTGTGGAAGTGGTCGAGGATGATCATTCAGGCAATCGGGTTCAAGGGGCTCGGCACGGTGGAATTTCTCATGGACCAGAAGGGCAGTACATATTTCCTCGAGATAAACGGGAGGCTGCAGGTCGAACATCCGGTCACCGAGATGGTCACGGGTATCGATATGGTCAGGGAGCAGATCATGATCTCTGCAGGATCCCGGCTGGACAACTCCCCGATCTCCATTACCGGACATGCTATCGAATGCAGGCTGAATGCGGAGAATACGGCCAAGAATTTCATGCCCACCACGGGAACCATCAATATCCTGCGACTGCCGGGCGGTCCCGGAACGCGGGTCGATACCCATCTCTTTCCCGGGTGTGATATAAGCTCGTTCTATGATCCTCTGCTCGTAAAGCTCATTGCGCATAATAAGACACGTAACGGGGCACTGAGACGGATGTCGAGAATGCTTGACGAAACCACCATCGACGGCATTACTACGAACAAGGATCTGCTGCGCAAACTCTTGAATAATGATCAATTCCTCGCCGGCAACGGTGATACATCGCTTGTCACGCAATTGATTGATAAATAGATCACGTACCGGCTCAAACAATTCTGGCTCGGATAATGGTACTCATCTCCGGCATCGAGAATGTCTTCTCCGTGGGTGGGTCATTGATTCTGATGGGGACCGGATTGTTTGTTGCCTTTACGAGGAAAATATCTTCGTGATCTCATCCGATGCGAATTCCGGCATCGGATAGTCTCTCCCGTTGCTCCTCAGGACCATATCTGTGCCCGGTGTTATCCGTCCTATGACTGCTCCGTCTACCCCGTTGTTTTCCCAGGCTTTGAGGATATTCCCGGCAGAATCCTCCTCACAGCATACCAGGAGCGACCCCGATGCAAGGGCACCCAAGGGGTCGATTGCAAAACGGGCTAGAATCGGCGCTGCGATATCCAGCATCCGGATGGATTCCTGCTCTACCGTGATGCCATACCCGCAAGCCAGCGCGATCTCTCTCAGTCCCGTTGCCAGGCCTCCTTCGGTAGGGTCGTGCATGGCGGTCACCCCGCCCTGTTCCCTCGCGATATGGGCCTCTTTCAGGACGCTGATCCCCGGGTCATAGATAAGGTTCTGCGCCCGTTTCAGCGTGTCCGGGTCGAGGTCGAGCATGTCGGATTTCTCCCGGGCAATGATGCAGGCGGCCTCAATGGGAATACTCTTTGACAGGAGCACGAGGTTGCCGGGGCGTGCATCAGAAGTGCGGATGACGCTGTCTCCCGGGAGGGTGCCCACCATGAATCCGGTAGCAATAGGCCTGTCTATCCCGTGGGTTATCTCTGTGTGCCCCCCGACAAGGGTGATTCCGAACCGGGAGCAGGCCTCAAGGAGGTTGGAAAAGAGCGTGTTGACCGACGAGGTGGTGGTGAGCCCCGCAGGCAATAGAAACGTTACCAGAAGATATTTCGGGATGCCGCCCATGCAGGCGATATCATTGGAGTTGATTGTAATAAGGTACCAGGCGATCTCGTCACTCGTCAAGGTGATGGGGTCGGTCTTGAACAGGAGCGTCTGGTTCCCGAACCTGATTGCCGCGGCATCCTCACCGATGCCCGGTCCCACCAGGACATCCGGGTCCGTGATCGGCATCTCCTCAAGCAGGGTTCGCAGCAGGGAGACAGGGAGTTTTCCAACGGGAAGAATCGTATCATCCATGATCCCTGCTCTCAATGCATGCATATGCGCTGTGGTTGTGGATGCTCTCGAAGTTTTCCGCCTCCACCGAATACCAGGAGAATTCATCCCGTTCGTTGAGCAGCGATGCCACCTGCCTGACGACATCCTCGACAAACATAGGGTGATCGTAAGCATGCTCGGTGAGAAATTTTTCATCAGGTCGCTTGAGGATGGGATAGACCTGACTGGAAGAGCAGCCCTCGATGAGCTCTATGAGATCCTCGATCCAGAAAAACTTCTCATACCTGACAACAACCGAAACAATACCGCGCTGATTATGGGCACCATAATCGCTGATTTCCTTGGAGCACGGGCACAGCGTCTGGATGGGGACCTTCACCATTACCTTGAATTCACGGCTTCTCCCCACCATGCCCATCAGACAGCAGGTATATTCCATGAGACCCACAGATCCGGTTACCGGCGCCTTCTTTTCGATGAAGTAGGGGAAAAAGATCTCCATGTGGGCACTCTCGGCCTCGAGGGCATGCTTGATCTCGTTGAGGATATGTTCGAAATTCTTGATGTGGATGTCTTTGCGGTGTTCATTGAGCACCTCGATGAAGCGGCTCATGTGTGTGCCCTTGAACTCTCTGGGCAGGTCCACGTAGAGGTTTATGGAGGCAACGGTGTTCTGGGTGCCTTTTTTCTTATCCGAGACGACGATGGGATACGAGATGCCCTTTACCCCGACCTTCTGTATATAGAGCGGATTGTCCGGTCTCTGGTTCTGAACGTCTTTCATGATGTCTTCCCCGGCTTTGAATATGAGACGCAGGTGTTGTCGTTCTCCCAGACAGTTACCTCCGCCAGTTCCACCGGCACGTGCACCTTCTCAGACAGGGATGTGAAGATATGCCGGGCAATGTTTTCCGCAGAGGGGTTCACCTGTGCAAAGGCGGGCAGATCGTTCAGGTACTGGTGGTCCAATTCGGCCAGGACCTCCTTCAAGAGGCGCTTCAACTCTCTGAAGTCCATCACGATACCCATTTTATCGAGCTGTCCTGATCGTACCGCTATTTCCACCTTGTAATTGTGGCCGTGGAGCCTTTCGCAATCGCCGTCATATTCGCGGAGCCGGTGGGCAGCGCTGAATGATTCTTTTACCCGTGCCGTGAACATGGCCCCTACATAGTACACAAAAGGCGGCATTGGCAATATCAAATGGGTCAGGAGACGGGCCTGTTGAGGATCGTTCGGTAGAGCCATTTCCGATAGGTAAGGGGTGTTTGCCGGCGAGGAGGGGACGGACGGAAGAAGACCTTGTCATCCCATGCGTTTTGATATATCACAACAACCATGAATTCAAAGAAAAAAGAGGCTAAGAGCCGTCTATGCCAAGTATAGAATTCTCGGATACGCACCTCCTCAGACAGCTTGCCGGTGACAGTTGTTCACACCTTAAGATCATGGAAGAATCAATCGGGGTCAGGTGTTCACTCAAGGGAAACACCATCGAACTTCAGGGGGAAAGCTTCGATGTGGAACTGGCGCAGCATGCCCTGAAGGATCTCTACCGGCTCATCAAAGACGGTTTCCCGCTCTATCCCGATGATGTCTGGTATGCGGTCAGGATGCTCGCAAAGGACAGGAATGTCAACCTGGAGGACGTGTTCAAGGACAGTATCTACATATCATCCACGAAAAAGGTGATCGTGCCCAAGAGCCTCCAGCAGAAGCGGTATATCGATGCCATGAGGGTAACGGACATCCTGTTCGGTATCGGACCTGCAGGAACCGGCAAGACATACCTTGCCCTTGCCATGGCGGTATCCTATCTGCTGAAGAAAAAGGTGGAGAGGATCATTCTTGCACGGCCTGCCGTCGAAGCGGGAGAGCGGCTCGGGTTTCTCCCGGGAGACCTTCAGGACAAGGTCAATCCGTATCTGCGACCGCTCTACGATGCCTTGTACGATATGCTTGAATATGATCACGTATTGAGATTGATCAGCCGGGACCAGATCGAGATCGCCCCGCTTGCATTCATGCGTGGCCGTACACTCAATGATGCCTTTATCATCCTCGACGAGGCACAGAACACCACCTCGGAGCAGATGAAGATGTTCCTGACCAGGCTCGGCTTTAATTCCAAGGCGCTCATCACCGGGGATATCACGCAGATCGATCTGCCCTCAGGGGTCAAGTCCGGGCTGGTGGAGGCGGCACAGATCCTCAAAGGCATAGACGAACTGGGGTTCGTGTATTTCTCAGAGGATGATGTGGTGCGCCACAAAGTGGTTGCCAAGATCATCAAGGCCTATGAGCGGAGTCATCGGTGATCATTGTCGATATCCAGAACCTTCAGGAAGAAGTAGAGATCGACGAGGACCTGATCGGGGACTGGGCGAACAAGACGCTCATGATTCTGAACCTGAACAACGCCGAACTCTCGGTGGTCCTTACCGATGACGCACACATCCAGGAGCTGAACAGAGACTACCTTCACCGGGACCGGCCCACCAATGTGATCTCTTTTCCCCAGCAGGAAGGGATAGGGCCCGGGGGCGAGCACCTTGGTGATATTGTCATCTCCGTAGAGAGGGCAGCGGATGAGGCTCAAGGTTCCGGGATGGATATCATGGAACGCCTCATGCAGCTTCTCGTCCACGGGATCTGCCACCTGACCGGGTACAACCACGAGGGGGTTTCCGATGAAAAAGCCCGTGAGATGGAAGAAGCTGAACAGTATATACTTAGACGCCTCAGTGAAGATGCATGAGCGTAATGAGCTGCCTGCAGCCCTGCACTCCCAGGTGTGAATACCGGCGATTTTCACAGCAGAAATCAGGAAGCATCCTGCGGTCTGGACAGGGACCTGACACGCCGATAACGGATCTATGGTGAAACATCTCCTGATCACCGGTAATTAGACGGCATACCGTCACGCACGTTGTAGAAATCCCATTCAAATGTTTTTTTAGAAAAGGGCGACAGGAAAACATGTTTTAATAAGTTATTATAAGAAGTTATGAGATTTCATAATGTGATGAAAAAGTTCTTGCCATGCCTAAGGCCCTTTGCTATAAGGCTGACCTACGGGGCGTAGCGCAGTCTGGTTAGCGCACCTGCCTTGGGAGCAGGGGGTCGGAGGTTCAAATCCTCTCGCCCCGAC
>DAISYU010000035.1:0-29401 GCA_036825155.1 Thermodesulfobacteriota bacterium | reverse complement strand
CGCCTGAGTGTTCGTATTCCCGGTTCATCGGTCAGCATCCTGATATCGGTCCCGATCAGGTTTTGTATAGGCATGCCATAGATCTCTGCAGCCTGCTGGTTTGCATTGATAATCTCGAGATCCTGGTCAACCAGCAGAATCCCTTCTCCCACAGTCTGAAAAATAGCACTACTCATCTTCTCGGCATTTGCCTGGGCCCGGGTTCGTTCTGAAACCCGCTGTTCGAGTACGATGCGATGATCGACAATATGTGTAATATCATTGAACAGCAGCATAATGCCGCTGAATTTCGGAATCTGTGAATCACGCAGCAGAACGCGCATGTCGAAGACCCCGCGCATCCCATCATGATTGACGGTAATTTCATGAGCCTCACCCGGCGGATAGGCATCAAGTACCCCCTGAATGGAGGTGCCGGGTATACCGATCAACTCCCCGCAGAAACACCCCAGTATTTTCTTGCGGCTGAAAAACTGATCAGCCTGAGGATTTGCTTCAATGATGTTTCCCTCGTGGTTCGTTATCAGCACGAGATTGTTCGTTCCCTTGTAAATATTCTCATAGGTGTTCTTTTCCAGGAGAAGTCTTCTATAAGCTGTTTCGAGATCCTTCAGTTCATACGACTTTCCTCTACTTTCCCAGTCTTCGATGACTGCTGCCTCCAATATATCCGCAGTCCGTCGAACAGCCAGGAGCGCAGTGCCTATATCCCTATGGGGGAAATCAAGCCCCACAATACTTTCCTCAAGAGCCTGTACCATGATCTTGAAGGATCCCAGAAACAGTTCCAGGGAGACTCCCCTGCTGCGGTGAAGACGGGCTTCTTCGAGAAGAAATCTGGTGTGATGCGACGTATCCTTGAAACGGGAAATCTGCAGTGAGGGATATTCAGACGCGAAGGTGTGCATGATATTCAGCAGCCCGTCAAAGGCATTGTGGAAGTCATCGCGCCCGGCTGATATATATTTAAGATATCCGCCTCTTCGAAGGCGTTGGGTCCAGAGCTCGAAAAAACGTTCTTCTGACCCTGCTATCTTTGATAGAACATTCTCGATCATATCTTCACATCGGGTAGTGCATGACGTGCAGCAGGTTACCATAGCGCGCCTGATGCTCGATCACAAGATCCTAGTCTTTCAGCCGTTTATCCATCAAGAGGGCACCATCCTTAAGAATTAATCTATTATTTCAGTGCCCTTATATCCGATCACACCATGATCCGTCCAACTGTTATGTCAACAGGAGAATGTTGTCATCACCCTCACATATACGGGAACCATTTCGGGTATGTCAACGTTATAATAAAGATATTATGCTCTTGAAAACAGCAATATATCTCTCTTCGGGTACATTCGACTACCCGTCAACAATAGTGCCGGATTTCCAAGGTTGATTTATTGCCCAAACACTTTTATACATAGTGCGCACGGAGTCGCTGCGGGGAACCCCCGATGATTATGAAGTCATGGATACACCGTTCTTTGGTATCCCTGCACCAATGAAAATGCTGAGGAAAAACCGGGCGGATAACTCATAAGACCAGGGACCATCATGCAGCAGGGTATGCGGCAAAGAGTGAAAGAAAGATAAAGAGGACAACAATGACCATCAGACAGGCAAAGTGGCTGACCGCCGGGATATATATGGCAAGCATTCTTTTGGGAAACCTTTTCGTGATCTGGTTCGGTATCGTCAAGTTCTTCGGTATCACCTTCCCGGCCGGAGCCGTCTGGATCGGTCTGACCTTTTCAGCACGCGATTTTGTACAGCGCTTCTGGGGCCACAAAGTCTGGTATTTCATGCTGGCATCAACTGCCATCACCGTTATGCTGAGCTGGCAGGTTGCCCTGGCATCAGCCGTGGCCTTCCTGGGGTCTGAAGCGGTGGACTGGCTGGTGTTCACCCTGATGAAAAACCGGTCCATGAAGGCCCGATTGGCAATCTCGAACACCTTTTCCTGTCCCCTGGACAGCCTGCTGTTCGTAACCATTGCATTCGGGTTCAACTTCCCTGCCATCTGGGGGCAGGCCCTGGTAAAATATATCTCGGGCTATCTTGCATGGCCAACCATCGAAGCCAGCGAGCAATTTTACCGAAAGGTCGCCCCGCTGCCGCCCGTGGGCATGGAACAGCTCTAGCAGAGAGGGTTTATTGCGGGTTCTTTCTTTTCCTGCCATGGATCCCGGTCCCGGCAGGAATCTTTCGTGCTACCCGCAATTCGATATCCGAATATTCTCAGGCTCTTCTCCGCTCCTTTATAGTACCTTACACCATACACCCTGGTTTTTATCCGACACTTCAGTACTCCATTCTCACACTCAGCTTGCCATGGCATAATTTAAAACAATGCCCGAAGCAAAACACCCGGTGAGTCTCGCTGCGTATATAAACAAGACCCACATCCTGTTTTTCCCTTTATGAACAGGATCATTCATGGTATCTTCTGGCCATGCGTAAAAACTACTATGAGATTCTGGGCATCGAAGAAAACGCTTCCATACAGGAGATCAAGCAGGCCTACAAAAAGCTCGCAAAGAAATTTCATCCCGATGTAAATGCCGATGATCCGACGGCAGGTGAACGGTTCAAGGAGATCGCCCTGGCATATGAAATCCTGTGCGATCCGCACAAACGAGCCGAATATGCATTTGCCTCGGTACACGAGAACATCCCGGAAGAGTATTTGAAAGAGTATTATCTGCGAATGATGATGCAATCGGCCTCGAGAAGAGGACGACGGGGCTGTCAGTTCCGCTTCAGGTAAAGACAGGCCCTGCGCACAAATCCCGGAGGCAATATAATACAGGGGTCTTGGTGAGACGTTTTCCTGTAAGGGCGGCGTGCACACGATGCATCCAGACATCCCGGCATGAGACAGACACAACCATCCGAATCAATGCGAGTGGTGTATGGCAGGTATATTGATCATTGTTAAGATCCTTATCACCGTATTCATTGTCCTTGCCCTTTCGATCATTGCCGAACATGTAAGTCCAAGGGTTGCAGGACTTCTGGCCGGGTACCCACTGGGAGCCGCACTCGCCCTGTTTTTCTACGGGTATGAAATCAGCCCCGGGTTCGCAGCCCAAAGCGCGGTGTATACGATAATCGGGCTCATAGCTATTCAATCCTTTGCATACTGCTACTATGTATCCTCATCCTGCTTCAAGAAGTACACCATCCTTGTCTCTTCTATTCTGGCTTCCGCCGGCTACTTCTTCGTTGCCTGGCTCCTGCACTTCCTGGAATCGGGAGCCCTGTTGAGCGTCATGCTCACGTCCCTTTCTATCGGACTATTTGTTTACCTGTTCAGAAACATCGAGAACAGAAAGATCCTCAATAAGATTACCTTGAGCTCTCGGATACTCTATATCCGGGCGTTCTTAGCTGCATTGTTCATCGTGGTGATAACCTGGGCTGCACACCTTGTGGGCCCTCGCTGGGCAGGGCTGTTCTCCGCGTTCCCCACAACATTTTTCCCGCTCCTTGTTATCGTGCACTTCACCTATACGACCAAGCATGCGCATACGATTATCAAGAACTTCCCCATCGGGCTGGGATCAATCGTTGTCTACGCCCTGGGGGTCATATTCACCTATCCCAGATTCGGCATAGGAACAGGTACGATACTATCGCTCACCATGGCGACAATCTACCTGCTCATCTATAATTTTCTTATCTACAGGGGTGGAATCCCCCTGCATGAATCGTGAGATACTCCCGGTTCAAGTATTGCATGAATTTAGTGCATGCCTTGCGGATAACTTCTATTTCTCTGACGATTCTTCATGGGTGTTCCGTTTCATGAACATGATCAGGATCAGCATCAGAAATGTCGTACAGGCAAGAAGATAGAACACATCGTTAAATGCCATCATATATGCCTCGCCCAGGACCCTCTCATAGATGACGCCCAGTCCCCCCTGCTGGGCGGAAAACGGGTCAAGCCCCCGGTGGACCAGATCCTGTGAGGCCAACTGTGCATCGGCAAATAACTGTTGATTATATTGGGTAAGATTCTCGGTGAGCCGCACCTGATGGAACTGGGCTCTTCGTGCCAGAACTGTAGTGGAGATAGCGACTCCGAAACTGCCGCCCAGATTTCTCAGAAGATTGAATATGGATGTGGCGTTACCCATATCCTGTTTTCTGATATGTGACAAACTCAGGGTCATGTGAGGAACCATGGTAATCCCCAGACCAATGCCCATGACCACACGGGGCCAGAGAACGGTCATGAAGTCGGCCTGCTGGTTGAAGAGAGACATCAGATAGGTTGAATACCCGGTTATCGCAACACCGATGATAATGAGCATCTTGGGGCTGGTCCTGGTAACCAGCACCCCCACAATGGGCAGCATGACAAGACTGGCAATACCTCCGGGTGCAAGCACAATCCCCGCGTGCAGTGCCGTATAGCCCATGAGTTTCTGCAGGTAGATCGGCAGGAGCACAATGCTGCCGAAGAGGTTGAACATGATGAAAAACATGACCACATTGCCCAGGGTAAAAGAAAGATCCCTGAATGCTCTCAGGTCAACGATGGGGTGCTCGGCAAAGCGCTCCACAAGAACAAAGAAAATCAGGGCGAACATGGCAATAACACTCAGCCAGACAATGAACTCGGAGGAAAACCAGTCTTTGCCTCGGCCCCGGTCCAGAACCATCTGAAGGCAGCCGATGCCCAGACCCAGAAAGACCAGCCCCCAGTAGTCGATCTTCATCCTGATCCCCTTGAGATAGTGCGGATCAGCGATAAAGAACAGCACCATGAACAGAGAGAGAATCCCGATGGGCACATTCACATAAAATATCCAGTGCCAGGACCAGTTGTCGGTGATCCAACCGCCCATGACCGGCCCCATGATAGGCCCGAACATCATGCCCACACCAAAGATTGCCATAGCCATGCCGTGCTGTGACGGTGGAAAAGACTCCAGCAGAATAGATTGCGACATGGGCTGCAGACCGCCTCCGGCAATCCCCTGGAGGATTCTGAAGAATACAAGGCTCTGGATATTCCATGCCATCCCGCACAACAGCGAACTCAGGGTAAACAGGGCGATGGAAAAGATAAGGTAGCGCTTTCGTCCGAACAATCTGCTCAGCCAGCCGCTCATGGGGATGATGACGGCATTGGCCGAAAGATAGGCACTGATGGACCAGGTGGCTTCATCGATTCCGGCGGACAGACTTCCGCGGATATGGTCCAGGGAAACATTTACCACCGATGTATCCACAATGACCATGAGTGTGGGAAGCATTACGCTCAGCGCAATGATCCACTTGTTCGCCGGTTTCACCATAGGGTGTCCAGGAGTATCAGTCTTCTACCAGGATAGTCGGGACCGTTGACATGCCTATCCTGAGGACATGTTCGGGGTCTGTTTCCTTATCGAGAACGATCTTTACCGGGATACGCTGCACGATCTTCACGTAGTTGCCGGTGGCATTCTCAGGAGGAAAGAGGGAGAATACCGAGCCCGTACCGGCCATGATGCTGTCCACCATCCCTGAAAAGACCCTGCCGGGAAAGGTATCCACTTTTATTTTCACGGCCTGCCCCGGTTTCACACCGGCCAGCTGTGTCTCCTTGTAGTTCGCCGTTATCCAGATATCATCCAGGGGGACCACAGCCATGAGAGACTGCCCGGCCTGAATCTGATTGCCTGCTTCAATGGACCGTTTGGTAATATACCCGCTCGCAGGGGCGAAGAGTCTAGTATAACTCATCTTCAGTTCCTGTGCCTTGAGAAACTCCTGTTGTTTTATGAGAGAGGACTGCTGAGATTTCAGAGCGGATTCACATTGGAGGATGACTGCCTGTTGCGTCTCTACAGCCCCCTGGGCACGTTTCACCTGCTTCCCGGCCGATTCGAGACGGGCAGCAGTGATATCATAGGTGGTTCTGGCTTTTTCAACCTGTTCTTCAGGCATGACATTTTTGGCAAAGAGATTTTCGGCCCGCCTCAGATCTGCACCCGCCTGTCTGAACTGTGCCTCCTGGAGCTTCAGATCAGCCCCGGTTGACTCCAGGTTGAATCTCAATTCGGCAAGATGCTTCCGGGCAACGTCCTGTTGTGCCAAGATCTCTGCAAGCTTTGCCTTTTCAGACTCAACCGCAGCATGAGCCTGGGTAACGCCAAGCGCATAATCCCTCTCATCGATCTCAAGCAGGAGATCACCTAAGCGGACAAACTGGTTGTCCTGTACATGAAGTTTCAGTACCGTACCGGGTATCTTGGCTGCTATCACATGGATGCGGCCGGTGATAAAGGCATCGTCGGTGGTGATATGGGTTTTGAGATACTCACGGTACAGATAAACACTCACAGCACCGACAAGCACAATCATTATGCACACACTGAAGGCTATCTTCCTTCTTTTGCCGTTATTTGCAGACCCTGTTGTATTCACCATGTTGTTCTCATCCTTTGCTTCCTGCAGACAGTCTATGCCTTCAACAGGGAACCTGATTGGGAAACCGAAGTATGTGCCGCCAGCGGCAGTCACCAGGAAAACCCCCGGGTTTTCCTTATCCCTTCCAGGAAGCGTGCACTAGTTTTTGTGATGGGATAACAGATGGTAGTGTATCGACAAAAAACGTGACCGTGTCAAGGGAGTAAACTGAGAACAGGGATTTTTTCAACAGTTCTTATTCACCTGGATGTAATCAAAGATATGAACCCCAGGGCAAGCCCTGCACTCTATTCCGCAGCCCCGCACGAACAAACGGGATCTTCGACAAGCTGCGGGGAATCGAACCCAAGCTTCGCGTCCGGCGTAGCGCAAGCGAAAACGGATTGAGATAGCGCAGGAGACACTGTTGGGATCACTGCCAGTCAGGATTCAGTTTTCCGCCGGTATCCTTACGATAGGGCATCCAGGTCAGGCCGTAGACCTTCATGTGTATGTCCGATTTTTTCGGGTACACCCGGACTTCTTCCAGATCCTCTCCTGCAGGGTCGTATGATGCTTCAAGCTTGTCGATGTCTTCAGCAAGCCTCAGTTCCAGTTCTTCAAGCTGGGCACGGATTGCCTGGGCACGCTCTTGTGCCCGGGCGACATCCATCCCCTCCTTGCCGACACGGCTTGCCGCCTTCATGGCAGTACCCATCCTGGTGGCGGATGTCGTAGAGAAGGCCTTTCGTCCGAGAAACGCACTCAAGATCGCGGTGCCAAAGGAAATGGCCGTTTCCATTTTCTTTGACTTTGACTGGTCCTGTTCCCTGGCAATGGCCTGCTCTGCCGCGAGCAGACGGTTTCTCAGCGTGGCAAACCTCGTGCTGTACCGCTTGCGCAATTTCTCGATCTCCAGGTCCCGCTCCTCCCTGGCCGACTGGGCCAGTCGGGCACGGAAGGCCCCTTCGGTCTCATCAAGGGCACTGGTCATGTTGAACCGTCTGGAATGGTAGAGTACAAGCGGCCGTTTCTGCGTGATCCACCTGGAGAGATCCTTGCTCCATTTCTCATAGGCATCGGTCCGCCCTGCTGCGGCAGGCAGTTCCGCAAATGATGTTCCAGGCATGGGTGATGTGGCCAGATCATCGGCGCTGAAATCGATCTCGACGGCATTATCCCAATTCAGGGTCAGTGGGCCATCTTCAAGTTCTGCCGATATGGTGACTGTTCTGGTGGTGTCCACCTTGTGTTTTGCATTTGAATAATGGATGTCCAGCGAACCCAGCACAGCAGGGTAGTAGATGAGTGCCTGACCGGCGCCTGAGGAGGGCAGATAGTATGACTTGATCTCAGGTGGGATCACCGGGGGGTTCCCCAAGGCATGGCGGTCTGCTCTTAAGTGTTCGACACCTCCGTGCACAACGCCCGCAGTTGGCATACTCGCTTTCCTGTCGGCCATAAGCTTTTTGATCTGTTCGCGGGACATGGGACCTGGCAGGTACGAAAGAACCCACCGCGTCTCAAAGATAACGGGCTGGGATTCATGTACATTATGCAGCAGAAACACACGCTTGCCCAGGCTTGAAAGGACATCTTCCATATGTGGCCGGTCAAATGCCGCTCCAGATGCTACGCCCTGAAGTCCTGAGATGAGCCGTTCCTTGTCCTGTTCGGTCTGGAGGCGTCCGATAAACCAGGTCCCTGTATTGGAAAGTCCCTTATAATCCAGGTCAACCGGATTCTGTGTAGAGAGAACCACACCCAGGCCAAATGCCCTGGCCTGTTTCAGAAGTGTCAAAAGAGGAGCCTTGGAAGGAGGGGTTTTAACCGGCGGGAAAAACCCGAAGATTTCATCCATGTACAGGATAGCTCTCAGACTTGTTGTCCCGGCCTGTGCGCGCATCCACCCCAGGATCTCGTTGAGCAGCATGGAGACGAAGAACATCCGCTGTGTCTCTGAGAGGTGGCTTATGGTAAAGATGGAAACCCGCGGTCTGCCGGTATCCGTATAGAACATGCGTCCCACATCAAGGGGATCGCCCTCCAGCCATGTCTCGAAACCTGGAGTGGCAAGCAGATTATTGAGTCGTATGGACAGGGCGTAGCGATCCTTGGCTGGATAGAAGCTCTCCAGGTCCATAACTCCGATGCGTTCGAAGGGAGGGGTCTGGACGCTACGGATCAGTCCTGCCAGGTCAAGGCTCTTTCCTTCAGCCCAGACGGCATCAAAGATGTTGGAGATGAGGATATGCTCACGGCTGCTGATGGGATCGGCCTCGATGGACAGCAGGCCTAATATACCGGTGGTTGTGGTTTGAATCTTCTCACTCAGTAAGTCCTGATCATTCCGGAGGGCTGCCGGCGGAGGAGAAAAAGAACGCAGGATATTCACCTGCAGACCGGCATTACTCCCGGGCGTGTATACAGCGAAGTCTGCCGCCGATTTAAGACGATTGATCCGCTGCGCCTCCTGGCCCCATTCGGCGAGTCCCTTGCGCCACGATTCGGCCTGTTCTGCTGCATATTGATCCGGTGTCATGCCCTTGTTCAGGGCTTCGGACTCATTTATCCAGGGACGGAAATCACCGGCCCTCAGTTCGGGAAACGTGAGAAGCAGATTCGGCAGATCCCCTTTGGGATCGATAGCGATCACCGGAATGTTGTCAATCAGGGCCTCTTCTATGATACCGAGGCCGAGTCCTGTTTTCCCGCTCCCTGTCATGCCGATTATGACCGCATGGGTGTTGAGGTCCTTCGCGTCATAGAGAACAAGCTCCTCCTGCCGTCTTTTTTCTGCAAGATCATATTTCTTTCCGAGATAAAAGGCCCCGAGTTTTTCGTAATCCTTCATCAATATCCCTCCTGCCTTGTTCGCCGGTGTCCATTCATGGCAAGAAATATTAAAAAAAGCCTGAATATACCAGGCACTCGCAGAAGCGTTATAGATATAAATTTCAGGATACTACCGGTAACACAAAAATAAGAGATCCTGGCGATAAGTCAAGTTCTCCATTTGATGGAAAGGCACCCTCCTTAACCATAAGATAACTTATCAGGAAAAGAGAGGTTTTAACCTTGCTTCTTTTCCTGCAAACGTCTACCCTGCCGTTGTGGATTCTATCCTCTTGAACTGAAGCGTTGATACCGGCAATGGTGGTAGCTTACAGCACCGAAAGATTCTACCAGGAACGAAGGGGGTTTTTATGACGAGAACAATGACGCGCACCGCAGCAAAAGTTTTTTGGATAGCAGTAACAATCGGATTATTCTCACTCGCTAACACCCAGATGGCAAGCGCCCATCCCCCGAAGGATGTGAGCATCAGCTATGACCTGGCACAGCAGACCCTGTCGATAACCATTTCCCACAAGACAACGTTTACCTCCAGACACTATATCGAATCCGTTACCATCACAAAAAACAAAACGGTTGTGTCCACCCAGGAATACGCCGACCAGCCAAAGGAAACACCCTTTACCTATACATATCAAGTCCCTGCTGCAGCCGGGGATACGCTCGAAGTAAAGGCCACCTGCAGGATATTCGGGTCCAAAGAGGCAACGATCCGGATTGAATAAGATTACATGTGAGCTCTTTTAGCCTTTTTCATTAACACAGAACTTCGAGGCGGACAGATACAGGAGTGCCTTCTCAGCCGCAATAATATTCTGCATCCCTGCAAGGCTGTCATTGCTTTGTCCGCCTGGACAGTCAAAGCAGGTTTTCATTTTCCTTATACAGTCCTGGGTATAAAGATCCAGAATTGTTGATTTCAAGCCGATCTCCCAATCCACATAAAATATCTGTAGACAAGGTGTAATTACAGGTATATGGAGACTTTGCACGTATATGAGAACACTGATCGACAACATCCCTTCTGCACCTGGAATGCCTGGCCATAGGATTATATGAATACCCTCATCAAGACGATCATCCTGCTCACCCTCTCGAACGTCTTCATGACCTTTGCCTGGTACTCGCATCTGAGAAACTTAAGCGGTGCCAAATGGTATATTGCAGCGTTCGCGAGCTGGGGCATTGCCCTGTTCGAGTATCTCATCCAGGTTCCGGCCAACAGGATCGGCTACACCTCCCTGAGCCTGGGTCAGCTCAAGATCATCCAGGAGGTGATCACCCTGTCGGTGTTTGTGCCCTTTGCCGTGGTCTACATGCACCAGTCGCTGAACCTGAACTATCTCTGGGCAGCCTTGTGCCTCTTTGGAGCGGTGTTCTTCATTTTCAGGACCTAGACAAGCCGTTCATCCATCAGATGTAGTGTCTAAGAATAAACCCGGTTTGGTTTGACCACTCAAATCATATAGGATATATCAGGGCATGGAGGAAAAACGTGTCCGGTCTACAGGAAATCCTTGTCATCATACTGGTAATCGTGTTCATTCTGTTCCTGCCCCGGGTTACGGGCAGGGGCTCCACAAAGACCTCGAGCAAGACACTGCAGACTCTTTCCGGCAGGCTGCGCCTTGCCGTCGTCGCCTCTGTTCTCTGGCTGCTTCTCTGGGCGACCTATTTTAAACCCTGGACCGGAGAGATACTTGCCTTTACCCTGGTGGGCCTGTGCCCGGTCATACTGGGATGGGGCACCCTCTGGGTCATCGATGGATTCAAGAAGAAGCAGGATGTGTAAGCAGCGGCTTGAAGCCGCTGCCTGCTGATCGTAAGCTCAATCGCTAAACGGTTCATAGGGCAGTTTCGGCTGCGGCGGTGCAAACATCCTGAGGAACTTTGCAAAGGCAATGGTGTTCCCTTTTTCATACTCGAAGCCGGCCAGTGTCACTACCGGGTTCTTTATCTTTGCAAGCATCTCTTTGAAGGTCTTTGAATCTGCCACGACCTTGATATCAAACTCCTGCACATCGAGATCTGCATATTCACACGGCCGGATCTCTGCCACGCCGCGTCGCACATGGATGATATAGGCCTCCCCTGCATCAGGAAACTTGATCCCGACACGCTCATCTACATCGGCACTGGCATATGGGTCGAGGTTTACCGCGAGCAGATCAAAATACCCCGCCAGGGGGAAACTGTGCACCTGTTTCGGTCTCGGTTTCGCATCGGCCTGGGCTATAAAATTGTCGCGGATCTCCAGTGCTTCTGTCAGATAATAATGGCGGGCATTGGGGTTTTCCTCCCGCTCGCCGAGAGCGATCAGTGCTTTGACCCGGATGTCTCTGGCAGGTCTACTGTCCGGGTCCAGCTGCGCCAGATACCCGGTAAGCTCAAGCGCTGTCTGGTATTCACCGCTGGCCAGGGCATCCTGTGCGTGCTCGAGCAGTGCGGTTTCACTTCCGGCAAGACGCACCATGAGTTGTGCTTTCTCCTTCCTGGTCAGAGGCTGAAGCGTGGCCGAGTCACCGTCAAACCACCCCAGGTTTCCCGAGAACACGGAACGCACCGACCAGGAAACCTTGCCGTAGAAAGGCTGTAGATAGGGGGCGTCGGCAAGATGCGGGGGCAGCTTGACATATTCTGCCAGTTCATCCGGGGTCATACCCATATTGATACCGCGGATCGCCTGGTCGTGAACAAACTGGATGGCATCGCGGTAGTCTCTCAGTATCGTCTCGATTTCCTCCGCTCCGATGATAGGCCGGGTATGGCTGGGCACTAAATATTCGGAGTTCTTATCCCGTATCTTATCGAGGCTCTGATACCACTGCTGCAAGCTTCGATACGGGGTCCCCCTGATTGTATAGAGATTGGGGAATGTCCAGTAGAAATTGTCTCCGCAGAGCATCACTCGCTGGTTAGGCAGCCAGACAAAAAGCTGATCGTTGGTCTCACCCGGGGCATGAACCAGTTGCAGTTTTATCCCGGCAATCTCTACATCAAGGGTATCGGAGAATGTCTTTGTAGGGGGCAGATAGCCCAGGGTACTGTTGGAATTAAAGGCAAGAAAAGGACCGATGCCGCTATTGACCAGCCCTTTTTCATCCAGGTAGTTCCCGAACATGCGCATGGATCGCATGTCGATGACGGTCCTCATCTTACTTACGAGCCGCTCAACATAGTATGCGGTTGTTTCATGGGCATAGATCTCGATATCCTTGCCCTGCGCGAACACCTCTGCTCCAAAAATATGGTCTGCATGATTATGTGTGTAGATAATGGCCTTCACCGGTTTTTGGGATATCTTCCTGAACTCGGCGAAGACTTCAGTCGCAGCCTCACAGGATTCCATGGTGTCGACAATAATCAGGCCGTCGTCCCCCTCGATCATAATGGAGTTGGCGAGTCCGAAGCCGATGGCGATATACACATTGTCTCCTACCTTCTCGATCCCTCGTTCAAAGATTTTGGTATGTTCTCTCAATGCTGTGGCTGCCCCTACCCCTTCAATTGCCTTTTTCTCAACAGCAGGTCTGTGAGCACAGGCCGCGAGCATCATAATAAGCAGCATCAATCCTATGGTGCATAGTCTCTTCATAGATCCCTCCTCATAGTGTAATGTACATCTGCATCGATGACTGATAATCCAGGGCCGCCGGGCAATTGTGAGTTCTCATATGCCACGGCACGTTTATCGCCGCTGTATCATCCGGCATTCTTATTGCCTTCTCACACCCTCTTCGTCTGCCACCTTTATGGCTGCAACGACCATTTCAGGCGTTACCGGCATCTGCTCGTTATGGATTGTCTCCTTCTCAGCACAGGCAATCGACGCAATCTTCATCAGGTCTTCCTCAGACACATCGTCCAGGCCGAGATCGGCCAGCGTCGTGGGCAGGCCAACGGACTCACAGAACGAATACACCTCGTCGATCAGGTCAGAGGGCTTGTCGGTGAGGAACAGGGATACCAGGGTGCCAAAGGCCACCTTTTCCCCATGGTAATATTCGTGGTTCTTATCCAGCGCATTCAGTCCGTCCTGTATGGCATGCGCCGCCGCCAGTCCTCCGCTCTCGAAACCGACTCCGCTCAGCAGGGTGTTGGCTTCGATAACGTGCTCGAGTGCAGGAAGGACGACCCTATGCTCGCACGACATCATCGCTGTTACTCCAAACTCAAGGAGTGTCTCGTAACAGAGGCGGGCCAGTGTCTGAGCGGTCATGGAGCTGTAGTCCCTCGCCATGTTCTTTGCACAGCTCATCCTGCACGACTCCACCTCGAACCATGTGCCTAACGCATCTCCCATGCCTGCAACCAGGAGCCGTACCGGGGAGTTTGCGATAATCCTGGTGTCCACCAGCACGACATCGGGATTACGGCGGAGCAGAAGCACACGCTTTATCCGGCCGGTTTCCTCCCGGTAAATAACTGACAAGGCACTGCAGGGTGCATCCGTCGATGCCACCGTAGGTACAATGATGACCGGGACGTTCTTTTCATGAGCTACCGCCTTCGCCGTATCCAGGGTCTTTCCTCCACCCAGACCGACAACCACATCGCATTCCTGTTGATTGGCTGACGCTACTAATCGTGTAATCTCTTCATCCGAGCATTCCCTTCCGAATTTCTCCACGGCAATCGGAACCGCTTCTTCCAGCGACGGGAGGATCTCAGGAATGACCCGCTCAAAGACCGACGGGCTGCTGATGAGAAAGCCCTTGCTGCCATATCGCGGTATCAGTCTCTGCAGCCTGTGAATCGCGTCATAACCCTGTACATACCTGCCTGGGAATAGTGTCGTCGTTATCATGCGTACCTTCTCCTTTCACTTCGAATAGGCCCATTGATCCTGGCAGCAGTTTCCACGCTTCCCGGTAAGAACTGTGTGCGGCATGGAATACAGCTGCTCCGACCTTATCAGCAATAATAAACATTCTTCTTATAATAGCAAGGAAGAGTACAACTCGATAAGCATGACTTCAGGCAGATCAGGACCAGGGAAACAAGAACTTTTTAAGGAACATAGAATCCCGAGATCAGACGCACTGAAAAGGCCGGGGCCTTTATCCCTGTTACAACCTTTAATTCAGTCGTTTTCCAGGGTGGTGCTGATGACGGACCGTACCCTGTCGAGGAGGATGTCCCTGTCGTCCTCGGTGTATTGAGAGACATCGATTGGTTCGCCGATGATCACCTTTACCACCCCGGGCTTGATCCGGAACGTTTTCTTGGGCATGAGGACATAGCTGCCCACAATGGTGATGGGCACGATGGGGAGTTTCGTCTTCAATGCGAGCATGACGCCGCCTTTCTTGAATTTCTGCAGTTTGCCGTCGAGGCTTCTCGTACCCTCGGCAAAGAAAAAGGCGCTGACACCCCCTGTGAGATCCTTCATAGCCCGGTTTACTGCTTCCCTGGCAGACTGCGCATCATCCCGGTCTATGATAATCATCCTGGCAAGTCTGATAGCGAGTCCGAACAGCGGGATTTTCGCAAGAGACTTCTTGGCCACGAACCGCAGGGTATGATCCAGGGTGAATGCAATAGCCGGAGGGTCGAGATTGCTGGCATGGTTTGACATGAAGATGTACGAACTGTCCGGGTTGATCCCATTGAGCCCCTGTATCTGTATCTTCACCCGGTTCGTCTTTAGGACGAGCCAGGCCCACGCTCTGCACAGCTTGTACGGGACCCTGCCGGTTTTGCTGAAGAATGCGATAAAGATAAGCGGAACACCCAGGATGACAGTATACAGCGCGGTAGTGGTGAGTGCCCAGGCTGCCATGATTCTGTCTGCCAGCATGCACACATATATATCCCACTTTCCAAGGTATGTGAAGAATAAACGGGCATGCGGTTATATTCGTGCCCGCCTTGTCGTTGGATACTATGAACGTACCGGCACACTATCCGGTTGATGCTTCACCCGTGAGAGGCACCGAATAACTTACAAAAGATCATTGCATCAACAGTGAACGTATCCGATAAGACTGCAGATCATTGCTCCGGGACCTTTACCGGCGGTTCCCAGCCAATGAACACAAAGGGTTTGATCTCCTGCAGCCTTGCCTGGTCCATTCCCTTGACATTCAGGAGTTCATCCAGGGACGCATATGGTCCATTGGCGTTTCTGTAGGCCACAATGTTTTCTGCCAGCTGCTTATCAACATTCGGTATCTTATCCAGTTCTTCTATTGATGCAGAGTTGATGTCAAGGCTCTGCGGTTTGGTACAGGAACTGATACCCAGAGAAATACCTGCCGCCATTACAAAGAGAAACGCTGTAATCAGTATCTTCTTCATCTGTTCCCTCCGTGATCAGGGTTTTCCTCCTCTTTGTGCACATGACACAACCAACTTCCATCTCAACTCCCTGTGATTCATGCTTTTCCTGTTCACAACAAGATATTTGACCTAACAGACAATGAAAACAGGGGGGGCTCCCCTCATGCTCAGAGAATACACGAAATGCAAACCATAAAATCAATAAGAGGAACACAGGGAAAGTCAAGGGCTGATACTCGAGATCAGAAGAACCCAGGTGCAAAGCAATGCATACAAGTAGTCATTTTGGCGGTCGGGACGATCCTCCTGTCATGTCCGACACAGAGAAGGAGAGTCACGGTGTCGCTTTCCACTACAATTCAGCGGTGACACCCAGATTTTCAGTAGGAGCTCTTGCCTCTGAGGTCCTTCGGGATATTCTCGATAAATCTGAATGCAATGCCGTGTGGTTCAATCCTCGCCACCTTCCCTCTCACCCACATGGTTCTGTCTGCCTTGTCGGCATTGACAACCGCACGCATTTCCGTGTCCTCGTCAAGGGGGATGCCGGTTTCCACAAACATGCCATTCTCACTGAGATCCACCACATGCGCCCGGATATGGCTCTTCTCACCCCTGGTGGATCCGTCGATCTCGCATTGAATGTCAACCTTTTCCCGGGCGTAATGTCTCCTGTCGGCCTTCTCTGCCAGGCGTGCCTGGGGAAAAAACGAGTCCACAGCATTTCTTAAAAGAACCGGTTGAATGTTCTCAGGTCCTAAGAGAATCGACTGTGATTTCGGTGTATAGACATACATGATGGCACGGCGTGAAAGCAGTGTGCGCGAGAGTTCCCGGGCAATGGCATGGGTGTCTCCCAGTTTCAATTCCACATTCTTCGGTCCAAGGGAGATGCCGGATTGCAGGGCAACTGATTTGACCCTGCAGCTCTGCGGCAGGCCGTTCTGGAATGAATACAGACTGCTTTCCATGAAATCACTGCCCGGGGTTTCGATCTTGCTTGCGCCGAGCGTACAGATAAGCTGCTCCTTGTCCATCACTTTGCACACGATATTGCCGGCATTCTCTGAAAAATTTATGTCTGCAAGAAATGTTGCAAAACCATACCCTTCCACCCCGCCCACACGTGCGATCTCTGTCGAGACAGGCATGTGGAGAACATAGAAGTGCATGCTCCTCTTTACCATCTGCGAGAGGAGATTATATCCGGTTACATCTGCAAACTCGGGATTGACGAGAATGGTGCCTATGATCATCTCGTTATAGGCCTGGATGTCAGTGTTTTTGTACTGCATTGCCATAAACGATATGATGCCGACTCCGGGCAGGAGACGGGCAGGATGAAGACGCTTTTCCGGGAGGAGTTTTCTGATGGCAGATATTCTGGCTGGATACAAGGCACTGAATGAGCAGGTATCCCGATAAAAGACCGGCATTTTAAATTTATGCCCTCGGATGACCATGTCCACCTGTTCAATGCCTGTGAACAGCTGATCCCTGGAATATCCTTTCATGGTTATTCTCCTTTTATTAACAGGCTGTTTGATCGGCTCTACAAGAAGCCGGATAGCAGAGTAATGAAAAGAGATGTGACCATGAAACACAGCACGACATGAAAAAATGAATATTTGAAACTTTAAAGATAACGGCACAGAAACAATTGGCAAGGGGCAAAATGGTATCTCGCCAACCATGATAAAAATCAGCCATGCTTTACCTGTTGCATCGCACTGTTCAATATGAACTCTTAATTCTGTATTGACGGGATAAACGGCAAGAAGCTATCATCAGACCAGATATCAAATGTCTTTGCATTCATGGGGGGATAACTCAATGAAAAAGGTCTTTCGTCTCTTACTTACCGCTTTCCTGGTGTGCCTGGCGAGCAGCTGCACAACATTCAAACAGGGTATGTATGATTTCATGATCAATGCCGATCGGTCAAGATCCCACCTCGAAACCGGCACTGTAACTATCGATGGACAGACAATCGCATACCTGGAACGCCCGGGCAGCGGTGAGGTCATTGTACTCGTTCACGGATTCGGGGCGAACAAGGATAACTGGGTCCGTTTTGTCCGGTATATACCTGCACCCTACCGCGTGCTGGCCTTTGACATGCCGGGGCATGGAGACTCCAGCAAGCTTAAAGACAAGACCTATTCCATTGACTTCATGGCAGACAGCCTTCATGAGACAGTAACCACTCTGGGGCTTGAGAGATTCCACATAGCAGGAAATTCCATGGGCGGATACATATCCATACTCTATACGGCACGCAACCCTGACAAGGTCATAACCATGAACCTCATAGATGCAGCAGGGCTCATATCTGAAACACCGCAACCGAGTGATCTCCAGCTTGCCTTGGAGAGAGGGGAAAGTCCCCTCACACCGGAAACGAATGAAGAATTTATCGAACTGCTGGGATATGCCTTCCATGAGAAACCTTTTATCCCCTGGCCCATCACCTCTGTCCTTGCCGAGAGGGCTGTAGCATCAAGCGCCTTTACCAAGAAGATGTGGAAAGACTTCCATACCGACTCCACTGATATTGTCCCGGTGCTGCCCAAACTGGATCTGCCGGTGCTGGTGATCTGGGGTGACAAGGACAGGATCCTGCACGTTTCCACCACCGAGGTCTTGGGGCGCCTACTGCCGGATGTAGAAACAATCATCATGAAGGACTGCGGCCACATGCCCATGCTGGAGAGACCGAAAGAAACAGCCGGTCATTATGTCTCGTTCTTAAGCAGAAACAAAAGACCTGAATGAAAAACAGAATTCAGAAGTCAGAATCCATCCGCCGCGGCGGACAGAATAAAAACCTTACAACATACAGGCATAAAGCTGAAGCAAACACGGCACTTTTTCATCCTTTCTTGTGACAGGCCGGCCATGCCTGTCGAGAAGCTGATGGCATGGTGCCCTTTATCCGCAGAGACTCTCTAACCATCTCAGCCGATGCTCGACCATGATCCTGCATAAAGGTTCATGAACACGTCACACCCTGCCGATGATACATACTGTGAGAGAAATCATCTGCATATACTGCGATCAGTTATGCCGCATGAACAGCAGAAGATTTATTATCGTTTAATTTTATCAGGAGGAAGTAACAATGCAGTACAGCACCACCGGTCAGGACAACGACTTCGAAATACTAAAACTTCAAGAAGAGTTGAGGATCCTCAGACAGGCCCTGAAAGAGAGTGAAGAATACAGTCAGTCTCTCTTCGAGCAATCCCATGACATTATGTATATACACGATTTCGAAGGCCGTTTTGTCGATGCAAACAATTTCGCGCTGAACCTGTTCGGTTATACCAGGGAAGAAGTAACAACGCTTGACCTGTCATCGATCGTCTGCCGCGAGCATCTGCCCATAGCCCGCGAGATGATACAGGAACTGCTTGAAACAGGGATTCAGCAAAAACCCTCTGTCTACCAGGTACAAAGACGGGATGGAACTACTGTCTGGCTTGAAACCAAGACTTCGCTCCTGTCTCGGGACGGCATACCTTATGCGGTCCAGGGCACGGCCCGTGATATCACCGAGAGAAAGGAGGCTGAGGACAGGCTCCGTCAGAGCGAGGAACTCTACCGCACCATCTTCGAGACAGCAGGGACAGCCGTTATCATTATCGAGGATGATACTACAATCCATCTTGCAAACTCCAATTTCCAGCGGCTGTCCGGGTACAGCAGGGAAGAGCTCGAAGACCAGATGAGCTGGACCGAGTTCATTGATCCCCGGGACCTGGAACGGATGAAGGCCTACCACAGGCAGCGAAGACTCAATCAATCATCAGCCCCCCTGGAATACGAGTTTCATTTTGTAAACAAGGCCGGCGAAACAAGAAATATCCTGCTGAATATAGACATGATCCCTGGTTCCAGGCGGAGTGTGGCCTCGTGCATGGACATAACGGAACGCATTCGTGCCGAGGTGGCACTGCGTCAAAGTGAACAAAATTACCGGAATATCATCGAGACTATCCAGGAGGCCTATTACGAGGTTGATCTCAGCGGAAACTTCACCTTCTTCAACTCATCCGTATACAAAAACCTGGGATATTCTGACGAAGAACTCTCCGGTGTGAATTTCCGCGACTATATGGATGAGGCCGATGCCGCCAAGGTCTTTGAGGCATACCACCAGGTCTACCTCACGGACGAGCCTGTCACTGCACTCGAGTTCGGTGCAAGAACCAAAGACGGCTTCGTGATACCGGTGGAGGCATCAATCTCTCTGAGGAGGGACGACAGCGGAAAGATCCTGGGATTCAAAGGAGTAGTGCGTGATATTACCCGCCGCAAAGAGGCGGAAAAGGCCATGCGGGAAAGCGAAGAGCGCTACCGGCTGCTGGCCGAGAATTCCTCCGATGTAATCTGCACCCTCACCCTGGACGGGACCTTCACCTACGTGAGCCCGGCGATAAAGACCTTTTCCGGGTACAGCCCAGAGGAATTGATCGGGAGACCTTTTAAAGAATTCCTGGTGCCGGAATCCTATGACCACGTCTGGAACATACTTGCATGCGAGCTTGCAAAACCGTCGGAAACAAGAAGATCGTCCGGCAGATTCGAGCTGAAGCATTATACGAAAGACATGAGAGCAAAAGACATTGAAGTTACCTCCAGCTGGGTCCTGGGAGAGAATGGAGAGCCTGCAGGTATTCAGTTGAGCACCCGTGATATCACCGAGAGAAAGCAATCGGAAGAAGCGCTTCGCAGGAGCGAGGAACGGTTCCGCGACCTGGCGGAAATGCTCCCTGAGACTGTCTATGAAGCCGATATGAACGGCCGGGTGACCTTTGTAAACAAAAAAGGCATGGAACAGTTCTGTATAAACGAGGATGACCTGGAAGAAGGCATTACCATGCATGATGTGGTCTCTCCCAGCGATTATGACAAGATGCACAGGAACCTTGCCCTGATTTTCAAAGGAGAAAGAACCGGCCTGGGTGAATACACGGTTATTCGAAAAGATCAAAGCACCTTTCCTGTACTTGCACACTCTACCCCCATCATGAAGGACGGCAGGGCCATCGGGATCCGCGGATTCCTGGTGGACATCACGGAAAAGAAGAACCTCGAGTCGCTGCTGCTGCAGGCCCAGCGAATGGAATCCATAGGGACTCTTGCCGGAGGGATCGCCCACGACTTCAACAACCTGCTCATGGGTATCCTGGGGAACATCTCACTCATGACAATGAGCATGGATGAGAAAGACACGATGTATGAGCGGCTCAAGAACATGGAGGGCTATGTAAAACGCGGCAGCGACCTTACCCGGCAGCTCTTAGGCTTTGCCCAGGGGGGAAAATATGAGGCAAAGGTCACTGATATCGGGGAATTTATCCTCAACAGTACGGAGATGTTCTCCCGCACACGCAAGGAGATCAGGGTGCACACCCATGTAAGATCGAATATTTCCCCGGTGGAGGTAGACCAGGGTCAGCTCGAACAGGTTCTCCTGAACCTCTACCTCAATGCCTGGCAGGCCATGCCCGGCGGGGGAGATCTGTATGTGGGGGCAGAAAATACGGAGCTGACAAAGAAGACTGCAGAGATCTATGGGCTTGCCCTGGGATCATATGTCAAGGTGTCGGTTCGGGACACCGGCACAGGGATGGACATGTCAATCAAGGCCAGGATCTTCGATCCCTTCTTCACCACCAAGGAACTCGGAAGGGGAACAGGCCTCGGGCTGGCATCGGTATACGGCATTGTGAAGAATCATGGCGGTTCCATCATGGTGGAGAGCGAGGTGGGAATCGGTACGGAGTTCGTGTTCTTCCTGCCTGCATCGTCCAAGCCCATTGAGCGTGAGGTCCTTGCGCATGACAACATCAACAAGGGAAGCGGGGTCCTTCTTCTTATTGATGACGAGGAGATGATCCTGAACGTGGGCAAAGACATGATGGAGAGTCTCGGTTATCAGGTGGTGTCTGCACAGGGCGGCATTGCAGGACTTGAAGAATATAAGAAGCGGATGGAGGACGTGGATCTGGTGATCCTCGACATGATCATGCCCGACCTGGGCGGCAGGGACGTATTTGTACGGCTGAAAGAGATGAACCCGGGCGTCCGTGTGATCCTCTCGAGCGGATACAGCATGGACGGGCAGGCAAAAGAGATAATGGATCACGGGTGCAGGGGGTTTATCCAAAAACCATTCAGCCTCCAGAACATTTCCCGGAAAATACAAGAGGTCCTTGACGGAGAATAAAAACCGGGATGATCCGCATGAATCCTCCTTTAGGCAGCAGGACATCGTAAAGTTTGATATTTAATACACATTTAAGGTATCCGTATCCGGCGTGACCCCTTAGGCCGGATCGTCACACAACCTCTGCAAGCTCTCTCACAAACACCGCAGTCTCTTTCCATCCCAGGCACGGGTCGGTAATGGATTTGCCGAAGATGTTCTCACCAATGTTCTGTGCACCTTCCACCAGATAACTTTCCACCATCAATCCCCTGACCATATCCCCCAGCAACGGGGAGTGCTTCCTGCTCTGCATCACCTCCATGGCAATCCTCGGCTGCTCTTGATAGCGTTTGTTTGAATTGGAGTGATTCGTATCCACCACGATCATAGGATTGGACATGATGCGTTCCATATATGCCTGAGCAACGCTCAAGAGATTTTCAAAGTGATAATTCGGGATGCTCCTTCCGTATATATCCACCGCACCGCGCAGGATCGCATGGGTAAAGGGATTGCCCGATGTACTTACCTCCCACTCATTGTAGATGAATACATGGGATTGCTGTCCGGCATAGATTGAATTCAGCATCACGGATATATCGCCACTGGTGGGATTCTTCATTCCCGCCGGAATTTCCATGCCGCTTATGGTGAGCCGGTGCTGCTGGTTTTCAACCGACCTTGCTCCCACAGCGACATAACTCAACAAGTCTTCGAGGTAGGGAAGATTCCCCGGATAGAGCATCTCGTCTGCCGCAGGCAGATAGGATTCCTTGAGTGCCCTGATATGCATTTTCCTGATGGCATATATCCCTTCCACGATATTGGGCAGTTTCTGAGGATCGGGCTGGTGGACCATACCTTTGTATCCTTCTCCCGTAGTCCTCGGTTTATTCGTGTATATTCTCGGGATAAGGAGGATCTTATCCTTTACCTCGTCCTGCAGACGCGCAAGCCTGGAGACATATTCGCATACGGCATCTTCATTGTCGGCTGAACAGGGCCCGATCACGAGAAAAAACCTGTCGCTTTCACCGTGAAAGATTGCGCGGATCTCCTGGTCCCGTTTCTCTTTCACCTTTTTCAATTGATCAGGCAGAGGGGCGGCGTCCAGTACCTCTTGTGGGCTGGGGATCCTTCTTATATATTCAAAACTCAATGCTCTTCTCTCCTATGATGTAAATGTCTTTCCAGGCAACAACCAGCTGCATGATTGTTGCCTGCGTTCATATTCCTCAGCGGTTATCGCACATCGATCTCTATACCATGCTGATCATGTTTCAGGAAATGATCCTGATGATATCAGGGGCATGTCGCACGGTGGCCTCCGGGATGCCTGTGGGGTATCCCAGGATTACAGGAGCAACAATCCGGCAGTCTTCAGGCACGCCCATTTCTTCAAGGGTATTTCGATCACTCAGGTTCGAACCCAGTGCAATCCAGCATGTTCCAAGCCCCCGGGATGTCGCTGAAAACATGAAATAAGCGGCTGTCAGGGCACAATCCACATCCAGCGACCGGACTTCTTTCGGCCCGATCACAAATACGAGGCACGGGGCGTTGTAAAAGACATTGAACTGCTCTTCACGAAGGATTTGTTCATACATCTTCAGGGGTGAGTCAGGATTGCGGTCCAAGTCCAAGAGAAGGTTCCGCTTGCTTTCATCGGAGAGCCTCTTGATGAAATCCCTGTCCTGAATAATGATAAATTTGCAGGGTTGCCTGTCACTGGCTGTAGGGGCGAGACATGAATCCTGTATGATCTCTTTCACCACAGATAGTGGTACCTGCCTGTCCTGGAAGTCTCTGATGGCACGCCGGTTCTTCAACAATTCCTGAAAATCCATGATCAAATCTCCTTTCTTTTCAAGTTCGCTTTTGTTGGCTTCGCAGAAACCCCGCAAAGCTATGACAGACTATCAGACTTCTTTTCCAGACCAACATTTCTTATAAACAATAATGTGTATGTCTGCCATGTACAAATTGTTATCGCGAGAGCAACATAATGTATATATCTCAGGGGTTTTTATCATGAATGATGTCAATCACGGTGACCTCGGGAGGTGAGAGAAAACGGATCGGCGGTCCCCAGGTCCCTGTTCCCCCGCTGACATACAGGTGAGCTCCATCATAAAGGTCGTACAAGCCCGCAACGTGAGAAAAGAACAGCCCTATGATCAGCCGGAAAGGAAAGATCTGCCCCCTGTGGGTATGCCCTGAGAGCTGGAGGTCAAACGTAGCGTGCGTGTTGTTGCGGACAACAGGGATATGCTTGAGGAGCAGGGTAAATGTATCGCCATCGAGTCCGGAAAGCAGCTCCTCTTCCGACGCTCCCTTAGAAAGGCCGAAGCGTTTGCCCGTAGGATCGTCGACTCCTGCGATGCTGATAAGATCGGAAATCTTCACTGACTCGCCCCGAAGAACATGAAAGCCTGCATTCCTCGTAATTTCCAGGGCCTGAGTAAGGCCTGCGTAGAACTCATGATTCCCGGTGACGGCATATTTCCCGTATCGGGGATTCACCTCTTTGAGAGACCGGGCCAAGGAGGACAGCTCGTTGATCTGTCCGTCCACAAGATCACCGGTGGATACAAGGATGTCTGGGTCTGCCTCTCGTATCACCTGTATGATCCTGTTCAGCCGCTGCTGCCTGACAATGAGACCCAGGTGCACGTCTGATATCTGGGCAATCCTCAGACGGCCAATGGTTTCGGGGATCTTGGAAGATCTGATGACGATCTTTTCAGCGCGGATGTTCAGGGCCTCGAAATACCCGTACAGAGATATGCACAGGGCAGAGATAAGGGTAATGAGAAAGGCCGCACGTGCCGGGGGTATGAACCTGCCGGTGTCAAAAGGCAGAATCAGTCCGGCGGTGTATGCACATAAACGGTAGAGATCCATCAGGAGTGATATGGAGAAGAAGAGGAACAGCACACCCATCCAGGTATACCCGATATAGGAAATCGTCCTGGCCGGTATTTCATATCCGCTTCGTTCAAGGATTCTGACAATGATCGGGGCACAGGTCATAATCACCATAAAAATCCCCAGGATGATTCCCGTACCGGTCCCGAAAGACAACGCCGATCTCACCTTTAAGAAGGCATAGAGGTGAACACTGCCGTATATACTGAGAAAGGCAAGCAGAAATAAACTCATAACGTGTTCTTATGTCCTTTCAAATCTTGGGCATGGTAACCCGGATAAGACCTGCTTTTCAATAGAAACCAGGATCCCAAAGAGGTCAGCGAACTTGCAGGACATCATACAGGCTAGGGAACAACCTCATCCATTGCGCAGGTCTGGCCGGTCTGGTCTGAAGATATCTGGATAGTGGACTCGATAATGTTGTACTGTTCTTTAAGATACTGATTAAGGCGTGCTATGACACCTGATGATATTTCCGAAGAAGAGCTCGTATTCATGCGCGCATGAGCGGAGAACACGAACATGCCGGAGGTGATGGTCCACAGATGCACATTGCTCAGCTCTCTGATCTCAGGGAAATGCTCCCTGATATCGCTGCTGATCATGTCGACACTGAGCCCTTTCGGCGTCATCTCCAGCAGGATTCTGGTTGAGTCTTTCAGAATACCATAAGCCCAGATGGCAATGACTACGGATATGCCGATACTGATGAGCGGGTCGATGATATTCCATTGTGTATAATAGATTACCACGGCCGCAGCGACAATCCCGATGGACGATGCGACATCACCGATCATGTGATAGAAAACGCTCCGTACGTTCAGATCGTCTTTGTGGCTGCCATGCAGAATACCGATCGTCACCATGTTCACGACAAGCCCCAGCACAGCAATGACGAGCATCTGAAGACTGAGCACCTCTTTGGGATGTATTATGCGCCAGATCGCCTCGTATACAATGATCCCCACTACCAGCAGCAGGAAGATCCCGTTGACGAATGCCGCCAGGATCTCGGCACGGAACATACCGAAGGTCTTGTGATGGCAGGGCGGTGTACGGGCAATGATAATCGCTGCCAGGCTGATGGCAATGGCGAAACTGTGTGTGAACATGTGCCCGGCATCGCTGATCAGGGCGATACTGTTGGTCAGAAAGCCCCCGACAAATTCCACGATCATGACCGTGAATGTAATGACAAGCGACAGGACCAGTCTTGACTGCGCCACAGTGCGGAATTCAAACAGATGATCTGAGAACACATCTGTCCCTGAGTGCGCATGATTGTGATAATGATGACTCATGATCTTTGTTTCCAATCCTTCATTTTGATGACGGCTCTATATCCTGTATATGATCATGCAAGGTGGATTTCAACTTCCAGGAAAAGAAAAAAGCGCCGGAAACCTCAAAAAAACACCCCCCTCCGTCCGAAAAGAAAAGAATCCCAGTGTAAAAAAACAGTAAACAATCATTTCACAAAAATGTTACCTTTTGGCACACAATCGTGTATGTATAAGAACAACAAAAGTTACTGCACGTATTTAGGATAGAACGCTCCGTGTGTGGACACCCTGGAGCTATTTCATGAAAGGAGAGTGGTATGAATTTTTTGATCCAACCTAAAAAGTATCAAAGTCTTATGGCAGATGAGGGTTCTCGCGCAATCATGGACAAGACTGTTGCATTCTTCGAGAAGATGGGGAAGGAACAGCTTCTCGACGACTACAACAAGAAGGTCTGGTATAAAGAATTCGTCGATTTCCTCGGCAAAGAACAGATCTTCGCGAAACTGCTCACACCCAAAGAATACGCAGACGGAGACCCTGACTGCCGCTGGGACACAGCGCGAAACAGCGAGTACAGCGAACTCCTTGCCTTTTACGGGCTCGGGTACTGGTACTGCTTCCAGGTGACCATTCTGGGACTGGGCCCCATCTGGATGAGCCCGAACGAAAAGGCAAAACGCAGGGCCGCCAAGCTCTTGAAAGAAGGAGCTATTTTCGCGTTCGGTCTGTCTGAGAGGACGCACGGCGCCGATATCTACTCCACCGAGACCGAGCTTACCCCGAAGGAAGACGGCACCTGGGTGGCAAATGGTGAGAAATACTACATCGGCAACGGCAACGAGGCAGAGATGGTTTCCACCCTGGGCAAGGTTAAGGACGGTACGGATGACTACACATTCTTTGTCACCAATTACCATAACAAGGCCTATGAGCTGAAGAAGAACGTCATCTCCCATCAGGAGTATGTATCCAACTTCGCACTCCACGACTACCCCATCACTGACGACGACATCCTGTCCCGGGGCCCCCATGCCTGGGATTCGGCACTCAACACGGTAAATATCGGGAAATTCAATATCGGGCCGGCCTCACTCGGTGTTGCCGAACACTGCTTCTACGAGGCCATCACCCATGCCTCCAACCGCATCCTCTACGGCATGCGCGTAACCGACATGCCGCATGTGCGCAAAAACTTCATGGATGCCTGGTTGAGGCTCGTAGCCATGAAAACATATCAGCGCCGCTCCACCGACTACTTCAGGAACGCCAACGCCAACGACCGCCGTTACCTCCTGTACAATCCAACCAGCAAGATGAAGGTGACCCTGCAGGCAGAAGATGTAATCAACCTGCTCTGGGACGTGATTGCGGCAAGAGGCTTTGAGAAGGACACCTACTTCCACATGGCCGCAGCCGATATCAGGGGACCGTCCAAACTCGAAGGCACGGTCCACGTCAATGTACAGCTTATCCGCAAGTTCATGAAGAACTATTTCTTCAACCCGGCAGAGTATGCTCCCAGAGAGCCGGACTTCTCACTGAACGATGACCTCTTCCTGTTCGACCAGGGCCCCACCAAGGGTCTGGGTTCGGTGCAGTTCCACGACTACAAACCGGTATTCGAGGCCAACAAGGAGCTGCCCAACGTGGCCACCTTTATCTCCCAGATTGAGATCTTCAAGGACATGCTGGAAAAGGCCGGCCCTGACAAGATGCAGGATATGGACCCCTCATTCTCCCTGCCGCTGGGCGAAATGTTTTCCATCGTGGTCTATGGGCAGCTCATCCTCGAGCAGGCAAAATTCGACAACCTCGATCCCGATATCTTAAACCAGATCTTCGACTTCATGGTACGCGACTTTGCCCTGTTCGCCCTTCAGATCTACTACAACCACAACTCCAAGGACGAACAGCGCTCCTTCTGCAAGGAGATCATGCTTATCAAGCCTGTGGCTGATCCGGCGCAGTACAACACGGTCTGGGAAAAGTACGTGTCAGCCTTAAACGGCGAATACGAAATGAACCCATAAGAAAACTTCCGGGAGTCATCCGGGAAGGAACCAGCCCGGAAGACCCGGTGAACACATCCATGAGGGGCAGGACCACTGCCCCTCATATTCTTATGCATACATTTTTTTCAAAGAGATCCAATCATGCCATCGAGATTTGAGAAGAACCTTCAGTACTACAAATTCTGCATGTATGGGTTCCTGAAAAATCTCCGGTTCTTTGAACCCTTCCTTATCCTGTTCTTTATAGAACAGGGTCTGAGCTTTCTGCAGATCGGCAGCCTCTATGCCATCAGGGAGATTGCAACCAACCTCCTGGAGATACCCACGGGCATCATCGCCGATGCGCTGGGCCGACGCAGGACCATGATCTGGTCTTTTATCTCCTATCTCATCTCTTTTGTCATATTCTACCTCGCACCGGGATTCTTCTCCTTCAGCATTGCCATGGTGTTCTTCTCATTCGGAGAGGCCTTCAGGACCGGCACACACAAGGCAATGATATTCGAATACCTGAATATCATGGGGTGGAAAGATCAGAAGGTGTACTATTACGGCCATACCCGGTCCTGGTCACAGATCGGGTCCGCCGTATCCGCGCTCATTGCCGCCGGGATCGTCTTTTACAGCGGATCATACAAGTTCATCTTTCTCTATTCCACCGTGCCCTATATCCTGGACCTGCTGCTCATGCTCTCCTACCCCAGGGAACTCGACGGTGCGAGAACCGATGTGAAGGGAAAGGAGATCATCCGGAGCTTTGTATTTGTCACCAAAGAATTCATATCTTCTCTCGGCAACCGGGATATGCTCAAAGGCATTGCCAATGTATCGGCCCACAGCGGCTTCTTTGGGGCCATGAAAGACTATCTGCAGCCTGTTGTCCAGGCCTTTGCGTTGTCTCTGCCGGTCTTTGTCTACCTTGAAGATCTTCAGCGTTCGGCCCTGGTGATCGGTCTTGTCTACTTTGTCATCTACCTCCTTACTTCGTTTGCCGCACGCCGTTCAGGACATATCGCCGATAGATTCACAAGCCTTGGGGTCCCTCTGAATATAAGCCTCCTGGCGGGTTTCACAATGGGCTTGTTGTCCGGGGTTTTCTTCGGCCTCGATCTCACACCGGTCTCCATAATCCTCTTCATAGTCATCTACGTTATTCAGAACATGCGCAGGCCAATGGGTGTTTCCTATGTGAGTGAAACGATGCGCAGCGATATCCTGGCAAGTGCACTTTCAACAGAGTCCCAGTTCACCACATTGATCACGGCTGGTATTGCACTAGCCCTGGGTTTCCTGGCCGATTGTTTCGGCATCGGAGGCGCGCTGGTGATTATCTCGGTGGTGATGATCGCCACCACGCCGTTGTACCTTGTGAGAAGACAGGTGCAGGGTACAAGGTATAAGGTTTAAGGCAAAGGCAT
>DAISYU010000034.1:1170-30523 GCA_036825155.1 Thermodesulfobacteriota bacterium | reverse complement strand
GACTCAGGAGGTGTTCAACATCGTCCAGGCTTGCGGTGATGGGGATCTGGAACCGCATGACCTGAGGGGCATTGCCCGAGTACGCCGCCCAGACGCCCTGCCTGGCAAGGCAATCGGCCATGAGCGCTCCGAGAAATTCATACTTGTATTCGATGCCGATCATGAGGCCGAGGCCTCTCACCTCCTTGACGCAATCGGGATTCTCCTTCCATATTTCATTCAACCCCTCCTTAAAACGCTTGCCAACTGCTGCCGCGTTCTCCCACACCTTGTTTTTCACGAGATAATCCAGCACTGCCGACGACACGATGCAGCCCAGGTCCGTTCCGCCACTGTGTGAGGTATGGTACAGGGGATTGGCCTCGACATAGCTTACCAGCGGCTCGATTTCCCGATAGACCACCGCCCCGTTGGGGTAGAGACCTCCGCTGATGGACTTGGCCGTGAACATAATGTCGGGAATCAACCCGTACTGTTCCATGGCCCACAGGGTACCGGTGCGGCCGAAGCCCGTCTGCACCTCGTCGAAGATGAGCATCATGCCGTGCTCGTCACAAATCTTCCGCAGTCCCTGCAGGTATTCCTTGGTGGCGACATGGATTCCCCCTTCACCCTGTACGGGCTCAAGTACCACAGCGGCGATATTCGGCCCTGCCAGTCGCCTTACCGCCTCCAGGTCATTGAAGTCCACCACGTGAAAGCCCGGCATCAGGGGAAGGAACAGCTCCTTGTAGTAGTCCTTGCCGTTTGCCGAGAGGCTGAACCCTTCATGTCCGTGATAGGCCTTGTTCATGGTGATTACATCGTTCCTTCCCGTAGCACCCTTGGCGAGCTTGATGGCCCCGGCACAGGCATCCGCACCGGTGGCACAGAGCACCACCTTGTTCAGATCCCCGGGGCAGAGCGATGCAAGCTTGACGGCAAAGTTCACCTTGGCCTCGGACATGATCCCGGCCGAACCCATGTCATAGCGGTCCAGGGCATCGCGCAGGGTATCCATGATCTTAGGGTTTGCCCTGCCCACGTTGAAACAGCCGGCCGAGCTGAAGCAGTCATAGAACCGCTGTCCGCCTACGGCATCGGTGAATGTACAGCCCTTTCTCCCTCGTTCATACACATCCAGATGAGCGCACCTGAGATACCTCACCTGGCCCCTTGAGATGTGTTTGCCGAAGAGGTACTGAACATAGTCCCGCTCCTGTCTGTCCATAGTGACATTTAGCTTTTCTGCCATTTTCCTCCCCCTTGACTGCATGAAAAGATTCATGCATGTTCATTACCAAACCGGAAAATCGACGACACTCCGCCTGCTACAGGCATCATTGATCTCCGTGTTTACACCACAATCAATTTCCGATATCGATATCGGCTGTATTCTTAATACTAAACGTGCATGTGAAGTTGTCAACAATTTATTAGTCGATCAACCAAATTAACCTCCTGAGATGATCATAACTTATTGTTATTTATGTCTTATTTATATGATATCAAGTGAATCCTTATTGCAGCTCATTTTCCGATCATGCTATATACGATATAAAACAATGCTATGATTAAATTTTCATTTCCTTTTTCCCGATAGAGAACACCATGGCGGAGTTTTGCAATTTTTTTGTGTGGAAAAGGAGCAAACCACAGTATGAAGGATCATAATGGGGATATTTTTGTTAAGCCGGCAATTTTCCAGGAGTTCATTACCTATGTAGTTGTCGTTCCGATTGTAGTGTACTTTTCTTTCTTTGCCGTTCATTTTACCCGGGAATATTTTACCGAGTTCATGGTGTACCTGATAGGACAGACCATTGTGTCATGTTCGTTCGGCGTATGGCTGAAATACTACCTGACCCGGCCCATTGTCCGGTGGATGGAAGGTTACAGCCGGGGTCATCTCGATGTCGAGCTGAATAAGAAGGCACTTAAGAACGCATCGATCATACCCGCGCTCGAAGGGATTGTGATTCTTCTTCGCTGGGCACTCGTGGCGTTCGCCAGCATCCTGGGACCGTTTTTCCTTACCGGCAGGATCACCATGGCGGAGGCCCTGATCGCGGAGAACATCCTCCTTATGACGGGAATCACCGATATGGCCCTGTATTTCCTTGTTTCCGAGAATTCTCTGATACCCTTCCTCCAGATGTCGGGCCAGAGCGGAAAATCGTATGCCGATTTGAAACTCTGGCGGATGAGCTTCAGGACAAAGCTTCTCCTGCTCATCCTCTGTATTGCCGTTCCTCCTTTGGCCATCCTGATCGGCATCATCTACCTGTCAATCCTGGGCCTTGTGCCCCTGGGCTCCATCCAACTCGGATTCTTCATATTAATGGGACAGACCTTCTTTATCATATGCCTGAACGGGTATCTGCTCAGCAAGACCATGTGGTCGTCCATCCATGACATGTCCGAGATGCTCAAAGATATCACCCACGGCGTGGGTGACCTGAGAATGAGGCTGAGGGTGAACACGCTGGATGAAATGGGGGATTGTGCACGCTGGTTCAACCGGTTCATCGCAAATCTGGAGAACATCATCGGCAAGGTCAAGCAGAACTCGGCACAGCTCGACACAGCCACCCAGGAGATTTTGTTTGGGACGCAGGTACTCTCGCAGTCTTCTCAGGAACAGGCTTCCTCCATCGAGGAACTGGCTGCTACCGTAGATGAAATGACCACGGCCATAAAGCTCAATGCAGAAAATGCATCTTCCGGTCTTAGGAAAACACGTGAGATGGTACAGATGGTCAGCGAGAGCGGGAAGATGTCAAAGGAGCTCATACTGGCAATGGACGAGATCTCCGAGGCCTCAAAAAAGATCGGCACTATCGTTATCACGGTAAACGATGTCGCCTTCCAGACCAACCTCCTGGCGCTCAATGCGGCAGTGGAAGCTGCCAGGGCAGGAGAACACGGGAAAGGCTTCGCCGTGGTGGCCCAGGAGGTGCGTTCCCTCGCACAACGCTCGGCCGAGGCCTCCCGGGAGATCCGCAGCCTGATCGAAGATACGGTCAGCAAAATTATTGCGGGCGATGACATGGTCAAGAAATCAGGAGACATCCTCGAAGAGATCATCCGGCACATCGATAATCTGTCCAAGACCATCGACGAGATTGCCCACTCCTCTTCCAACCAGGCCAGTAATGTGGAGGAACTGAACCATGCAATTGCCGAGATCGACGCGGGTACACAGCAGAATGCATCCACGGCGGAGGAACTCACCAGCACCTCCCATCACCTGAGTGTCGGGGCCATGGAACTGGCAGAGAAGATAAAACTCTTCACCGTGTCCGCCGAAAAATCCAATACAGGCGGAAGTACTCCGATGAGATCCTCTTCTCATGAAACTCTGCAGGAGGCATGTCAGGATATGGAGTCCGGGTTTCAAAACTTCTAGACGGTCCGGCATAGAGGCATAGACAATAGCTTCTTACCGCTTTTTAATGCATCGAACCAGGATTCCTTGAGGTATACGGATAAGATGATCTTTATCAGGGCAGGGAACGTATTCCCTGCCCATATTATATTCAGGATTTGCTCTTTTCGAATTCAACCATGAAGTCTGCAAGCCGCTGGGCACCTTCCATTGGGAGAGCATTGTACATCGATGCCCTGATGCCGCCCACTGAGCGGTGGCCCTTGAGACCCACCAGACCTTTGCTGCCGGCTTCGGCCAGGAATTCTTTTTCCAGGTCTTCGCTGGGAAGCCTGAACGGGATATTCATCTTCGATCTGGACGCCTTTTCCACGGTTCCCCTGTAGAACTTACTGGCATCGAGGATATCATAGATAAGTGCGGCTTTCTTCACGTTGATCTTCTCTATCTCAGAGACCCCGCCCTGGTCGATGATCCACTTCAACACCTCATGCACCACGAAGATGGCGGTGACCGGACACGTGTTGTGCATTGAATTCTTGCTCACGTGAGTGGAATACTTCAGCATGGTGGGGGTGTTTTCCGGAGCCTTGTCAGCCAGGTCATCCCGGATGATAACGGCAGTCACTCCTGCCGGGCCCATATTTTTCTGCGCTCCGGCATAGATGATCCCGAATTTCGACACATCGATCTTCCTCGACAGGATGTCTGACGACATGTCTGCAACAAGGGGAACATCTTTGGTGTCCGGGAAGGTCTGCCACTGGCTTCCATAGATGGTATTATTGGATGTGATATGGCAGTATGCCGCGCCCGGCGTGAACGTGATCTCCTCCGGGGTTGGAATCCTCGTGTAACTATCATCCTTTGACGATGCGGCGATATTCACCTTGCCGATCTTCTTTGCCTCTTTGATGGCATTTGACGACCAACTGCCGGTATCGATATAGTCTGCTACCTCATCAGGTCCAAGAAGATTCATGGGGACCATGGCAAACTGCAGGCTTGCCCCGCCCTGAAGAAAGAGAACCTTATAGTTCTCCGGGATGCCCATGATGTCACGAAGCAGGGATATTGTCTCGTTTGCCAATGCATCGAATTCCTTGGATCGATGGCTCACTTCCATGATTGACATGCCGGTATTCGCAAAATTCAATGCTGCCTTGCTGGTGCTTTCGAGAACCGGCTCCGGGAGTACTGCCGGCCCTGGATTAAAGATAAATACGTTTCTCATAATTCCTGTATGCCTCCTCGATATTCATTAACAATCTTTTTCATTATACCAAATCGGCCTCCCTGGTAAAGCCAATTTTCTACCCCGCCATCATCAGGGATGACACAGCAAAAAAGAGCAGAACAACGACGGGATGATACTGTTGACATGGGCCTTATTACAGTTTATAGAAAATGAATGGTCACTCATGTTCCGACTACACTCGCTGTATTCTCGCACACAGGCTTTTTTCTTTTTTTAAAAATCCAGGATATAACATGATTATATCTTAGAACAACTAGGAGGGAATGTATGGATTTCTCATTAAGTGATGAGCACAAAATGGTACAGGACATGGCACGGAGGTTTGCCGATCAGGAGCTCAAGCCCAGAGCTGCCGAGATCGATCAAACCCATCGCCACAACGATGAAGTCTTGAGAAAAATGGCTGAGAACGGCTTCATGGGGGTTGCCATACCTGCAGAATACGGCGGGGCAGGCATGGATTATCTTGCATATGCGTTGATATTAGTCGAGATATCAAGGGGTTGTGCCAGCACCGGCGTGATTATGTCTGTAAACAACTCCCTGTACGGGTTCCCGGTCTACAAGTTTGGGACCGAGGAGCAGAAGATCAAGTTCAATACACCGGTTGCATCCGGTGAGGCACATGGTTGCTACGGCCTCACCGAGGCAAATGCCGGTTCTGATCCGGCGGGCATGAAGACAAGCGCCGTGCTCGACGGAGATTCCTGGATCATCAACGGGGAGAAAAAATTTATCACCAACGGCAATATTGCCAAATACGGGGTTATTGCCGCGGTAACCGATAAAGACAAGGGCTACAAAGGGATCACCCAGTTCATCATTAACTTTGAAGAGACCGAGGGTTTCTCGGTAGGCAAGGTGGAAGACAAGCTCGGCATCAGAGGATCCGGAACATCAGAGCTCGTATTCCAGGATGCACGCATCCCCAAAGACGCCATCTTGGGAGACCCGGGTTCAGGATTCAGGCAGATGCTCACCACACTGGATTCCGGCCGCATCGGTATCGCTTCACAGGCCCTTGGCATTGCAAAGGCATGCCTGGAGGAATCAGTGAAGTATTCCAAAGAGCGGGTCCAGTTCGGCAAACCCCTCGAAGCCTTCCAGGCCACCCAGTTCAAACTCGCAGACATGGCAACACGTATCGACGCATCGGAACTCCTCATTCACAAGGCGGCATGGCTCGAGAGCAATGACCTGCCATTTGAGAAAGAAGCGGCTCAGGCAAAGATGTTTGCATCGGACACAGCAATGGATGCCACCATTGAAGGGGTCCAGATCCTTGGCGGATACGGTTATGTCACCGAGTACCCCATGGAACGGCTCATGCGTGATGCAAAGATCACCCAGATCTATGAAGGCACCAACGAGATCATGAGGGTCGTCATTGCCCGCAGCGTGCTGGGAAAACGCTAATAAAAAGATCAGATTGACACAAGGGGGCATGTTCTTCACTGCCCCCTTTATGTTTTGTTCCGTCATCGAAAAATCAATCGCGGCTGAAGCCGCTCCCACATGGTTCGTTAATGGTAACTCATGAACAATGAAAGGTGGACCGTAAGTTTTTCACGCCATCGAAAGGTTGGTCTTTTCTCCAATCATCGTCTCCTGATTGGAGAAAACTCATCAATTTCTGCGAACTCCGCGTCCCTGCAGTGAGGTTTTATCAGTTTCCTTTTTTGTTTTTAAATTTGAAATTTGCAATCCGAAATTCCAAATTCGTAAGTTTTTATCTTCTGCCTGAGATCTTGCACCACAAGTCCTGTCCTGCCTGGGATCATGAACCCTATGTCTTGATCTGCCTTGGATCTTGCGCGTTCCTGTTCGCACTGCCTGAGATCACGATCTTCCTGAAAGTATTTTTCTAATGCGCCTCGGCCCAGTTCTTCCCCACTCCGATATCCACCCTGGTGGGAACTGATAGTGCGATTGCGTTTTCCATTTCATATCTGACGAGTTCTCTCAGTTCTTCAATCTCGTCAAGGGCGGCCTCGAACACGAGTTCGTCGTGAACCTGGAGGATCATCCTGCTCTTCATGGTACGGATCTTTTCATGGATCTTTACCATCGCGATCTTGATAATGTCTGCCGCACTGCCCTGAATCGGGGTGTTGATAGCGATTCTCCGTGCGCCCTCACGCTCGTTGAAATTGTCTGAGTTGATCTGGGGGATGGTCCTCCTCCTGCCCATGATCGTCGTGACAAAGCCGTCCTTCGAGGCCTTGTTGTAGATGGACTCCATATAGCCATTCACCCCGGGATACTTGGCGAGGTAGTTTTCGATATAGCGCTTAGCCACATCCCGTTTTATGCCCAGTTCCTGCGACAGCTTGTGGGGGCCCATCCCGTAGATGATGCCGAAGTTGATCGTCTTGGCCTGCCTTCGCTGGTCCTCGGTTACCATCTCCAGCGGGGTATCGAACACCTCGGCGGCGGTGCGTGCATGGATATCCACTCCCTGGACAAAGGAGTTCTTCAGCGTTTCGTCCTTTGAGATATGGGCCAGAATCCTCAGCTCGATCTGGGAGTAGTCGGCACTGAGGATGGCAAAACCCTCGGGTGCAACGAAGGCCTGGCGGATCCTTCTGCCCATCTCGGTTCTGATTGGGATATTCTGCAGATTCGGTTCCGATGACGATATCCTTCCTGTTGCCGTTATCGCCTGATTAAACAGGGTATGGATCCTGCCTGTTACAGGGTCGATCATTGAAGGCAGCGCATCCACATAGGTACTCTTCAGTTTTGAAAACGTACGATAGTCCAGGATAAGGGCTGGGAGTTCGTGCCTGGTCGCAAGGGCTTCAAGCACCTTGCTGTCCGTGGAATATCCGGTCTTGGTCTTCTTCACTACCGGAAGGGAGAGGTCCTCAAACAGGATAACCCCCAGCTGCTTTGGAGAATTGATGTTGAATGTCTTGCCTGCCATGGCAAAGATCTGCTTTTCCATCGCATCGAGATGGAAGGTGATTTCCCTTGATATGTCCGAAAGCACATCTACATCGATGAGCACGCCGACATCCTCGAGGTCTGCCAGCACACCTGTTAAAGGTATCTCGATATCGAAATAAATCCCATCCACCCCGAGTTGCTTCATTTCCCTGGAGAGAATTTCCTGCAGCGGGACAAGGACCTGGGCATGGGAAGCCAGATGCCCTGCGAGAACGGATTCTTCGATCTGGTCCATGCCCCGTGCATTCCTTCCCGTACCACTGAGCTCCTTCTCCGTATGAAGCACCCTGTCCAGATGTGCTCTGGATAAGTCTTCGAGACTGCTCGTTCCGCTGGCCGCATCGATACAGTATGCAGCAAGCATGGTATCATTGATGCCTGCCCTGATCTCAATACCGTCTCTTTTTGCAGCCACCAGCGATCTCTTCGCATCATGCATGCAGAGATTCAGCCCCGGGTTCTTCAAGGGATCCAGGTAGGTCCTCGGATCGAGGCACACATAGCTGATATTTTCCTGAAACACAGAAGAACCTGTGCCGGGTATAACGTACATCCCTGCCTCACCTGAGAGATCTTTTTTGAGGGTGTACTCGATTGTTCCATCGTGCCCCTGCCGGACATCAACAGGCTCGCCCTGGGAAATCTCTGCCAGGAGACCCTTGAACTCGAGATCACCAAAGAGACCCGTGAGCTTCTGGGTATCCATGTCCTGCTTGCAGAATGTTTCGGGCGTGATGCCGACTTCCACATCTTTGTCAAGCCGCACCAGTTCGTAGCCCAGCAGGGCATGTTCCTGATTTTCCTCGATTGCAGACTTCTGCTTGGCGCTTTTTATCTGCCCCGTGTTGTCGATAATCTCCTGCAGGTGGCCGAAGGAATTGATCAGGGAGGTGGCTCCCTTGGCCCCGATACCGGGAATTCCGGGTATATTGTCGGAACTGTCTCCCATGATGGCCAGCAGGTCCGCGATATATTCCGGATAGACCCCATACTTTTCTTTGACCGCATCCCGGTCATAGGTGGTATCTTTCAGCGTATCCCACACCGATGTCTTTTCGTTCACCAGCTGCATGAGGTCCTTGTCGCCGGATATGATGACCACACGGAAGTCGGATTCATACCTTCGTGCCAGCGATGCAATGATATCGTCCGCTTCCAGGCCCTCGATCTGGACCAGCGGTATTCCCATGGCCTGAACGATGTCGATGATATAGGGGATCTGGATCTGAAGGTCCTCGGGCATCTTCTGCCTGGTTGCCTTGTAATCCTTGTACATTGCATGCCGGTGGGTCGGCCCCCTGGAATCGAGGACAAAACAGATGTGTTGAGGATCCTTGTCCTTGAGCAGTTTCAGGAGCATGCGCGAAAAGATATAGATCGCGTTGGTGGGCATGCCCTTTGACGTGGAGAGATTTCTCATGGCATAGAAGGCTCGGTACACATAGGAACTGCCATCGATAAGATAGAGATTGCCCTGTTCCGTCATGATTTCGCACGTCCTCCTGAGTGCATCTTCTTCCAGACCTGATAATCCTTCAGAATCGCGCTATGGTCGAATACAACAGGTTCCGGGAGGTCTTCCAACGAAAAAACCCGGACATCTTCAGCGTCGTCTCTGGCTATGAGATCGCCTGCACCACGGGCCACAAATACCGTTGTGATGGTATGAAAACGGGGGTCTCTGTCCGGGGCTGAGTAGACGCTGAGCAGCTGCAGGTCTTCCACTTTCAGACTCGTTTCTTCACGAGCCTCCCTGATTGCCGCATCCTCCACCGACTCCCCATAGTCGACAAAGCCTCCCGGCAGAGCCCACCCGTGAGGGGGATTCTTGCGGTAGACCAGAACGATGCCGGATGAGTACTCTATGATGATATCAACTGTCGGATAGGGATTCTTGTACCTGCTGATTGAATGCCCGCAGTTCGGGCAGGTGATGATCTCCCTGGTGGAGGACATCAAGCGTCCTTCATACACAGGGAGATATTGAATCCCCCGCTGCTCTCAACGATGATGTCTGTATTCTCCTTGAGCCCGCAGCATAATCCCTCTATCTCTCGCTGGATTTCCGGAGTCGCCTCCAGTTCATTACACCCCAGGCGTATTACACCGTTATCTAGAACGATACGCAAAGTTCTCCCCTTCTGGGTTGTTGCGAGGATGGTGTTGATAATCCCTGTCACGGCATACGAGAGTGCATTATAGTCGCTCTTGACATAGCAGGACCTGGAGTCCAGGTTGATCTCCCGGTTGGTTTCATGTTTGAACCGCATATCGGCCATGAGAAAATCGATCTCCATCTGGAGGTACTCTCTCAGCTCGATGGAGGTGTAGCCCTCAGAGATCATCTGGATCTTATATCCCAGTGATTTGAGGATCTGATCTATTTTATCCGCACCATCCTGGATCGAGAGAACATCCTTGCTGTTCTTTTCCCTGATGTTCGTAAACTCCTCTTCAGAGAGATCCTTAAGGCTGGCGATTTTGTCATTCCTCGACTCAATGAGCTGAGCCCTTCCCATTATCCACATGAGGGGGGTGTTGAGATTATGGACCATCCCACCCATCAGAGACCCTACATGTGCGTAGAGCTTATCCTTCATCCTTCCTCCAAAAAAGCCCGATATGCCAGGTATGTAGCATAAGTATCAACCTTCGAAGACAGTTCGAATGGCGAATGCATGGACAGCAGTGCCGGTCCCATGTCAACAATATCCATCCCATACTCCGCAAAGAATTTAGCAACCGTTCCGCCGCCGCCCTCATCCACCTTTCCCAGCTCTCCTGTCTGCCAGGGGATGTTTTTCCGGTTCAGGAACGATCTGATCCACGCCACGTATTCTGCATGGGCCTCGTTCGATCCAGCCTTGCCCCGGGAACCGGTGAACTTGGTCACGCATACGCCGTAGCCTATCTTTGCAGCGTTGGTCTTTTCATGCACCTCGGGGTAGTCAGGATCAAGGGCTCCGTTTGCATCCCCTGAGATGGCCTTGCTCCTGAACAGGACCCGTGAGGGTATAACATTCTCTTTAAATTTCTCCGAGAGCTCCCAGATGATCTCTTCCAAGAAGCTGCTTTTTGCACCGGTATTGCCGTCACTGCCTATCTCTTCCTTGTCGACAAGCAGCGCTATCGACGTGTAGGGCACTTTTGTGCAGTCGCGCACGGCAGCAAATGCCGCCCAGGAGCACACCCGGTCATCCTGGCCGTATGCCCCGACCAGTGAGCGGTCATATCCCACATCCCGGGCAGGGCCTGCAGGTACGATCTCGATATCCGCTGAAACAAAATCCTGCTCAGAAATGCCATATTTCTCATGCAGAAGAGAAAGAATACGGCCTTTGACCTTTTCATCCTTCTCGTTCAGGTCGGGGATGGAACCGAAAATGATATTGAGCTTCTCTCCCTGGAAGGCATCGCCCACCTTCTTGGTATACTGGGTCTTTCCTGCAAGATGAGGAAGCAGATCCTCGATGGTGAAGCAGGGATCATCATCTTCTTCGCCGATGACGATCCTGACAGCGCTCCCATCCTCCTTTACGACAACGCCATGAAGGGACAGGGGCCGTGCCAGCCACTGATACTTTTTAATGCCCCCGTAATAGTGGGTCTTGAGCATGGCAAGATCGGTGTCTTCATAGAGCGGGTTTGCCTTCAGATCGAGGCGCGGACAGTCAATGTGGGCGACAACGATTCTGACTCCTTCGCTCAGGGGGGCTGATCCTTTCCGGCACAGGGCTACGGCCTTGCCCCGGTTCTCAAAAACCACCAATCCCTTCCTGCCCCCAGAGCGCTCCTGGATGAATGAAACCGCCTCACGTTCAGTTTTTACCTGAGACAGGAACTCCTTGTACTGGGTATTATATGCCTCGATCTCCGATTCTTTTCCTTTCAGCTTCTCCCATCCGCAGACCGGCTTATGTGCAAGGTCTATCTTAACTTTCGTCTTTTTTCTCGGCATCTTCCTCTTTCGCCTCCCCTCCGATTTCTTCAGTATAAACCTCGGTAAGAGAACGAACTTCTATCCCTGCATCCTTCAGTACCTTCCTGATTTCAGCCTTCTTTGCGTCCACGACCTTAAGCATGAAATTCTGATGTTTCATTCGAACCTCCCTGGTATAGTTTGATTGCAATGGAGGCACGTATTGCCCCTCATCGCCTTTTCTGTCACAAAAAAGCCTCGCCGTTTGATGATCTCCCTGCCACAGTGATGGCAGAAGGTGTTTTCTCCAATATGTCCCATGACATTCCCTGTATATACATAATTGAGCCCCTGACTCAATCCAATATCTCGAGCAGCCTCAACCTCGCGTACCGTGGTCGGCGGAGCCTTGTCATAGAGGTAGTGAGGGTAGTACCGGCTTATATGCCAGGGGATATCCGGGCTTATGGATTTGATGAATCCGGCGATGTCCCTGATTTCATCTTCTGAATCGTTCTCTCCCGGGATCAGCAATGTGGTGAGCTCTATCCACACCCCGGCATCATAATATGCCCTGATGGCATCGAGCACACCCTGGAGTCTTCCTCCGCAGAGCTTTTTGTAAAAGCTGTCGGAAAAGGACTTCAGGTCTATGTTTGCTGCATCGATGAGTCCCTTCAGGCTTTTCGTGACCACATCGGTGGATATGTACCCGTTGGTGATCATGGTGTTTTGTATACCCTCTTCATGAGCCAGTCTGGCAGTGTCGAGGACATACTCCATGTAGATCGTTGGTTCCGTATAGGTATAGGAAATACTCTCGCACCCTCTCATGAGGGCTGCTTCCACCACGTCCTGCGGCAGCAGTTCCTCGCCGGTGATACGCCCTGTCTGTATTGGATACTGCGATATGTCGCTGTTCTGGCAGAACTTGCACCTAAAGTTGCACCCCACGGTTGCGATGGAAAACGCGGAGGAGCCCGGCAGGAAGTGGAACAACGGCTTCTTCTCTATCGGGTCCACACTGGCGGCAATGCTGCGGGCCCAGACAAGGCTGTAGAGAACCCCGCCAACATTCTTCCTCACACCGCATATGCCGGTTTTGTCTTCACGAATCACACATCTATGAGGACAGAGAACACACTGCACCCTGCCCTCATCAAGGCTGACCCAGTAGAGTGCCTCTTTCATCAATCCTTGTACCGTGCTCCTTTGTCTGCAGAAAGACTCATGTCGGCATAACGTTTCAAAACGCCAGTCAACTTCTTTTCCGGCGGCGACCATGCCTTCCTGCGCTGTGCAAGCTCTGCTTCATCCACCAGCAGATCCAGTTTCCTCTCCGGGATGTCGATGGCGATCACATCACCGTCTTTGACCAGTGCGATGGCCCCTCCCTGGGCTGCCTCGGGGGAACAGTGTCCAATGGCTGCCCCGCGTGTTCCTCCGGAGAATCTCCCGTCAGTGATAAGGGCAACATCCTTGTCGAGGCCCAGACCTGCAATCGCGGACGTCGGGGTGAGCATCTCTCTCATACCCGGTCCGCCCTTTGGTCCTTCGTACCGGATGATAATGACATCGCCCGGTTTTATTCCTCCCGACAGGATGGCCTTCGTGGCATCCTCTTCGGAATCGAACACTTTCGCCACACCTTCCCTCTTCATCATCTCGGGCAGCACACCCGACTGTTTGACAACCGCACCATCCGGGGCCAGGGATCCGCGAAGGATCGCTATGCCGCCTTCTGCATGATACGGATTGTCCAGGGGCCGGATGACCTCGGCATCATACACCTCGACGTCCTCAAGATTTTCTTTCAGGGTCTTTGCCGTTGCGGTCGTGACGCTGAGGTCGAGTACGCCGAGTCCCTCAAGGCGCTTCATGACCGCTTGTATCCCTCCCGCATGGTAAAGGTCCTGAAGATGGTGCGGACCGGCCGGAGAGAGGTTGCACAGGTGCGGCACCTGCTTGCTCATGTTGTCAAAGTCGTCAAGGTCGAGCTCAATGCCGGCCTCATAGGCAACAGCGGGTACGTGCAGCACCGTATTCGTGGAGCAGCCGAGCGCCACATCCACGGCGATGGCATTGTTGAAGGCACTGTGCGTTGCTATGTCCCGCGGTTTTATGCCCTTCTCGAGCAGTTCCATGACCTTCATGCCTGCGTGCTTGGCAAGTCTGATGCGTTCGGAATATGCTGCAGGCACCGTACCGTTGCCCGGCAGGCCGAGCCCAAGAGCCTCGGTCAGACAGTTCATGGAGTTCGCGGTAAACATACCTGAACAGGAACCTGCAGTGGGGCACGCGCACCCTTCAAGTTCCCGCAGGTCTTCTTCGGTTATCGTGCCGGCCTTGACCTGGCCTACCCCTTCAAACACGCTGATGAGATCGACGGACTTGCCGCGGTGAGATCCTGCCAGCATCGGCCCCCCCGATATAACCACGGAAGGAACATTGAGCCTGAGAGCGGCCATGAGCATGCCCGGGACGATCTTGTCGCAATTAGGAACGAAAACCAGCGCATCAAACGCATGGGCCATAGCCACGAGTTCGATGGAATCCGCGATGATCTCCCTCGAGGGGAGCGAATATTTCATGCCGGCATGGTTCATGGCGATTCCGTCGCAGATGCCGATCACACTAAATTCCATAGGCGTACCGCCAGCCATACGGACACCGTCCTTGGCTGCCTGGGCTATCTGGTTCAAGTGGATGTGACCGGGGATAATTTCATTGGCTGAATTGACTATACCCACAAAGGGTCGGGCCATCTCTTCATCGGTGAAACCGTTCGCCTTAAGCAGTGATCTGTGGGGAGCCTTCTCGATGGATTTCTTTGTATTGTCACTTCTCATGGTAGGAACCTCTTCTCTCGTGGATTTGAAAGTGGAGTATTGCATTTAATACACTCGTTTTCAAGCCCTTGATTGTCTGCAGCGTACCGTCCTCAATCGTGGAGATTGAACCGAAACGCGATGCGCTGAGTCGAATCCACTTCTCTTCCGTTTATTCTGCCTGCTATGAACCGTGCACTGCCCACGGCCTTGATCGCAGCCTTATCGAGACGCCTGTAGCCGCTCGAGCTTACGATCTCGATCTTCCCGGGACTGCCGTCGGCAAGGACTTCCACCAGGAGCACAACCGTGCCTTCCTCACCGTGAATTCGCGAGAACCTGGGATATACAGGCTTGACCAGTCCGACAATCGATGCGGGGATCCTTTCCCCCTGTTCGGGGACATCAACGTAATTGTTCCCTGTATCCATGTCATCACCCGCATCAGTTAGCAGCGGTCCCTCAATCATAAAGGGGCTGGCCTCGACATTGTCATCAATGTCGGCAACTGGTGTAATCTGTTCTCTCTGGTCTGTCTCCTGTTCTCTTTTTTGCGTACTCGTTTCCTCCGGAGCATCCCTGTCCGCCCTGGAGGGAAGATTCGCATCAAAGATCTGCGGCGGCCCCGGTACCGCACGAGAAGGCTCCTTTTGTGTTCGGGTCCTGGCAGGGCGTTGCTGATTATCGGGCGCATCATCCTTTGGGAGAGACTGCAATGCGCTGGATGCTACGGATGTTACAATGTTGAGTGTAATCGAAGATACGCCTTTTTTCTGGATGGTCGGTGCATCATGGCTGAACATATCTGATGAAAGAACCAGTGCATGAATGATGAGCGCGATGATGAACGGCCCGATAAAATCGGATAACGCCATTACGACTCCTGCCTGCACTCAAAGGATACTTCCGCTATCCCCTCACCTCTGAGCAGATCCAGTACCCGGATGGCAACACCAAGGTCAGCCCCACGGTCACCGTTGATGAACACCGGGATATCCGTTTTCCCGCCTGCCTGAGACATGACCTCATCCACGAGCCCGGACAGTGCAACCGGCTGCTTTCCTACAAGGACCGCGTTCTCATCCGTTATGGTGATGCTGACATAGTCCTTCCTGTCAACCTGTGCCGTTGATGCCTCGGGCAGTTCCACGATAAGTCCGCGGTGAACCACCATGGAGAGCATCGCATAAATGAAGAAGACCAGCAGGAGAAAGACCACGTCGATGAGAGGAAGCATTTCAACCCGAGCCTTCTTGTTTTCATATCCGCACGTTACCATCGGATTTTACCTCCGTCCCCTTTCTGCAGGATGTCTCAAGCCTGACCATGAGATTATTGATCTCGTTCGTTGCTTTGCGCACCCTTTCCACGAAGTAGTTGAAGGGAACCAGGGTCACGAGTGCCACGGTGAGCCCTGCGGCAGTCGTTATCAACGCCTGGGCAATGCCGCCGGTGACTGCCCTGGGATTCTCAATGCCGCCGGCACCTAAGAGGTCGAATGAATCGATGATACCCAAAACAGTCCCCAGGATACCGAGCAGCGGTGCCATGGTGATGATGGTATCCAGGATATCGAGGCCTCGCTTCATACGATCGATCTCTTTTGTGGCCGCCACCTCCATGGTTTCCCTCAGTCCGCAATCACGATGCGCAAGACCGCACAGGAGAACCCTCAGGGCAAAATCGCGACCAGAGGCTTCACCGGTATGTTTCTGACCCTCTTCAAGGAGGGAGTCCACATGGCCATCCTGCGTCTTCCAGAAGATATCCTCAATGAGATCGCCTCTCCTGAGCCTGTGTTCCCGCCACCAGAAAATCACCCGCTCTATGGTGATGGTGACGGAAACTATTGAGCATATGAGCAGGGGCCACATGAGTGGCCCTCCCCTGATAAACATCTCTTTCATGCACTTATCCTCCCATTATAAACAGTGGTCTATTCTGCACCCGGTATCTCTAGAATGTCACCTTCAGCCCGCCATAGGCAGAAAACCCTGCCGTCCCGTATCCCTTGACCTCCTCGTACTCCTCGTCGAAAAGGTTCTCCACCCTGGAGAAAAGCTGAACGGTCCCGTTTATATCGTATGATGCAGCCAGGTTCACCAGTGTGTACGGGTCCAACCTCACCCGCGCAGCAGGCCAGGTGGAGAAGTCATTGTCGTATCGTGCTCCGACATAAGAGAGATCCAGGTTTATATTTGCTTTGTTCAGGATGCGATAATTCACGTTGAGCCCGAACCTGTTCCTTGCCCGCAGGAGAAGATCCTCCCGGGTTGTCTTGTCCTGTGTGTCCGTATAGGTATAACCTGCACGGAGCGCCAGATCCTCAATTGGGACAAGGGTTGCAGACAGCTCTATACCATGAGATCTGGCCTCGGCAACGTTGACATATTTCCACAAACCGGTATCGTAGTCGATAAGGTCGTCAAAGTCGTTACTGAAATACGTCGCCGACAGCGTCAGCCTGTTACCGAACAGAGATTGCTCCACACCGACATCCCATCCGGTGCTCTCTTCCGGGTCAAGGGTTTCGTCGCCATATGCGGAATAGAGCTGGTACAGCGTGGGCGCCTTGAATCCTGTCCCGTAACTTCCCTTGATGGTAGTCCCGGTCTGATTGATACAATAGGCCAGCGTTAGGCGGTAGGTGGTCTCTGTGCCGAACCTGTCATGATCGTCCACCCGGACACCCAGCGTGGTGAACAACGAGTCGCGAAGTGTTATTCTGTCCTGGAGATAAAAGCTGCTCGTTCGAGCGGTCTCTTCACCAAAGGTGCTCGAATACGGCCCATAGATGCTCTCTGAGTAGTAGTCACTCCTTCCTTTCTCTGCTTCGGTTTCAACCCCGAGGGTCAGGGTGTTTGTCTCATGGAGGTTAAGATCGTGCTGCCAGTCGAACTTTATGATCTTTCCGTCATAAGAGTCCCGGCTCAGGTCATCGGGGTGGTCAGCATCGGTATCATTGTCTCCTTCCCTGCTGTAGTCGGTCAGGGAAAAACCCAGTTTCTGTTCCCAGAGATCATCCATGAGCAGCAGGCTTGCCTGGGATCTGAAATAGAGCTGCTGTGTATCTGTCGTGTAGTTGGGGTCATCACCTCCTGCACCACCGCTGTTGTCGATATCAGCCTCGGCATCGATCCACCGCAGTATGACATCCAGGCCGAATTTCTCCCCCGGGGTGAACCCGACCCGACCAGAAACAGAGGTGTTCTCCAGGCCGTCATCCTCACGGTTCCCCTCATCTCTGTCGGCAGCGGATATACCGTCGGTATCCAGACGTGAGATGCCAACGGAATAATTGGCGAGGCTGTTTCCGCCGCTGATCCCTGCTCTTTCCCGGAATGTATGGAACGATCCTGCCTCGGCGGAAACAAATCCGGTAGGAGAGCCCTTTCCCTTTTTCGTAATGATATTGATGACGCCGCCGATGGCGTCAGACCCGTACAGCGTGCTCTGCGGTCCGCGGATCACCTCGATACGTTCAATGTTATCAACCGTGAGATAGGAAAAATCAAAAGCCCGGCCCGGCGAGATGGGGTCGTTCATCTCGATGCCATCTATGAGAACCAGGGTGTGCTCGGATTTTGCTCCCCGCATAAACACCGATGTGGCGCCCTGACGTTTGACAACATCCAGGCCTGGAACAGTCCTCAATACATCCGGGACCGTGGATTTCTGCTGTTCTTCAATCTGGGAGTCTGAGATTACCGTGACCGAGCTCCCCACCTCACGAACGGGGATCTCAATGCGGGTTGCACTTACCACGACCTCTTCGATTTTGTCGTTGGGTGCATATTCCTCTTTACCAGTTGATAGTACCTGATTTTCAGCGGTTGCCTGGGACTCTGTTTCCTGGGCTGCGGCCACGCCCGTCGCTACGACGAACAGGACCAAAAACAATACTGCAATTACGTGTCTTGGTGCCATTTCACCTACTCCTTTCTTTTCCCTCGAAAGATTTTAAGAGTTTTTTCTGCCCGCAGAACAGGTCTCCTGGCTCTCGTTCACCCTACTAGCCGCGCCTTCCCGTCATGCCATCTCTGACAGTGGCTTTTATGCGGTGTTCGTCCCGATTACAGTCGCGGGGCGGCGGAAGCATTACACTCCCTTCCCTCGATCCGGGGCATTACCGATTGATGACCCTTCTTTCACCTCCCTCAAGGCTTTTCATCACTTTGTTAAACGCATGTGCTTACAAAAAAATCCCCGGACCTGATACAAGGTCCGGGGATGCCGTTTTTCATTCCCGTAAAATCTACTTTGCCCAGCCCCTGTCCGCGAAGGGCGGCAAATCTTCCTCGATTACGAGCAGGTCTTCCGGCTTCCGGATCATCCTTCAGGCTGCCCCTTCCCACTTGTACAAGCAGTGGCTTGCTGCAGCGTTCGTCCCCGGTTACGGCGGCGGGCCCGCGACGGAATTACACCGTCTTCCCTATTATCCCAACGGGCACCCGTAATCGACACCTTAGATACTCCCTTTAAAATGCCGGTATCCATCTTCACTATTCATGTCCATACCGCAGGAAAAACATGCACCGTGGTGAAGATGTGGTATTGATATATCATCTTAGGAGGTCCTGTCAATTGATCACATGAAAGCAAAGAGTTAAAAGAAGCTATCCGGTCTTGTTCTTTCTCCTCATCCTGCTGATCAAGCCGACAGATACCAGCCCCGAACCTATAAGGAGGATTGTTGCCGGCTCGGGAACAGGGGCAAGATTCACCTGTGCCAAGACATTGTCTAAGAAGATCCAGGTATCTGTATTATCGCAGAAAAGCCCGCACGTCTCTAATAATTGAAACCCCATGCGCGCATCCGGGTCGTTATCCCATAAATCAGACACGGAAAAATATGTATGGTACTGCAGGATCCTATATGATAGCGCCCTGCTGCTCACACCCCATACCAGCCTGTCCGGGTTAAAATAAAGGTCTGCTGTACTTTCAGATGTAGATAAGGACATAAAGAGATTACCATTGCTGAAGGCATAAGCTGATTCCTCTTCGCAAAAGAAGGCCTCACGAGCATACGGCTCAACCGGCGATGTTTTGTTGGTTCCCTTTTCCCTGGTGATCCATCCGTCCGCTTCAAACTCGCCGCTCCTCATAAGATTTGCGTCGGCTGGACCAGGAAGGAAAAGCACCAGGAAGATCATAGAGCAAACCACTGACAATGCCCTTTTCATGACAGGCCTCCCTTTCGATACATGTAATCATCAATTTGCCCTGAACTTGCTATTACAAAGCCCAGAAAAAGGTCAGGCCATCTATTAAAGGCTCGTTCGCGATAAAGATTTAATTACAAGATATCTTAATTAAAATAAGGCGTGAACCATCGAATGCAATAGGCGGGTAAACATATGTGTCCGACGTAGGCAAGACCACTGTTGACTCTTTCAAGAACGGAGATGCCCTTGATACGCTCCAGGGGGAATGATATAGAATTTGCATGAGATTCTCCATCACATTTCGGACAAAAGAAGCGGAGCAGTTCCTTGATATCACGGACAGGGTCCGATCCATCGTATCCGAGCACGGGACGTCTCATCAACTCTGCTGCCTGTATGCACTCGGGGCAACAGCCGCAATCATGATACAGGAGAACTGGGACCCGAATATCCCCACTGATGTGCTTAGCTGTCTGCGAACCATCGTACCAAAGGGAACCTGGCTCCATGACCGGGTCGACGGGAATGGAGACGCCCACATAAAGGCAGGCATCATAGGGCCCTCCGAGGTTATACCTGTCGAGAACGGTACTCTGCTGCTGAGTACATGGCAGAATATCTTCTTCTGTGAATTCGACGGACCGCGGGCAAAGAGAGAGGTGCTCCTCACCCTGATCTGATCAAAAGATGCAGGCTCGAGGTATAAGGTATAGGGCTCTAACGTCTCCTGGATTCCGGGTAAAACATCATAGAATTTGAGCAGTAACAACAGTTTTTTTCCGGCACTGTCTCACGGCAAAACTCGTGAGTTACGCTGCAGCTCACGTCTATTTTTTTCACATTTTTCACAAATACTTTGAGTTTGTTTGACACTCCCTTTGAAACACTTCGTGCTACCATACCCTTACTGAGCGTCACGGTTCAGTCACACTGTATTTAACTACGAGGAGCATACCATGAACGCACTATTCATCTATCCCGAGATACCCGATACCTTCTGGAGTTTCAGGTACGCACTGCGTTTCGTATCAAAAAAGGCCGCCTTTCCGCCCCTTGGTCTGTTGACCATTGCATCAATGGTACCTGAAGAGTGGAACAGGAAGCTCGTGGATATGAATGTAGGGCGACTGGAAAATATCGACCTCATCTGGGCGGACATTGTCTTTATCAGCGCCATGCACGTGCAGAAGGATTCAACCGCAGAGCTTGTTGAGCGATGCAGGAAATTCTCTGTAAGAATCGTTGCGGGCGGTCCCTACTTTACCACCTCTCCCGATAAATTCCCCGGGATCGACCATCTTATCCTCGGTGAGGCGGAAGATGTCTTGCCCACATTCCTTCACGATCTGGCAAATGGCACACCCAGAGACATCTATGAGGCCCAAACACGGCCTGATCTCTCGCTCACGCCTGAGCCTGATTGGGATCTGATCAATTTAAAGAACTATGATTCAATGCTCGTACAGTTTTCCAGGGGGTGTCCTTTTGATTGCGAGTTCTGCGATATCGTTCTGCTCAATGGAAGAAATCAGCGGACAAAGTCCTCCGCCCAGTTTGTACATGAGATAGATACACTCTACCAGAAAGGGTGGCGCGGAACCGTCTTTGTCGTGGATGATAATTTTATTGGATCCAAGGCAAAGGTCAAGGAAATGCTCAGGGACCTCGGCAACTGGATGGAGGAAAACAACAGGCCGTTTCACTTTCTCACCGAGGCCTCCATAAATCTTGCCGAAGATAACGAACTCATGGACCTCATGAGCTATGCCGGATTCAACAAGGTCTTCATCGGCCTGGAATCACCGAACGAGGAAAGCCTCAAGGAGGCAAATAAACTCCAGAATACCAGAAAGGATATGATGGATGCTGTGAAAACAATCCAGAAAAACGGCATGGAGGTAATGGGCGGGTTTATTCTCGGGTTTGACAGCGACCCCAGGAAGATCTTTGACAGCCTCATCGACTTCATTCAGTCAAGCGGTATTGTTACGGCAATGGTGGGACTGCTCCAGGCCCTTCCCGGTACCAAGCTCTGGAAAAGGCTCAGCATGGAGGGCAGGTTGCTCTCAGACAGTTCCGGGGACAACACTGGTGAGGGCATTAATTTTATTCCGAAGATGGATGTACAAAAACTCCTCGAAGGGTACAGGATGGTTGTGGAAACCATATACTCTCCCAAAGCATACTACACTCGATGTATTGCGTTCCTTATGACCTACCGTCACAAGACCGCATCAAAGATCGATCTCTCCGGCATCAAGGCTTTTTTCAAGAGCATCTGGCATATCGGAATAAGGAACGAGGGGAAATTCAGACCTTACTACTGGAGGCTTCTCCTGGGCAGCCTGATCATCAATCCCAGGACATTCGGCGAGGCGGTGCGGCTGGCAATTGTAGGAATCCACTTCCGGAAATCGATGAGTTCCCAAAGAGACTCCCGCCAGGGATGCCCTATGTCTGTTATCAGATAACGATGAGTTCATAAGAACTCAGGCATCGTGTACTCCTTATTGAAACAATATGCGGCCAGTTAAATATGAGCAAAACATCATGTTTTAATATTGACAATGCAAGGCTTCACCCATAGTATGAAGCCTGCATTGAACACTGAAATTTATTAACCGCCCCTTTGCGGGGCTTTGTACAGAGGAGCGTGTAGCCGTTTTTTCATAATCAATGAAATGAATCCACGGGCAGGCCGGGAGACATGTTCCTTCAGCTTGCTGCCGGGATCTGAAATTAATCTTCTCGTGACGTGTCCGGCGCAGCATCAGGTGAAGACGCAACGCGTACGAGAAAACAGTTCAGAAAAACCAGGAAGTCAAGGAGGTGTGAGTATGGGCGAAATCTATGGAGGCCATTTGGTTGCGCAATATCTGAAGAATGTCGAGGGGGTGGATACTGTCTTCTCCCTGTCCGGAGGTCATATAGACCGGATCTACGATGGATTCTTTGAGTATGATGTACGGCTCATTGATGTACGGCACGAACAGGCTGCAGCAATGATGGCCCATGCATGGACCATCTACCGCGGCCAGCCGGGGGTCTGCCTCCTCACGGCCGGTCCTGGCTTCACCAATTCGCTTACCGGGCTGGTAAATGCATACCTGGAGAATGCACCGGTTGTATTCATCTCCGGTACTTCCCCGGTGAGGGACCAGGAGAAAGGAGCCCTGCAGGAGATCAAGCAGGCTGACATGATAAAATCCTACGTGAAGTGGCACGGGATATGTTACGACATCAAGCGCATCCCCGAGTATCTTTCGACAGCATTCAGGAAGGCAACATCGGGCAAACCCGGTCCGGTATTCCTGGAATTCCCGCCGGATGTGCTGAATATCAAGGTGGATGAAGATGAGGTGCCGCCGGCAAAGAAGGGCACCATCACGTACAGATCACAGCCGGATTCCACTGCTGTCAGTGAGGCTGCTTCCCTCATCAACAAGGCGGAACGCCCCATGATCATCGGCGGAGGCGGTGTCGGTTCGAGTGCGTGCGATGAAGACCTCAAGGAATTTATCGAGACTACTGGCATCCCCTTTGTCCTTATCAATACCGGCAGAGGCACACTGCCTGACGATCATCCGCTCTCCCTGTGGGACGGGGGCATGATGGCCATCCTCACGGCAGCTTCCCAGGCAGACCTGGTCATAGCCCTGGGCGTGCGCTTCAACTGGCTGCTCATGTTCGGGCAGGTCTTCCCGCAGGCCAAGGTTGTCCGTGTGGATATCGATGCAGCCGAGATAGACAGAAACAGGATCTCTGATGTCGGTCTCGTGGGAGACATATCTCTTGCCCTGAAAGACCTCAACAAGCAGGTGGAAAAACGCGACCACGGCGCATGGATGGCCAGTCTCAAAGAAGCGTACATTCCCATGGTAGCTGAAGAGGTGGCCGCACGGAAGACCCCGTCCGACCCCATCCATCCCCAGAGACTTGTTGCACTCATCAGAGAGGCGATCGGCGATGATGCAATCTATATTATCGACGGAGGAGACACCTCATACTATGGCGCAACCGGCCTGAATGCAAAAGAAAAAGCCGCCATATACGCTTCGGCAGGCGGCCAGTTCGGCTGCCTCGGAACCGGCATCCCCTTTGCCATGGCCGCAAAGCTTGCACGGCCGGAAAAAGACGTGGTGCTCATAAACGGCGACGGTTCCTTCGGGCTCAATGCCATGGAATTTGAGACCGCATCACGCCACAATATCCCCTTTGTCTGCATTATCAACAACGACCAGGCATGGGGAATGATCAAGCACGGACAGGAAATCTGCTATGGCGGAGAACGACTGATCGGGTCGCAGCTCGGAATCATCCATTACGAAAAAATGGTGGAAGGTCTCGGCGGACATGGTGAATTCGCAGACAAGGATGCAGATGTTATTCCCGCAATAAAAAGGGCTCTGGCCTCAGGAAAACCTGCCTGCATAAATGTATTGACCGATACCTGCACAATCAGTCCCATGACGCTGCAGTTCGCTGACGGACTCAAGATGGAGTAGCAGACGAAAGCGCTGAGGTTCAGTGTATCAGTACCGCTGTATGGTAATGAACAACTGCTACCAGGTATAATGGCACAATATTCAGCATGACCGGGGGCACCTGCTTTAGTATGTTCCCGGTCATGCTGAGTCCTGCAGAAAAAATACAGTCAGGAACAAAAACATGCTGGTGTGTCACGCATGAAGCAATCACTATGTTTCTGCAGGAAAACCGTTTTTCTCTTTATTAACGGGTTCCATTTGGGTATTGCTCATCTCATGAGGTGGATACATGATCCATTTTGACAGGCCGGTCCGTGAACTCATCGTCAAGAGGCGCTCGTGGAGAAGTTACCGCGATGAGGATCTCTCTGAAGAAGTAAGGGACCGATTGCATGAGGCTATCTCCAGCCTCGAACCACCGCCTTTTAGTTCAAATATACGGTTCTCCCTGATCGAATCCTCCATGCAGGAGAAGAAGAGGGTGAAGGGAACCTACGGCGTCATTAAAGGGGCCTGCAATTTCCTTGCAGGGGCACTCATGCCGGGTAATATGGCATTCGAGGACTTCGGCTACTCCATGGAAAAGCTCATCCTGTTTATTACCTCCCTGGACCTCGGGACCTGCTGGATAGGAGGAACATTGAACCGCTCGTATTTCGGAGAAATGATGGGGCTACGTCCGGGTGAGATCATCCCGGCCATAACACCGGTGGGTCTTGTCACGGACAAAAGATCACTGCTCGATTCGATCTTTTTTCTCAGCGCAGGTTCAAAGAACCGCAAACCCATGCATGAACTGTTCTTTGAAAACGATTTCAAAACACCTGCACCTCCAGGCATCGCAGGGCATTATGCCGACGCCATGGAGATGGTCAGGCTCGCCCCTTCAGCGGTCAACAAACAGCCCTGGCGCATCGTGAAAAAAGACGGCATATTCCATTTCTATCTCTATCGCGCCCTGGGATACAACGCCTTTTTTAGCGATGTGGACATGCAGCGCATAGACATGGGTATCGCCATGTTTCATTTTCACAGCTGCGCCTGTGAGAGCGGCCTCAAGGGCAGGTGGGCTGTCATCGATCCGGGCCTATCTTCTCTTCCAAAACGTACGCACTACTGTGTGAGCTGGATACCGCAGACCTAAAGGAGCAGGAAATGGAGATCATCTATGGGAAAAATCCGGTCATCGAATCCCTTCGTGCCGGCAGCAGAAAATTCTTTGAAATCATGATCTCGCGCGAACACTATGATGATATTGCCGCCCTTGCCGTGGGCGTGCCCGTCCATACATTGCCGAAACACGAGCTGGACAAGATAAGCGGCACCAGATCACATCAGGGTGTCCTTGCGAAAGTGTCCCGATATCGCTACCGTCAGATCAAGGACCTTTTAGGATTGAATGTCGTCATACTCCTCGATTCAGTGGAGGACCCGCAGAATTTAGGCTCGATCATCAGATCAGCCTATGCCCTCGCACAGGCTGGCGTTATCATCCCCGAGAACAGATCCGCCCAGATAACGCCTTCAGTGGTCAAGGCCTCTGCCGGTGCCACCGAGCATGCACAGATCGCCCGGGTGACCAACCTGCGCATGGCTTCGAAGGAACTGAAAAAGAACGGCTTCTGGCTGGTGGGGCTCGATGCAGCGGGAAAAGAGCCGATCAGCATGATCCCGTCTTACGACAAAATCGCCCTCGTACTCGGGGGAGAGGACAGCGGGATCAGGACCGTGATGGAAAAAGAGATCGACATCATGGCCCATATCCCCATGCTGGGGTCGTTCAATTCTCTCAACGTTGCTCACAGCGCCGCAATAGGCCTGTATGAACTGGCCGTGAGGAGCCGCTGATACTACGCTTCTTTCTTCGACTGTACCCTCTGCAGTTCCGTCCGACCAACTGATCGATTGAGCATACATGGATTTAATGTTATATACGCTACCCATGGCAAAGATAGAATTCATCCAGGATGCATTGACAACGTCAGAAGCACTGCGCTTTACCAATGGCCGTTTCTCAAAGAGTGATGAGAAAGTCTGCAGAGAAGAGATCGTGCATCTTTATCTCAATGACCGGCTCCTTACAAAACTTGTTGCCAGCCCCATGCAATACAGGGAACTGGGAGCAGGCTTTGTTATCAGCGAAGGCCTCGCCGAACGGATCGATGACGTCACGGTAGAAGGAAACACCATCTACGTGTATGCGCAACAAGCAGCCGAATCGGCCGAATATATAACCGAGTCGAGCGGGGGTTCATCGAGCGGAATGATCCGCAAAACGATCGACTCTACCATCGCCATAGATCAGCGAGAGGTCTTCACCGTAATAAACGAGATCGTATCCGAACTGTGGGAAAAGACCGGTGGAGCGCACTGCAGCGTACTCTTCTCTCAAGGCGAACTCATAACAAAGAGCAGTGATGTGGGCAGACACAATACCGTGGACAAGGTCATCGGGTATGCTATCCTCAACCGGATAGATCCTTCGTCATGTGTGCTTGGTTGTACCGGGCGACAACCTGTGGGTATGGTATCCAAGGCAATCAATGCAGGTATCCCCATCATCGTAACCAAGGCAGCCACAACGTACGAAGGCATAGCTCTGGCGCAAAAGGCAGGTCTCACGTTGATATGCCGGGTGAAAGACGATAAGTTCTGCGTGTACACCCACCCACAGCGGGTACGCGATTTAGACGTATAGAAAAGCGGCACCCCATAAAAGAGTTATCATCATACCAGGGGATGTTACATGATCATGTCGTGTAATGGAGTATACTGTATAGCTCGTGACATTATTCGCAGAAATTACCAGCTATTGAGATCTCTCCTGCTGATCCTGCTCTTCAGCCTGATCTCCATCCCCGAAGGTTCTGCCCTCGAGTCCATCGAGAAAGGCAGGGTTCTGTTCACCTATGAGACAGGCTCCGAAGAGATTATCGCCCGTATGGCTGAAAGCGCCCCTGGAATACTGGCGTTTCTCGATGAGAAGGGCCTCGGAACCAACCGCCGGATTCATGTCATCTTAGACAGCGTACTTGATAAACCCGACGTTGTCGTTCATATGATACCTCACAGCGAGATACGTATCCCGCTGAGGGCACCAGGTGTTATCGAAGAGGGTTACACTCAAAAAGACCCATGGACATATTTTCTCTTCAAGGGCCTGTGCCTGCACGGGATATATTCCATGCGATCGAAGATCCCCGGTGCTGCCCATAAGGCATTCGGCGAGATCGTCTCACCCAACGTGATTTCTCCGCAGTGGCTCACTGACGGAACGTGCGCCCTGCTTTTTTCATTCTATTCCGGCACTGCTGCCAATGATCCGTTCTTCGAGACCATTTTTTCTGCATACGTGCCGGAAGATGTCGCCCAGGTGAGCAATCATCCAGGGAAGTGGCCTGGACACTTCACGTACCGGGTATATGGCAGGCCTTTTCTCTCCTGGCTCTATACAAAGTATGGGTGGGAGAAAATTCACGATTTTCTCGAAATCCACGGCAGCGGCATCATCCCTATCGAGATCGACCTGAAGGCGAAGAAGGCATTCGGCAAAACATGGATGGGCCTCTGGGATGAATTCAGGGCTGACCAGTCAGTGGAAGCTGGATCTGATTCGGGTCTGCTCATACTGGGATACAACCCGGAACCGTTTGTCTACTGGAATGTATCGGGCATATACCCGGGGATGAAACGCGTGAGATGGAGGAGCAGGTACGGCTATGTCGATGCGGACGGAAAACTGTGGGTATCGGAATACGATGGCAGCGGCATCTCGAAGATAGCGGCATACAGCGCTGAGACAACACTCGACCTCGATATCTATCATGTTTGGGACCCGGGAGACGGCGGGATTGCGGTGACCCGCAAAGGGGCAAGGCCTTACCTGGTTTTCCTTGACAGCACCAAGGGGCTGTTCAAGGAAAAGGCCAATGTTCAAACCATGATCCCCGGCCCGGAGGGCGCACTGCAGATGTCCGGTCCGGTGCTCAATGACAACGGCAACATCGCCGTGGCGGCAAACATGGGGGGGAACTGGGACATCTGGGTGTATGACACCACATGGCGCCGGGTGACAACTGCCGATTCTATCGAGATGGACCCCTGCTGGGACACAGGAGGCCTGGTTTTTTCCTCAAATGCTACCGGGACATTCCAGATCCATCGTTCAGACATGACGCCTCTAACTACATGTAGATATGCTGCAGTGCTTCCCAGAAACGGTACTTTCCTGTGCCTGAAGAACAGGGGATGGGAGGTCTCACGCTACGAAAACAAGGAAGCTCCGGCACTGAGACTTGTGGATCACATATCTGACTCTCCTCTTGAAGAAAAAACTGTTCCCGATGCACAACCTTATTCTCCATGGAAGAGCCTCGCCCCGAACTTCATTGCCCCGGATATCTATGCGGGGATTTCCGATTTCCAGGTCGGTCTTGGGACCTGGTGCAGGGACGTGACCGGGGACTATTCCGCCAATGCCGGATTCAGGTACTCTTTTGCCTTTGACTACGTCTCCTGGCGGGCACAGGCCCAGGTCAAGGGGGTGGGCGTCGGCCTATCCCGCTACCCGGTTTCCTATGATCCGGAAAACGCCGTCAAGACAGAGGAGTCACGAAACGAGATACAGGTCTTTTTCAGACCTCATGCGATTCCCGGCATTGAGCTGTCCCTCCACAGGCTTGCCTATGAGCCCCTGGAAGACTTCGGCCAGGACGATACGGATTTCTGGGGTGCCCTTTCACTGAACAGGCAGTTCAAATATGCCTCCACCGGTTTGACGGCAGAGTCATACTCAGGAGGCAGGACATCCCTCTTCGGCAACATCAGACTCATCTTTGGATCGGAAATATACTCCTCGTTCCTCATGCAGGCAGGCAGGTCCTGGGGTGAAACCACTCCCGGACACGGGACATATCGGGTTGGAGGCGACATCGGAGAGGGATATTTCACCCAGAGGCCCACCAGGCTTTTTGCGCTGAGGGGATTCACGTTCAATATTCTCGAAGCCGACAAGGCGCTCACCTCAAGCATCGAGGTCTACTGGCCCCTGGTAAATATCCAGAGGGGATACAAGACCATGCCTCTCTTTCTCCACAGGCTCTATCTCGGCACCTTTATCGATGCCGGCGTCTGCTCCGAGACCATCACCTGGGATGAAAGGCTCGTCGGCGCAGGGCTCGAGCTCATCACCTCCATGGAAGTGGCCTGGGGCAATTTTTCTTCTTTCAGGATGGGCATTGCCTGGCCCGTGGATCAACCGGACTACCTCGATGAGGAAGGGCCGGTGTTCATCATTCAGCTGGGGAGGCCGTTGTAAAATCTGAGGCGCTTGGCACTGGGCTCTTGGCGATAGGTGGAAAAAATTAAGAGCCAGAAT
>DAISYU010000034.1:0-1070 GCA_036825155.1 Thermodesulfobacteriota bacterium | reverse complement strand
AACAAAGAAAAGCCCGGCAGCTAATGAAGGCTGTCGGGCTTTGTATTTGAATGAAAGAGAGTATGTTTTTTAACTTTTCCTTCGTCGGAATCCGGCGAGACCAACCAGGCCGCTGCCAAGCAGAAGCAGGGTTGCCGGTTCGGGGACCGGGGCTGTGCCATTATCATAATCGAGATCAAAGGTTGATGAATACAGGGTGAGGCTATTACAATTCAGAAATTCTGTGGCATTTACAGTTACGGACAGTAAGTCACCAGTACCCCATCCTGAAACTAAAATTCCGGAAATGTCAAATATAGATGTAGAGTCCGGATCTGTCACACCCACTATAGGAACAGGAACAAAAAATACCCACTCCCAACCCACAATACCAAGTGTTTCTGTTTCCAGCTGCCCTACAAGTGAACCTTCCACAATGACATCATCATTGCCCCCAGTAACATATGATGCATCGATTGTTATTGTAGCACTATTTACTATGTCATATGGCACTTCAAAGTCTGACGGGGTTTCATGATTCCAAGAATAGCTCTCATAGGTACATCCATCTCCTAACTCTACACCAAGTTGCACTGGATCCTGAAAAAGTATTGCATGTGAAATTCCAGTCATACCAAGGACAATAAGTAAAGCACTTAATAGTGTTACGATTCTTATCTTCATAACCTTCCCTCCTCACTATTATATGCAACACAAAGCATATACTATGCCAAAAAGAATAATTCATTTGTTCTTAAAGAGTTATGTATTAACACGGCACTTTAATGGGTAGAAGTATGTAAAAATCTCCGACAGTTAAATATGGATTGCTTCCTCTTACTTTAATCAAATTTGCTGCTACACTGAAAACAACCAAAGATAATTACTATCGTTCTGTTTTACGATCCTTTGCCTGTATACGGTTTTTCGCCAATACTAATTACACTGTAAAATATTCCGACAAAATCAGCCTCAAAAAGTACTTTCGTTCAGGTTGCAGGGTTAACGATCGGAAGGGTCAACAGAAAAGGCCGGCAATCTCTCAGGACTGCCGGCCTTCATATTTTGCTCAGAGATAAGAAGTGTTCTAG
>DAISYU010000033.1:26916-30759 GCA_036825155.1 Thermodesulfobacteriota bacterium | reverse complement strand
ATTAAAAATGCACACCTTATACACAAGCAACCCCTTGATAATAATAGTTTATTATGTTTATAGAAACTGTATATAATTGTTTTAACTGCCTTTTTTTGCCTTATATTTCTCTTAAGTTATCATCTGCGTTTTCCGATGTTATGCTCTAATATCTTATAAAGGGATACGATGAATAAGGCACGAAGAAAGATCAAACACCACATCCTGTTCTCATACAATGAATGTGGGGAGGAGCACTGCTGTGGCTTTACTACATTTACGTCTTAGGAATAAGCTTATATTTGGGGGAATCGCTATTGTACTGGTGCCTATGCTTGTGGTTGCCTTCTTCTCCGTCATGAAGGCGTCCTCTCATCTGGAATCATCCGCTAAGCAGAGCGCAAGAGAAATTGCTCAGGGCCTTGCAGACCTGACCGATAAAACCATGTCCCAGGAACTGAAACTCGCAAAGCAAATCTCACTGGAAAATACTGTCATCAGCATGGCGAGTACTGTTGAGCGATTCGGATTGGAGAACACCGGGTCAGCAGCGGAACAGCTGGTAATGATGCTCTCACAGGCAATGCATGCGATCGGCGAAGAATATGAGGGCATCATGATCACGGATAATAAGGGAATTGTCTATGCCGACGGCAGCGGAGGAAAAATGAAAGGCCGTTCCCTTGCAGACCGGGACTACTTCGCGCAGGCAAAAAAAGGGACAGCCAATATCGGCAGTGTTCTCAGGTCCGAGACCACCGGAAAACTCGTTGTCCCGGTATGCGCTCCGATCTTTTCCGATTCAAAGAAATTCATGGGATGCGTCGTGGTCATCGTACAGATTGATTATATCGTGAATAAGCTTGTGGGCACTAAAGTCGGCGAGACCGGATATGCCTTCATGATAAACAAACAGGGCATCATGATTGCCCACCCGAACCCTGAATATGTTCTCAAACTCGACATAACCAAGCACAGCGGGATGGAGCAGCTCGCTTCAGGTATGATTGCAGGACAATCAGGGATCCAGGAGTACACCTTTGAAGACTCTACACGAGTAGCGGGCTTCTCCCCTGTTAAAATGACAGGCTGGAGCGTTGGTGCTACCCAGCCCAAAAGTGAATATCTCTCGACAGGGACAGAGATCCGCAACTTAATTGCTTTGATCGCAGCGGTTTCCCTGGCCTTTGTCACCATCATCATAATCTTTTTTGCCCGCGGCATAACCACCCCTCTGGCAAATGGTGTCGATGTTGCAAAGATGATGGCCCAGGGGGATTTTACCCACACCATAGATGTGGACCGCCAGGACGAGATCGGTGACCTTGCCGAGGCATTGAAGGATATGGTGGCCAAGCTGGGTGCTTTGGTAAATAACGTAAAGCTCATATCAAACGAGGTATATTCTACCACCAATGAAGTGGCATCCGGCGCTCAGGGACTATCTCAGGCAACCCAGGAGCAGGCTGCAGCCATAGAACAGATCGCAGCAACCATTGAGGAAATAGCATCTGCCATCAAGATGAATGCATCAAATGCAAACCAGGGACTGGAAAAAGCAAAGAACACCAAGAATGCCCTGAACAACAACCTCGAGCTCGGCGGCAGACTGACCCAGGCCATGGATGATATTTACCAGTCATCAGGTAAGATTGAAGAGATCATTGTCACGGTAAACGAGGTTGCATTTCAGACGAATCTTCTCGCCCTCAATGCTGCGGTTGAGGCCGCGCGGGCAGGAGAACATGGAAAGGGCTTCGCCGTTGTTGCCGAGGAAGTCCGCTCCCTTGCGCAGAAAACAGCAGAAGCGTCAAAACAGATCAAGGTCCTCATCGAGGATACGCTCAGCAAGATTCATGCAGGCAATGACCTGGTTAAACTTGCTGAGACCTCCCTGAATGAAAGCGTCTCCTATATGGATGAACTCTCGGATACCATGGATGAGATTGCCTCATCATCTTCTGAGCAGGCGAACGGGGTAGATGAACTGAATCGATCGATCTCTCAGATCGAGACACTTACCCAACAGAATGCCTCTACGGTGGAGGAACTGGCAAGCGCGTCCGAGAGCATGAGCATGGAAACAAAGCAGCTCTCAGAGATGGTAGACATTTTCAAGACAGTCCGGAGCGAGGATAAAGACCCCCTCCGGTAGACCTGTGAAAAAAAGGCAGGACCGTTAAACCGGCCCTGCCTCCCCCCCTTAACGCCTATGCCCTGCTATTTTTTGGCGAACTTTCTCATTACACCGGCAAAACCGATCAATCCCGTACCGATCAGAAAAATCGTACTCGGCTCAGGTACCGGTGCGGTATATTCCATTGGATCATTTTCTGAATAGAGCCAGGCCCCGCAGAGAATTGTCCCTGTTATGACCGGGGCATCCTGGGTTGCAGAATCATCATCAAGAGATGTGTACAACTGTATATCGGTTGAACCCGGGTCACCTCCGATCTTAAAAACGGCATATGCGCCCTTCGGATCAATGAACCCTCCCCAGTAATAAAAAGAATCAGCTGTATAGCTTGGAGGGCCCAGCATATCGGCAAGCGATGCAGGACTGTTTGCAGAAAGGATTCCAATCTTACTGGATCCTGCCCAGTTCCATAATGGATGATCATGGACAAAGGTATCGATCTCGTCTATTGACCAGTCGGCAAATGCTCCCGGATCATGCCAGTATAAGCCGGTCTGACTATCGTAAAACAGCTCTCCGTGTGCTCCCCAGTCAAGGAGATCGGCATGCGAAAGAGTTCCAGTGAACAAAACGCAGATTACACCGATCAAATGAAACAACAATCTTTTCACGTAAATATTCTCCATGTAATTTAACAGCATCATTGATGCATGAGACGACAAAATTCTTGGTAGTACCCGGAATATTTTAGTGGGCCGCGCAATTGAATAACCCCGCAGAACCCATAGTTACATCATTTCAAAATCCAGGTGATTCCTGCATCATCAGCTGTTTTCATATGCAAAAACCGCGCCCACAAACAGTTTGCAGAGGGTATTACAATTTTGCATTTGATTGCGTATAGTTACGGAAAAACACAGAAAATTCGGAGCTACACGTTCGGAAAGAACATCGCCCAAAAAGAGTAATCATCTTTCATTTTAGTGGAAATTTTTTTCACATACCTCCGAAGATGAATCGGATCACTGTCCAGAAATGCAGGACCTTAATTATCCTGACTATCTCCGCTTTGAGCAAAGTTCACTCCTGACCGGCACCACTACCTTTTTCATTGCCGGCATATCGATTGTAATAGGTTAGCACTCTGATTTATTTCTTGAATCTTGGATCAAGTTGTGACGATATATGGTAAGCAGACTATATGCAAGGAAGGTTGACATGATGGAAGTCATTGATTTTCTCAAACAGCACCCATTTCTCTTTGGCCTGTTCATCGGATTACTGATCGCTATTGGCATCTGGATTAAAGGCCTGTTCAAGACCCGTTCACTCGGTAAAGAGATTACAAAGCTCAAAGAGAGCCTTTATACAAAGATGCAAATTGACACTAAAGGGCACATGACCAGGGAGAATGAGCTGGAACAGCTCAGGAAGGAAAACGAGAACCTCAGGGTTTCCATGAAGGCTCTCATGCATAAACCCGGCAGAGCAGAGATCCGACAGCTCCATGTCTATGACAAGGCGATCCATGCCATGCTTGCCAAGGCCCCCGGATTTGCCCCTACCTGGGAGATGGTCCTCAAAGAGGCTGAAGAAGAGATCCAGCTGACAGAATCGGGAATCAGCGCCTTTGTCAGGAGGGTATTCATCCCTCAGAAGAGTCTGCCCAGAGATACGGATGAAGCAAAACTCATCGACTACGAGGAGAAGAAGGAAGAAGAATAATT
>DAISYU010000033.1:12071-26816 GCA_036825155.1 Thermodesulfobacteriota bacterium | reverse complement strand
GAAGGGAAAAGCTGAAGAATAAAAACTCCATGAAGCGAGCGGCAACAGGGTAATTAATATTTTCGAATACATATATACTCAAGAAACTTTCTTTTCCCTTATACCTTAAACCCTGAATCTAATCATCTTTCACCTAATGCCCAGTGCCTATTGCCTAGCGCCTCTTTATCTTTCAACATCAATAATCGGACATTCTGGCAGTTCAGGACAGATTATCGGCACCGGCTCTTCAATCACCCGCATGGATTTCCATTTCCCGCCTAAGAAGCGGAAGTAAAACACGAAACCAAGGGAGATCACGTAGGCCGATGCAATAGTCCAGCCGGCCATCAACCCGTAATCAAGAACCATGATTGCTGCATATGTGGGGATCACGAGCACACATGCGGATATCACGACAATCGCATACATGACGAAGCGGGTATCTCCAGCACCCTTGATGGCTGAGGCAAAGATGATATTCATGGTATCAAAGATCGAATATACAGCAACAAACCTCAGCAGGATTATGGTAAGCCGGTTGATCTCCGCAAAACCATCAGGGTCTGCCTGTGCGGCAAACGGGGCTACAAAGAGCTGGGGTGTAATCACGTACAACAGGGCTATGGCTGCCATGTAAAGGAAGGTCATGGCAAATCCCGAGTATACGCTCCTGCCTGCCAGGTCCGGCCTGTCTTTACCCAGGTATTGTCCCACGAGCACTGATATTGCGATGCCGAACCCGATCATGGGCATGAAGGCAAGCGTATTGATATTGAAGGCGATATTCGTGGCAGCAAGGCTCACGGTCCCGAGACGCCCCATGATCAGGACAAAGGCGGTGAATCCGGCCATATCGAGGAAGAACTGCACACCGGAAGGCACTCCGAATCGAAGCAGGCGGATAAAAAGCTCTTTTTCCGGCCGCCAGCCTGTCAGGGTATGAAAGTGAACGTTATGTGTCTGTCTCATGATAAGAAATACAAAGACGAAGAATGAGAAGAAACCTGCAAGCACGGTTGCAATTGCCGCGCCTTTGATACCCATCTGAGGAAATCCCCACTTGCCGAATATCAGTATATAGTCCAGAAGCAGGTTTACTGCAGTGGCAAACGTGTTGACCCACATAACCGGCCAGGTCCTGCCTCTTCCGGAGAAGAACCCGCTCAGGGCTGACGAGGCAATAACGGGTGCCCCGCCGAGGCAGAGGTATTGGAAATACACCACTTCATTGTCTTGCACGGCCATCTCATGGCCTACAATGCCGAATATCCCACGGGCAAACGGGATCAGGCACAGGATAAGAATCCCGCCTATCAGCGAGATATACATTCCCTGCCACAGTGCCGGGCCGATCCTCGTGTATCTCCTGGCGCCGTAATACTGGGCGACAAAGGTATTCACGTAGCTTGCGGTGCCAATAAAGAAACTTAAGAAAGCAAAATTCAGGATACCTGCCGGCATTGCAGCGGCAATAGCCTCGCTCGAATACCAGGTGAGAAACATCCTGTCCACAAAGTGCTGCACAGACCATGCACTTGTGCTCAAGACCAGAGGAATGGCAACCGTGATCACCTCATGGTAACCACCGTCGCCATTCCAGCGTCTGCCAAAATGATCTCTTAAGCTTTCAAGCATGTGAGTTTCCGTCCACCCTGCAGGTAATCAGAACCGGCAATACATGTCGCCACCAAAGTCACTCCAGATCACTTACGTATCCGAAGGTTCGTTGTTTGTCAAAACATGGATGTTCAAAGTCTGCTATTTCTTATGTCCTCCTGCATCCTTCATATAAATACGATCCGGTTTCATTACAATAAGGGGCATCGACAAATCTTCTGTCATGGAGAACCCCTGTAGGGGGCAAACACATCAAATAGAAAGTGACAAAGAAAACCACAGTGTCAGGACCAAGGTCCTAAGCACATGCGTCGGAGGTTCAGGATGTATATTGAGCGTGAACGGGTTGAAAAGGCTTTGGATAAGACAAGAACTGCCCTCCAAGGGGATGGAGGGGATATCGAGCTTGTGGACGTGACCGAGCAGGGTATTGTTCAGGTCCGTCTGAGAGGTGCCTGCAGCGGGTGCCCCATGGCGACGATCACCATGAAATCCCTCATAGAACAGGTGCTGAGAAAAGAGATCCCCGAGATCACAGGAGTGAAGGAAGTGCGTTAAGGCACCGGGGCATTGTTGTGGCATCTCCGGCCTGATATCGTAGGCTGTAAGACTGTAGGTGTTTAGCCTGTTAGGAAAAGATGGTGAGACGGAAGAAAGAAACCAGGATCAGGAGATAAAATAAAAGAGTTTGACAGTGCTCATAAACTTGACAGTCTGACAGCACCCCAAGGACATTTTTCTAAGCACCTACAGCCTTAATTTCTATACATAGAATCCACCCGCCACGGCGGACAGAATAAAGTCATTAAGACATTATTTCATGTAGTACGTGCACACCGGGCGCTCTTTCATCCTTCGCTGTGGCATCAGCGGCGATGTTTTTTGGATCAGGCTTCCCACACAGTCAGATTTCAAGTATACTCCGCACAAGAGTTTTCTAGCTGATATACATTAAAAATTCTATCAGGATGCACCGAGATAGGATTATGTTTGCGAGAATATGTTATGCTGATAGACCCATTCCCTGAGATCAAATGCATCCACCCGATAGTGATCGAACTTCCGGGGTTCGGCGATCTGAAGACATCGAATGTCTACGCCCTGGGGTCGGGTCCCATAACCCTTGTGGATACGGCACCGAAATTCCCCGGCTCATTCGAGGAGATGAGAAAACAGCTCAAAAAAGCAGGCTTTGATTTCCCGGACGTGAATCGGATCATTATCACTCACGGACATATAGACCATTTCGGCCTGGCAGCTCAGATTACAAAGGCAGCAGGACACAGTGTGGAGTGTTATATCCATGAAGAAGACATCTGGCGCATCTCGAGCTCCTTCATGAAAGGAGGCATGTGGAGCGAAGATGCACAGAGGTTTGTTGACCTTGTCGGTATGCCGCCCAAGGATATCGAACGGATGAGAAGACGCTCTGCCTTCTTCATCCATTTCTGCGACCCGCTCGATGAAGTCAGGGCAATGCATGAGGGCGACGAATTCTCAGGAGACGGATACCATCTCACGGTAGTACACACTCCGGGACACACGCCCGGGAGCTGCTGTCTGTATGAATCGCACAACAGGGTTCTGTTCAGCGGCGACCATATCATCAAGCACATCACCCCGAATCCCTTTATCGAGGTACATCGCTCACGCCTGCGCGATCCAGGCTATCAGAGCCTGAGAGCATATAATGACTCCCTTGCCAAAGTGGAACAGCTTGATATCGACTACGTCTATTCAGGTCATGGCGGATATATAGAGGAACTGCCAGCGCTCATTTCAGGCTACAGGAAACACCACAACAGCCGCAAGGAGCTGATCTGGAAGGCGCTCAAGGAACATCCCCGTCCTGTCTACAACCTTGTGCCGGATATTTTTCAATCCGTGCCGGACAGCGAGGTCTTCCTGGCGGTCTCGGAGATCTTCGTACACCTGGAGATCCTCATGGACGAAGGCAGGGCCGAGCTCGCTGACCCGGGCCCCCCGGCGATCTACCGGGCTGTGTGATTACCTGTATGATCCAGGACAGTAATCCCTGTACCGAGATCGAAACCGACCACGGCCACGATGCCTTCCTCACCGACTTCACTCATCAGCGAGAACTCATTCGGAGTTTTCTCGATTCTTTTTCCGCTTAAGCTCTTGCCTTATGTCTGTCTTTCGTGATCTGAACTTGATCACCACCCAGACCACAAGGGCGATACTCCAGAATATGAGCATCCCGATGGGTGCATCTTCCCGAAACTCCAGCACCTAGGCCTCCAGGGTGATATTGTCTATCAGTCTCGTTGTGCCGAACTTGACTGCCAGGGCCATCACTGTCCTTCCCTCGGTCTTGTCCACGGGCTCCAAGGTATCGGTATCCACAATCTCCACGTAGTCAATAACACTCCCAGGCGTACTGGCAATCATCTTCACCACTTCATCCCGGATCTTTGCCGCACTTCTCTCCCCTGCCTTGACCCGGTCCTGCGCAAGCAGCAAAGACCGGCGGAGCACAAGGGCATTCTTCCTCTGTTCGGGATTGAGATACTTGTTGCGGGAACTCATGGCCAGGCCGTCTTCCTCACGCACCGTGGGGTGGGCCACGATCTTGACATTCATGTTAAGGTCTTCCACCATGCGCCTGATCACTGCGAGCTGCTGGTAATCCTTTTCACCGAAGATGGACAGGTCGGGCTCGATGATATTGAAGAGCTTGAGAACAACGGTGGTGACCCCCCTGAAGTGGGTCGGCCGCGCAGCACCACACAGCCCTTTTGTAATGTCTTCTACATTGACATACGTGGCATACCCTTGCGGGTACATCTGGGAGACATCCGGGAAAAATATGCAATCCACCCCGACCGAGGCTGCAAGCTTCGTGTCCCGCTCCATGTCCCTGGGGTATTTATCCAGGTCCTCGTTCGGGCCGAACTGGGTTGGATTCACGAATATACTGATCATGAGATGATCCGCCATGGGCCGGCCCATGCGCATCAGGTCGAGATGCCCTTCGTGCAGGTATCCCATGGTGGGAACCAGGCAGATTGTTTCTCCCTTGTCCTTGATCGCCTTGACATAGGCCTTCATGGCCGCAACTTCCTGAATTATCTTCATGGGTGCGTCCTTTTCTACTCTTTGAAGGAGTGATCCTCGTCAGGGAATGTGCCCTCTCTCACCTCATTCGCATACGCATCTACCGCTTCCTTGATGGTATCGAAGAGCATGGCATACCTCTTGACAAATTTGGGTTTGAACTCCTTTGACATACCGAGCAGGTCCTGTATCACCAGCACCTGTCCGTCACAGTGCGGCCCTGCCCCGATTCCGATTGTCGGAACATCGAGGACCTCGGATACCTCTTTGGCGACCGTGGCCGGCACGCATTCAAGGACCATGGAAAAGACCCCTGCATCCTGTAGCGCCAGTGCATTTTCCTTGAGCAGTTTGGCTGCGTCAGTACCCCTGCCCTGTACCTTGTACCCGCCAAAGGCATTTACCGACTGCGGGGTGAGGCCCAAGTGACCCATGACCGGGATATCGGCCCGTACAATTGCCTTTACCTGTTCAATAACACGTTTGCCGCCCTCAAGCTTCACAGCATGTGCCCCTGCCTCCTGGAGAAACCTCCCGGCATTGTAGACAGCGTCGGAGACACTGGCCTGATAGGATAAAAACGGCATGTCACCGACAACAAGCGCCCTAGGTTTTGCCCTTGTCACACACGTGGTGTGATAAATCATCTGATCCATGGTGATCCCGAGAGTGGTTTCCCCTCCAGCCATAACCATTCCCGCCGAGTCTCCCACCAGGATGATGTCCACATCGGACGCATCAATAATCCTTGTCATAGTGGAATCGTATGAGGTCACCATGACGATGCGTTCCTTGCCCTTTTTGTTCATGATGTCTATGACAGAAATTGACCTCTTCATACGCCCCTCCTTAGTTAAATATCCTACCCTTCCAACACTGTGTAATCAAGTCAAATTTAGCTTCTCTATCAATGGTATGAACCCCAGGGCAAGCCCTGGACATTGTTACACGGCAAGATGCAGGGAATCGGACCCAAGCTTCTCATCCGGTGTAGCGGATGCGAAGACGGATTGAACAGGGAAAAGGCATTCAATTGATTTTTTTCCTTTTGTGCAGAATGGTCCCATCAGGTGGGAAATGCTCTCTCCAGCAGAAATCCGCATGCCAGAAAGACCAGCAGTACATGGCGGTGCCAGCCGATCCACGATCTGCCTTCATGCTGGAGCAGGCCAAGCCGATGGATCATATCTTCTTTGCACGTCTGAGCCTTACGGCGGGCATCCAGGATGTATCCGATATCCTCACATCCCCCTGCCTTGGGCAGACTGCTCAGATAGTATCTCTGTGCAGGTCCGGTTGCTTCTCCTCTCTGATATGGCGCAACGAGCTGCACCGGGACGTGGAGAATACCATCGCGGTAGTCCTGGGCAGGCCACACAGTACCGAGGCAGAATACAGCATGGTTTCCTCCTGCGCCTTTCAAGGAACCTTGATCGGCAGGAATAGACGTGTCTATTTCAGAGACGTGCTCAGGGGGTACCTCCGCCTCCATCATGGTGTGGTGTTTGCGCGGCCTCCCCCTCTTTCGCCGTTTCCTGTCCGCTTCTTTGAGATCGGGTTTTTCTCGAAACACCTCGGTGTTCGCAGGTATCTCAACAAGGTAGTGATGCCCTGTCCTGTCCAGTGCATCCCTGAATGCCGCAACTTCGCCCAGAAAAGTCCCGGCTGTTACTGCATGGGGTGAAGGAAACACCTCCGATGCAAGGTTCACCATATCGAGTGCAAGCTCCCACTGCTGAGCGTGATGGATATCCTGAGGGATACGGGCCTTTTCTCTTCGCAGCCGGCACGCCGCGTCCCTGCGCTTATCCCAGAAACCGGGCATATACAGCTCCATGGCAAAGGGCCATGAACACTCCCTGCCCACAAAAATCATATCTATGGCCATCTGAGAGCTCACCATCCTGCCAAGCTCTTCGCTGTACTGCCGGGCCACACAGACACTGTGTCCTCCACGCTTGGGGAATACGGTCTGCCCGGCTACCAGCACCCCATCAGGGTCGCCGTGGCGGCTCGCCATGCTGTTTACATACGCACGGTACATGCCTGCAAGATCCCATTTCACCTGTGTAAGCAGGCGCTGGAGAGAACGTTCCGATACCCCGGTATGATCAGCCATTGACCCCACCGCTTTCCGGTGGCCTTCACACACAAGCCCCCAGACATACCGTGCTGCAAGATCACGCGCCTCGGATCTGCTGAAGAATCCCTCATATCGGGACATGTAGTGCCTGATTTCTTCAAGCGATACCTGCAGTTCCATGACCTGACTGAGTACCACAATGACAGATTCCTGTCCAGTTAATATTTGTCGGAGTATCACTTGTTTGTTTTTTATACTTATTTATTTCTTTTATTTTATTTAGTTATAGCTTGACATTTTATTTTTTATTACTATTGTATAACTAACAGGTAATGGGTATTGACACAGACGGTAGAATTATGCTTGGGAATGTATAGTTCCAGATGATTCATCCAATAACTGAGAACAATACACCCAAGAGGAGACAACAGCCATGAGAATGTATGTAGCATTCGATGATACCGACAACATCAATTCTGATTTCGGGACGGGAAAACTGACCCGCTGGTTCGAGGATGAACTGCCCGAAGCATGCCGTCTGTGGGGCGTGGTGAGACAGCAGCTACCGGTTATGGATGAAATCCCCTACACATCGCACAACTCTTCGGCATGTGCCATCATCGAGGCACCTGACTATTCCGTTCTCAGCGACCTGATCGAGCGTGCAGTGAACCATGTGGTCAGGCACGCTGCTCCGGGCAGTGACCCGGGCGTCTGTGTTGCATGCGAAGACGATCCTGCCCTTGAAGGCCTCATGGAATTTGCGCTCAAGTGCTCGAAACAGGTAGTGACGCAGAAAGAGGCCATGAATGCGTGTGCGTGCATCCACCTTTCCGGTCACGGCGGAACCAACGACGGGATCATCGGAGCAGCAGCAGGCGTTGGCTTGTGCGCATACGGCAGAAGCGGAAGGCTCATCGAATACAACAGCAGGCTGCGTGATTTCTCTTCACAGGTAACGGTTTCCGAGTTGGAAGCTCGCGGTATCCAGGTCATCTCCATCGACCGGGATGCCCTCACTCCTTCGCCCCAGGACATTGTCGATACCCAGGGATGGCTCAGGCCCCGATTATGGGAAGGCAAGGCGTTATTGCCGGTGGCCAAGAACGGCAGACCCGTATGGGAGACACTGGCAAAGAAACACAAGAAAAAGGAGGAATGAATCATGGCAGGAACAATCTTTTACCGTGAGCGGAGAAAGATAGGAGAGGGAGAAAAGAAACCGCGCTACCACTTGGTGGCATCAGCAGGCACTGACCTGAAGATCCATGCCAAACATGTCCGCAAGAGTGAACTGACCCAGATCGCGGAAAGGCTCGGAGTAGATCTGGTGGAGCTCAAGGGCGGCGAGAAGAAAATGAAGTAGAAGCCAAGACCGATCTGACACGAAGATTAACAACAAGTGCCTCCCGCGCTCGCCAAGTCCCGTGCGGGAGGTTTTTTTAAGGACCCACAGCCTGAAAACCTTTTTCGCAATATTTCAAAAAAAACAATAAATTCCCAGGTTCCATCGATTGACATTACTTTTGCAGTCCCTATAGTATAGATTAAACGCAGCTTCCTATTCGAATAAGAGGAGGACATCCATGGCGGGAAAAATCTTTTATCGCAAACGTCAGAAAATCAAAGAGGGTGAGAAGAAGCCCCAGTTCAATCTCGTTGCTGTGGCAGGAGTCGATCTGAAGATCTTTGCCAAGCACCTGCGCAAAAGCGAGCTCGAACAGATCGCCGCTGAACTGGGTGCCGAACTGGTGGAACTCAAGCGCGGCGACAAACAGGAAGAGGAAATAGAAGTATAACGAGCCGGAAAATTTTCATTCTGAGGAGATCATATGGCACTGGTACGAGAGAAAGACGGAAAGCGACTGCATGTAAAGAGCCAGCTCATGGGGGAGAGCCTTATCAGCAAAGAGCTGATAGACGAGATGAAACTTGCACCGCAGACACGGCTGTTTCCCGATGTGGACGTCATCAAGATCGGCGGGCAATCTATCTGCGACCGGGGCGACAAGGCGTTGCCGGGTGTTGTCAAAGAAATCGTGGCAAACAAGGACAACTACAAGATGCTGCTGACCACCGGGGGAGGAACCAGGAGCCGCCATATCTACAGCATCGGGCTCGAGCTCGGCATGCCAACGGGCATCATTGCGAAGTTCGGCAGCACGATCTCGGAGCAGAACGCACTGCTCATTGCAACACTCCTGTCACCCTGGGGCGGCGTAAAGATCGGTCATGATGACGTGGTGAAGCTGCACACCTATTTTGCCACCGAATGCATCCCCATCATGCACGGCATGCCCCCGTACGATTACTTTGCAATGCCGGTCAAGGGACGCATCCCGCCGCACCGAACCGACGTGGGCACGATCATCCTCGCCGACCTGATCGGCGCACGGTCCTGTATCTTTGTCAAAGACGAGAACGGGCTCTACACCGATGACCCGAAGAAGAACCCCGATGCCGAATTTATCGGCGAGATCGGCGCAAAGGAACTCATGAAACGGGATCTCGTGGATCTTGTCATCGAGCGTCCATGTATCGAGATCCTCCAGAACTCCGAGGTCCTGGACAAGATCCAGATCGTCAACGGGATGGAACAGGGTAACATCACCAGCGCCCTGGCCGGTGATCATGTCGGCACCATAATCTACAAGGAGTAACGAGACTACAGGGTCCCTTTGGGACCCTCATCGACAAGAGAAATAGTGGTTTTACTCTCCTTGGCTGTCCCCAGACTATTTATGGGACAAACCTGCCCGGACTCCGATCTCAGACGGTCTTGAGCCAGGAGAGGGTGCTGCCGAGTATTCTCGCATACACCTGTTGTTCGGAAGCGCCAGCAGCGGAAGGCAGACTGAAGGAGTGGTTTCCCCCTTCAATCACATCGAGTATGCAGGGTGCATCTATTCGCGCAAGCACCCCCCTGAGTTTGTCAATATCACAGAACGGGTCATTGGACCCGGCAAAGAACAGCATCGGGGTTTTGAGCCGGTAGAGATGTGCATCCCTCAATTGATCTTTCTTTCCAGGCGCATGGAGGGGGTAGCCCAAAAAGATGAGCCCTTTTACATTCATGTAGCCCTCGGCAACTACCTGAGATGCGATCCTGCCTCCCAGGGATTTTCCGGCTGCAACGATGGAAGATGGTTTATAGACAGGATGGTCCCTTAAGAACTGGCACACGTTCACCCAGGTTGCCTCCAGTACACCTTCGCCATCAGGAGACTTGCGCTCTTCGTCACGATAGAGAAAATTGAACCGCATGCATAGATAGCCGGTCTCTGCAAGGACATTTGCCATATGGACAAGCAGTGGATGAAACATGCCGTTGCCGGCACCATGGGCAATTATCACTCCGGGGTTTTCCCCGTACTGAAAGTTATCCGGTACGGATATGATCCCTGAGACCTTCTTGTCTTTCCCGACCGGGACAAATACATATTCTTCAGAAACCATCAGCTATTCCCCCTAATCAAGTGTCCAGATCACACCAGTTCATAATTATATTTCGGCTGAAGACCCCTTTTTTCATAACAATAATTTGCATGATTTCAAAGCAGAGATTGCATCTTGCAATTCAGGTGATGATCCTTTAGTGATCAGAGAGTGCCTTCTTACTCGTTGAAAAACCTGTTGGGAGTATTGTGCGCATGCTGTGTGTCTTTGTTTGGAATCTTGACATGCATCCCCCTGCTCACTGCAGGCGAACAGCCCCGCACCGGGGTATCTCATAATATGAGCTTACGCGAGATTGCTCAAAACAAACTCCATCACGATGGTGAGCGTTTCACAAACCCGTTCAATTCAAAACACTACAGGGATTTCAGCGAGGTGCTCCGCTGGAAGCTCTTTTCGAAAAACCAGTTCAAACAATTTTACAAGGATGAAGAGGTTCTGCCTGTCCGGATCGACTGGCACGAGGTCGCGGATAACGCTGGTGTCAGTATCACGTTCATCACGCACTCCACGATCATGATCAAGGACATGGACACCTACATCCTTGTGGACCCGGTTCTCTTCGGCCTGTTCTGGCCCATCACCGATTTCACCCCGATAGATTTCGATCTCAAAGATATGCCGAAACCTGCATACATCCTCGTCACCCACGGACACTATGACCATCTCGACAAGCGGTCTCTGAAGTATTTTGCCGATACAGCCCGTTACATCTCACCCCTGGGATACCGGGATATCCTGGAGGATGTAGGGGCGCAGAGCATTACCGAACTGGACTGGTTCGACTCGCACCGAGACGGCTCGAGGGAGATCATGCTGCTGCCGTGCAATCACTGGACCATGCGCAACCCCATCGTCGGCCCGAATACCGCCCTGTGGGGATCTTTCCTCGTCAAGACTTCAACGGGCCACACGATCTATATCTCGGGAGACACAGCCTACTTTGACCGGTTCAGCGAGATCGGCCGTGAATTCGATATCGACCTCGCCATATTCAACCTCGGCGCCTATGAGCCACGCTGGTTCATGAAGAAGTCGCACATCAGCCCGGAAGATACACTGAGGGCATTTCAGGAACTCCGGGCAAAAAAGCTCCTGGTGGTTCACTGGGGAACGTTCCGTCTGGGTGACGAACCGGTACACTTTCCGATAGCGGCCATAAAGAAGGTCATGGACCAGGCAGGGCTCTCAGATCGCCTTGTGGATCTCAGGCACGGCGGGACAATGTATCTTGATGAGGTGCCAGGCACCAGGTGAAACAAACCTGAGCCCCTGCGGCACCCCGTGTCCGAAAACCAGCATCTCTGGTTTATCGGGGCCCTGTTAGTTTCAGCTTCTGGCCTTTACAAATCCCCGTTCAAGGTCCGCAATGATATCCTCGGTCTCTTCAAGACCGACAGCGAGCCTGAAGAGTGTATCGATAATCCCCAGTTCATAGCGTTCTTCCCTGGTATAATCATAATAGCTCACGCTCGCAGGATGTGTGATCAGCGTTTCCGCACCACCGAAGCTCGGTCCGATATAGATCATTTCCAGGGAATCCAGGAACCGGTTTGCGGATTCCAGATCGCCTTCCATCTCGAAGGTAACGACACAGCCGCCTCCGGTCATCTGCTCCTTGGCGATATCGTAGTGCTGGTGACTCTCGAGGAACGGATAGTACACCCGTTTCACATCGGGATGACCCTCGAGAAAACGGGCAACTTCAAGTGCTGACTCGTTCTGTTTCTTCACGCGCAGCGGAAACGTCTTGAGGCCTCTAAGAAGAAGATAACAGCAGTGCGGGTCGATGAGTCCGCCCATGGATTTGTGGAGGTTTCGGATCGGGGTGATCAGCTCTTCTCTTCCCAGTACGGCACCTGCCAGGATGTCGTTGTGGCCTGATAGGTATTTGGTCGCAGAGTGGGTCACCAGGTCGATGCCGAACTCCAGTGGCCGCTGGTTGATAGGGGTCGCAATGGTGCTGTCGATCAGGGTCAGCACATTGTGCTTGTCGGCAATCTTTTTCAAGAGAACAAGGTCGAACACATTGAGGTATGGATTGGTGGGTGATTCGGAAAAGATAAAGCGGGTATTCTCCTGTATCGCCCTTTCAAGGGCGTCATAGTCGCCGAAAGGTACGATGGTGCACTCGATACCGAATCTCTGGAGGTATGATTTACAGAATTCCAGCGTCTTCTTGTAGCTGTCATCGGTGATCACGATATGATCGCCTGTACGGACCAGGGAGAGAATGGTTGTGGTAATGGCCATCATCCCTGAAGAGAAGACCACACAATCCTCTGCCCCTTCCAGATCGGCGAGTCTGTTCTGTGCAATGAGCTCGGTAGGGTTGCCGTATCGTCCATATTCAAAGCGTTTTTTCTTATCCTTGGTGTATTCCCTGATGTCATTGCTGTCTTTGAAGGTAAAGGTCGATGTCTGAAAAATCGGCGTCGTCAGGGAGTCAGCATATTTCGGCCTGTTCTCACCGGCATGAATGGATCGTGTTGACATCCCGATGGTGTTCTTTTTCTCTTCACTCATTATCATTACTCCTTCCCAATGCTACCTCATGAAACGGTGTCAGTTGTTATAAAAAACGGCAATCAACTTTAATGGCTAATATATTGCCTGTTTTTCTGTCAAGGAGAATCACGTGATGCCAAGTCACAATCAAAACAGCTTGTAAGGTTTTCATTGAATATGCTATCAGCTTTAAGCGCATGAAAAACACCATTGAAGCAATCAAATCCTTTGCCAAAAACCATTTCTCGGGCGCCAAATATTCTCATGACTGGGAACATACGCTGAGGGTATACAAGCTGTGCATGCATATCGGGAGGAGTGAAGGCGCCGACCTGGAGGTCTTGACCATTGCCGCCTATCTGCACGATGTGGGCAGGGCGCATCAGGATAAGCTCAAAGGAACGGTATGCCACGCTGAAAAGGGAGCAGAAATCGCCCGCGACATGCTCAAGACCTTCCCGCTCCCTGAAGAGAAGAAAGATAATATCATTCACTGCATACAGTCTCACCGTTTTCGCAACAGCCACCATCCGCAGACCCTGGAGGCCAAGGTGCTCTTCGATGCCGACAAGCTTGATGCCATAGGTGCCGTGGGCATTGCACGCGCATATCTCTTTGCAGGAGAAGTCGGGGCACTGCTGCACAATCCGGACGCAGACCCGGACAAGGTAAAACCCTACAGCAGGGACGATACCGGCTACCGGGAATACAAGGTCAAGCTCTCCCAGATCAAGGACCGCATGCTCACCGGCGAGGGCAAGCACCTGGCAGAAGAACGCCACGCATTCATGGAGGCCTTTTTCGAGCGGTTCCTCAAAGAGCATGAGGGAGAGCTGTAGAAAAAAGACAGCAGTTAAAAGTCAGCATCCATAATCCGAATGAACACCTGCAAAGAATAGCATTTCATTCTGCCATGGGCATGGTGGAGTACCGGGAAAAACACCTCGTTCTTTTCATGTATGACATCCCCATTGGTCGCATTCGATAAAAGCTGAATCCCATGGATGTATTGCGAAGAAATTCATGATACATACAGGGAAAGGAGATACATCATACCATGCATGAACTGCCGGTCACGCAGAGCATTCTGAACATTGTCTTGAAACACGCGCAGATGAATAACGTGAAAAAGATCCATGCCATCAATCTGGCGATCGGCGAGATGAGCGACCTTGAGAACGAGTGGGTGCAGCGCTACTTCGATTACCTGAGCAAAGATACGGTTGCCCAGGGTGCCAGGCTCAATATCGAGAGGACCCCGGTAGTGCTGAAGTGTGAGTCGTGCTCCAACAATTTCGAGGTCGATATCAAAAAGATGGAGGACATTGTCTGCCCCCAATGCGGAGAAAAGAAGTTTTCACTCCTCTCCGGCAGGGAATACTATATCAAGAACATGGAGGCCGAGTAATGGATGAAATACAGCTCATCGAGATAAAAGAGGACATCCTCTCCGACAACAAGAACCTTGCAGATGACCTGAGGAAAAGGCTGAAGCAGGACAAGACCTTTGTACTGAACCTCATGTCCTCACCGGGAGCGGGCAAGACCAGTGTTATATTAAAGACCATCGCAGCACTCAAGGACCGGTTCCATATCGGGGTTCTCGAGGCTGACATCGACTCCATTGTCGATTCGGAAAAGGTGGCCTCAGCCGGCGTGCAGGCTGTCCAGCTTCGAACCGGCGGTTTCTGTCACCTGGACGCACCAATGGTGATGAAGGGGCTGGAAGCCTTTGATTTGAAGAGCCTCGACGTGGTTATTATCGAGAATGTAGGCAACCTCGTCTGTCCCGCCGAGTTCGACACCGGGGCCATCAAGAACGCCATGATCTTGAGCGTCCCCGAGGGCGATGACAAGCCGCTGAAGTACCCCCTCATGTTCAGCATCTGCGATGTGCTGCTGGTGAACAAGATCGACTATCTCGGCCTGTCCGACTTTGATATGGATATACTGAAGAAGAGGGTGATCAGCCTCAACCCCAATATCACCATTATAGAGGTTTCGTGCAAGACCGGTGACGG
>DAISYU010000033.1:6692-11971 GCA_036825155.1 Thermodesulfobacteriota bacterium | reverse complement strand
GCTTCATAAAAGCGCTCTGCCATGATCCGGTATCCCTGGTCGTTGGGATGGATGATGTCACTCATGAGGTGCTGGCGGCCGAAGATCCCTTTGTAGATATTCTCTATGAGCACGGCACCTGTTTCCCTGCAGACCCGTTCATACTCCCGGCTGAACCCCCTGCCGAAATTTATGCCGCCTACGATCACGAGCGCCCCTGTTTTCTGTATCGCCTCGATGATGGCCTTGAGATTGGAGAATGCCTCATCCTTGGGCACCTTGTTCTTGAGGTCGTTACCCCCGAGGGTGACCAGAACAATCCTCGGAGACCTGCCCAGAACATCCCGTTCGAGCCGCCCCAGCGCATCACGGGTTGTATCTCCCGGAACTCCTGCATTGATAACTTCCAGACCCGTCAGCGCAGCGAGCTGTGAAGGATAGTCCAGGCCCGATGACGCCCCGGTGCCATAGGTGAGGCTGTCGCCGAAGCAGATGATGTTCTCGCCCAGCGGGGTCGCATTGGTTATTTCAGGCTCCGAAGAGACGAACAGGTATCCGGCAACCAGACAGACAACAACAGCTACCCCGAGAGATATCTTTCTCACCCTCTTCTCCATATTATGCAGAGATTATCTCATTTGCCCTAACCATAGGCATCTTAATCAGAAATCCGGCTCCAGCAGGACCGTATCCTCATGGGTATATGCAGGACTGCAGAAGCACAGGATCTTCAAAGGTTCAAGACCTGTGTTCCTCACACTGTGCCGTGTCCCCGCGGGGATCAGTATGCTGTCTCCCTCTCCGATACGAAAATCCTCGGTCCCGAGGCTCATCACTCCGCTGCCCTGGGTAATATGATAGATCTCCTGGCTTTTCTCATGGATATGCATCCTGGTTTGCGCCCCCGGAACTACTGTTGCCTCGGCAAGACTCACGTGCGCCCTCTCATCTTTCTCAGGGCGGATAAGCTCTCGGACCAGGGAGCCGTCCTTCGTGCAATAAGGTTCCACCTGATCAATGGATATCTTCATAAGAACTCCTCATGAGTCCGGACGCCACATCCCGGTTCTACACACTGAATCTGATACTCAGCACATCTCCGTCATGAACGAGATAGTTCTTGCCCTCGAGGCGGAACAGGCCTTTGTCCTTCACGGCCTTCTCGCTTCCGAGACTTATAAGATCGTCATAGCCGAAGCACTCCGCACGGATAAAGCCCCTTGCCAGGTCCGAGTGTATGGCGCCTGCGGCCTCTACAGCCGTATCCCCTTTTCTGATGGTCCATGCCTTTACCTCGTCCGGCCCGACGGTAAAGAAGGTGAGGTATCCGAGCACGGTATATGCACACATGGTGATGCGGTCCCTGGCTGACGCCGCTATGTTCATATCTTCCATAAACTCCCGGGCCTCCTCATCGCTGAGTCCGCTCAGTTCCATCTCGAACCTGCCGGCAAACTCGATGGTGGTGGCGTGTTTCTCAAGGCCCGAGATCAGTTCTCGGTTTTTGCCGAAACCATCTTCATCCGAGTTTAAGATCACCATCAGGGGTTTCAGTGTGAGAAACTGGAATCCGCGCACCTGCCTGGTCTCATCCGGTGAAAGATCAACAGAGCGTATGAGCTTGTTTTCATTCAGACCCGCGATGATCTTTTCAAGCGCCTTTTTCTCGAGCCCCATCTCAGCTGTGGCAGCACCTCTCTTCATGTAGTGCTCGATCCGTTCCATCCTGGTTTCCGCTATGATCAGATCGGAGATGACAAGTTCGGTCATGATGGTGTCCGCGTCGCCAAGGGGATCAGGTCTGCCGAGCGTCTCATTCAGAATAGGATCATCGAAATTTCTCAACACCAGGGCAAGAGCGTCCGAGTTCTTCACCAGGGCAAGCTCTGATGGTGAAAATATCTGTTTTTTCTCTTCGGATGATGAAAATCCCACAAAGTCAACGCACTCTATTGTGGCATAGGTGGTCTTTTTAGGGTCGTACATCTTTACGAGCTCGCTGACCCTGGGATCTGCAACCTCTACCACTGCGATATTCGGTTCCGGCTTTGCCTGTGAAAAGGTGCCGGTATCTATCCGTGAACCGGTCAGGGCATTAAATATTGTTGTCTTTCCCGATTTCTCAAGTCCTATAAGCCCGATACGCATGTCATCTCCTGTGCTGCTTGATTTCTGGCTGCGTGCTTATAGCACCTCAAAGGAAAAATTGTAAAGATCAAGAATTTGTGCCCGCTTTCCCGCTTGACTCCGGGTTTGGTTTCCTTATACCTCATAACAGGGGAACAGCGCATCAGACACAGGCAGAACAGCCTGAAAAGGGGGGAGAATGATTACAGTACAGGATATCATGACAAGGAATGTAATAACCGTTACTCCCGACATGGAGATCATAGCAGCTGCAAAGATCCTCATGGACAACCACATCAACGGCGCGCCCGTGGTGGATGAGGATGGCACTGTGGTGGGAATACTCTGCCGCGACGATCTGATATCTCAGCAGAAAAAGCTTCCGCTTCCCTCTTTTTTCATTGTGCTCGACGGCATTATCCCGCTTACTTCTTCAAAGCATGTCGAGAAAGAGATGGAGAAGATCGCTGCCACAACAGTTGAACATGCCATGACACCCGACCCCGTCACCGTATCACCCCAAACCACAATCGAGGACGTTGCGAGCCTTATGGTGGACAAGAAGATCCACACTATCCCTGTCCTGGATGATGAAGGACTCCTCGTGGGGGTCGTGGGCAAGGAAGATATCCTTAGAACCCTTGTTCCAAGGACATAGAACTGAAAGGCAGAAGGCAGCTGGGCAAGACAGATCGAGACCTCAGGCAGAAGTGGAAAACAAGACCTGGGAAGCATTCCCAGCCTGACTCACAATTCACATATGAAAGGTGAAAGGTGAGCTTTTGTTTGGTTTTTCCTCCAATCACCGTCTCCCGATTGGTGAAAGTTAATAAAACTCTGCGATTCCTGCATCTTCGGTGATATTTTTGCAGTTAGTTCTTCACCTTCTGCCTTGGATCATAAACCCACCAGTTTGTCTGCCGAGGTTCTTGAGCTAACGGGCCCGTTCTGCCTTCTGCCTTGGATCCCGTACTCCTATGAGATTTTTCTATGCGCTTTTTCTCATATCCTCGTAGAGCTCGGGCTCAGTGTAACGCACATCTTCCAAGGCATAATCTTTCATGGCCTGATAGCGCCAGTATTGATGTGACACGGTCAGCGCCCGTACCGCCTCTTCCGGCGATTCAAACAGCGGGACATTGTACTCCTGTCTGTATGCAGTAGTCTTGTGGACTGCATTCGGGGTGTAGATGGCAGCAGGCTTCTTATAGAACTGGCATTTTTTCGTGAGTTCAATAATGGCATCGATGACCATGGGATGCCAGAGACTCGGCACAGGCAGGAGTCCGTCAACCTCGTCGGACGAAAGCAGGATATCGAATATCTCAAGGAATGTCTGCATCGAAAGGGCCGGACCCAGGTCGATGGGGTTTGACACATTGAAAATCTGCCCGGTCCTGCTCAGTTTCTCCTGGGTCTCTTTCGAAAGCTTTGCCATCTCGAGGCCTGCCTCTACGAGCAGGTCTGCCGTGATGCCGCCAAAGGCCCCGGAGTTGGTGAAGACAGCTATCCGCTTTCCTGTAAGCGGCGGCATATGTGTGAAGATCTTCGGCAGTGAGTGCAGTTCCGAAATGGACCTGACTCGTATAACCCCTCCCTGCCTGCATGCATTATCAAAGATGATATCGTTGTTTGCCATGCCGGCGGTATGTGACTGAGCCGCTTTCGCCCCTTCATTCGTCCGCCCCACCTTGAAGGCGAGAACGGGTTTCGTCATCTTCTTTGCTGCTTCGAGGAATTTCCTGCCATCCTTGATGTTTTCCAGGTACATGCCGATGACCTCGGTACTCTCGTCTTCATTGAGGTACTCAAGCATATCCGCTTCATCGATATCCGATTTGTTGCCGATGCTGACAATCTTATTTGCCTTCACCACATCCGCCACAAATGATTCGAGCACGATAACCACTATCCCGCCGCTCTGAATGACATAGGATATGGTCCCGCTCTCCTGGACAAACATATCGAAATTGTCTTCCTGGATCCCGTAGAAACAGCAGAACCCATTTTCAGGATTGAGAACCCCGAGGCAGTTTGGGCCCATGATGCGAATGCCGAAGACCGACGCAGTTTCATCAATCTCGGCCTGCATTGCCCGGCCTTCTTCTCCGCCCTCTGAAAATCCTGAGCTTTCTATGATGATATGCTTGATTCCCTTCTCCCCGCACTGCCTGACAAAGCCGGGAACAACCTTGGCAGGCGTTATTATAACGGCAAGATCCAGGTCATGAGGGATATCCGTTACCGAGACAAATCCCTGACATCCATGGACTGTCTCGCCCTTGCGGTTTACCGCATACACATCTCCATCGTATGGTGAATACTCGTTGAGCGCCCTGCAGATGGTTGAACCGAGATTAAAAGGAGAGTTTGATGCCCCGATTACTACTACAGAACGAGGATTGAAAAAAGTATCCATAGATGCACCTCCCAAGCTGTTTGTCATTCAAATCTTATTGGTTATTTCATGTCAGGCCAGAGGCCGTCCTCGCTACTTCTATGCTTTCCTTCTCTCCAGCTCAGACGTATATGTGTCTCTGAGCATTTGTATCATCTGAACAATTGTCTTATAAACAAATTGACCGTTCTCATCAGCTGTCTGTTCGGCATCGGTCTTTATATGTTCCAGGTCTTCCAGCTGTTCTTCAAGTGAGCTGATCTCATGTTCAAACTGTTCGATTATCTTTTCCTTGGAAAGAAACCGGAAGAAAAAGACCCGTGTGAGAAAATCAAGTTCATAATCAATGGGTGTGGGCGGAGCAGTCAGGGACTTCAGGAAGACCTCCCTGCCCTTGTCAGTGACCGAATATACGTGCTTATTGGGCTTGCCTGTCTGGATCACCACCTCTTTTTTCACCAGATCCCCGGCCTCGAGCTTTCTCAGTGCCGGATAAATCTGGTTGAGGCTCAGATTATAGGCCATCATCATTTTGCCGGTGATATACTTTATCCTGTATCCCGACTTCGGTCCTGACATAAGAAAACCCAGGATCATCTGATCGCTGTCCATGGTAGACACCTTTGAATATTACTTTAAATACAACTAGTTTCTGCTGTTATATTTTTAAATAAAATATCATATTTCCAAGTACATGTCAAGCTTTCTGCAGAGAAAATATGCCTCTTCAATACCTACAAAGATTCCTCACAAAAGCGATTACAGATCATTGTAT
>DAISYU010000033.1:3225-6592 GCA_036825155.1 Thermodesulfobacteriota bacterium | reverse complement strand
ATTTGCCCCTTTAGGGTTACGGGATCGTGCCGATAAGAACTGTATGCAACAGTGACAACGACAACGAAGACTCTCCATCAAAGAGACTTCTTCATAGAGGGGCCCGACAGCCAAAGCGTTGTCGGGCCGGTTTTTTTAGAAACGCTCTATAGTTTTCTCAGAAGGAATTGAGCAGGTAGCCGAATACCTCTTCGACCCCCAGCAGAACCCCGAAAACCTCTATCCAACCCATTGTTCCCAGGATAAACATTGCGAAGATAAGAAATATCACGGGCCAGAGTTCCCAAATATCCATTATAACCCCCTTGACTCGCACCAGACTACATAACAATGTCTATATCAATACTATAAAATACAAAAGTTTTCAACAATATAATCAGGATGATGAAGCACAACTGGGCTGCAAAACCAGCTTTATCAATCGATCCATACATACGGAGGCGCTTTAACTTTCAGCGACTTATGGAGGTAACACCCTTAAGACGCAGAACAAATCTCCTTGATGTCACTGACAATGGCAGTGATGTCCTCCGGTGTGGTGTCCCAGGAGCACATGAACCGCGCTCCGCCCTCCCCGATAAACGTATAGAAATGCCATCCTCTCTCCCGCAGGGCAGCGCTCACCTCCAGGGGCATCTCCACGAATACCGAGTTAGCCTGACACGGGAACAGGATCTGTATCCCCTTGATGTCACTTAAGCCCGCCTCGAGCATCTTCGCGCAACTGTTTGCATGCCGCGCATGGGTGAGCCATGCACCGTCTTCCAGCAGACCTATCCAGGGTGCTGAGAGGAAGCGCATCTTTGAAGCGAGCTGGCCTGCCTGCTTGCACCGGTAATCGAACTCCCAGGCAAGCTCCTTGGAGAAGAAGATGACCGCCTCCCCTACTGCGAGGCCGTTCTTGACGCCGCCGAAACAGAGCACATCAACCCCTGCCTGCCAGGTCATCTCCTTCGGGGATACACCGAGGCTCTCCACGGCATTGGCAAACCGCGCACCATCCATGTGCACCTTCAGGCCAAGGCGTCTGGCCATCTCACCCACTGCATGCACCTCATCGACGGTATAGACCGTGCCGAGTTCCGTGGCCTGCGTAATGGTTATCACTTTTGGTTTCGGGTAATGGATGTCACTACGCTGTTTTGCTATCTTCTCCACATCAGCGAGGTCGATCTTGCCGTCCCGGCCGCCGGCAAGCAGTATCTTGGTCCCGTTGGAGAAGAATTCCGGCGCACCGCATTCATCTGTTTCCACATGCGCCGAGGTGTGGCCGATAATGCTGTGGTATGACTGGCACATCGCTGCCAGCGCCAGAGAATTTGCAGCAGTGCCGTTGAATGCAAAGAACACCTCGCAATCTGTCTCAAACAGATCCCTGAGCATGTCGCATACCTTTGCTGTGTATTCATCCTCGCCATACGGCAGGGCATGTCCGCAGTTTGCCTGGTTCATGGCCTCCCAGGCCTGAGGGCATATCCCGGAATAATTGTCGCTCGCAAACTGTCGACGCAAGGTATTTTCAATCATGGACTTTCTCCTGAATGTGGGTTTGTCACTCTGCTACTATGGCTGAGCCCGTGAATGCAATAATAATCGTGAGTGCGGCATGCTCAAGGGCTTATTGTCTGCGCTTTGTCTCTCATCCTTTTTAATTTAAATCGTGCTACCGAATCTCCCGCATCATCTTCCACGAATAGTACCGGGTGACGTGCCGTAAGGCACCAAGTGCATTGTTCAGATCATCGAACACCGGGACACCCTGTTTCAGGAATGCATCCCGTGCCTCACGGATTACTTCCTCGATATCCAGGGAGTCTCTCCCCTGTTTAAAATCCGGGAGAACGAGCATGATGGGCTTGCCGGTTTCAGCCGCAACAGTGCCGACAACCTCTGCCAGCTCTCTATACGGGGTAATATCCCGCACCCCTACCCCCAGACCGGAAGAAACCGACTTGTAGTGGTGAAGAAGCTGTATGAGTATCTGGGCATCCACGCGCTGGTCTTTCGCAGCATTCAGGAACACCTCTTTGTATGCCTGCGGCGCCACAAAAGGGTTCGCTGCATCAATGGGATTGTTGGCACTCGATCCCGGCTTCGGCAACACCTCCATGATGGCATCACGAATATCACCCTCTAGCAGCGGGAGTTCCTGACCGAAACGTTCGGCGGCATCACACGCACCTACGCCCAGGGCCCCGCCGCCACCGGCAACGGTGATGCCCTTGTAGATCCCCTGCGGGATCATTGAGAACGCAAGAGATGTGTATGCCATCTCCCACAGATCTTCCACCTGAACCGCTCCTGCCTGGCGGATTACCGACTCCCAGATAATCCTGCTTCCGCCCATTGATGCGGTGTGGCTTGCAACCGCCCTGCTTCCTGCTTCAGTAAGACCCCCTTTATTGATGATGACAGGCTTTCGTGCCGCAACATCCTTTAAGACCTCAAAAAATTCCCTTCCTGCCTCAACCCCTTCGATATACATGGCAATCACCCGAGTTTCAGGGTCGTCTCCCAGGTACTTGAGCAGTTCCGTCTCTCTGAGATCCACGCCATTGCCGAAGCTGATCACCTTGGAGAACCTGACACCCATCCACTTCCCGATGTGGGCGAAATCGATGGACATGCCCCCGCTCTGAGATATGAACGCAACCGGTCCGCTCTCCCGCGAGAGGTCCGGCCCGGGCAGCAGTGTCAGCCCGCTTGCCGGGCAATAGATACCGAAACAGTTGGGCCCTACAACCCGTATGCCCTTCTCAGAGATCTTCCTGATCTCTTCTTCCAGCTCTTTACCCTGCTGGGTACCGGCCTCGGAGAACCCTGCCGAGAGGATCTCAACCCCTGCTACGCCGTTGATTCTGCACTCCTCAAGGGTGGCGGGGACAAATTCTGCCCGGACAGCGATTACGGCAAAATCGATCGGGACGGGGATCTCACTGAGGCTGCGATAAATCTTGTGCCCGTTGTACTCCCCTCCGCTTGGATTTACCGGATAAATGCCGCCTTCAAAACCGATAGCACTGATCGAGTTCAGAATGCCGCTCCCGAACATGCTGCCCTTGGGGGAAACACCGATAATGGCAATGTTTTCCGGATGAAAAATTCTCTCAAACACTGAGACCTCGCTGCATACTCTCTTCTCACAAGTCATAGCACTCTCCCTGTCATTGGTATGATCTCCGTCATCAGACTCCGGATTCTCTCCCACAGAATCCTGCGGACAATCAGACGAATGTTCTCTGATCCGCCGGCATGGAGTGCAAAGAGCAAACACCTTTGCTCAGACGGATTGAAAACATTTAAGCATCTATTGATAGTACGATCTATTGTTTCTATTTCACCAGGGGTTGTCAATGGTTTTAAACCC
>DAISYU010000033.1:0-3125 GCA_036825155.1 Thermodesulfobacteriota bacterium | reverse complement strand
CCTTTACATCCCTTCACCAACCGTCTATAATCCCTCATCAAAAGGGGAACCATGGCAAAAGAGAACACCCATATTTTCTTTGCGCATACTGTTTTGGAGCATCTTGGGCAAACAGATCTCCTCAAGAACATATCCGAATACATAGATTACTACTACTTGGGCTCTATCATCTTAGATACGTTTTTTTACAGTTCGAACAAATCCATCGAGATCATCTCGGAGAGAATTCACGGCAAATTCGGCAATCCCACCAATGAGATAATCTTCAAGGTACTCGACGCATCTCGAGACATGAGGGATATTGCCTTTATCCTGGGATACATAACCCATTGCGCACTGGATATCACGTTCCATCCCATTGCATACTACCTGTCAGGCAATTACTACGATCCTGAACCCGCAAGAAGGAGACATGCCGTCTATATGCACCGTCATATAGAAACCTGCCTGGATATAAAGCTTAAAAACCCATTGAAGATATACGACATGATACACACACCCCTGGTGCACGCTCTGGAATTCCAGGAGATCATCATCCGGGACTTTTCCATCACACCTGCAGATATCCGCCGGACCCTCATGAAACAGCTCAATTCAAACAGGCTCTTTGCAAGCACGTGTGCATACCACCTCGCCAGGATGGTGTACCGGATCGGGTCGACGAAGGCCTATGAGTATCTTGGCCTGTTCTACGGAGATATTTCACGCGTACGAAAAACCATACCCGATCCTGTGACCTACCACGATATCGTATCCGGGAAAGAAAAGACCACATCGATCAGGAACATGATGAACACAGCAACAGACAAGGCTATCACCATGATGGAGGCGGCATATGACTACTCCTGCGGGAAGATTTCTAAAGAACGTCTCACAGAGCTGATCCCCGGAGAGAGCCTCGATACAGGAATGCTGAACACGCCGACGAACACTATCCGTTTTACAACCGATTCTTAACCTGCCCGCAAGCAGCACTGAGACAGCCTTACCTGCAGATATACAAATATTCTTGAATGCCCGTGAGGGCTGACCCCTAAAACTCGTTCCAGGATTTCTGGTATGCAGCATCATACTTGAAGGACAGAGAGACCTTGGCTCGGTACGCAACGACCTTGCCGTTTTCCACCTTCAGGTCAAGCTGCTTGATCTCGGCTACCCTCAGATCCTTGAGGCTCTTGCATGCAGTAGCCACCGCATTGTGTGCCGCCTCTTCCCAGGATTTTTCGCTTGTCCCAACCAGTTCGATGACTTTGTACATACTGTCTGACATGAGTCCACCTCCTGCACGGTACGTCCCCGCATTTTATGCCGGGAATTTCTCACTGCCCGCCTATTTGGATGCCTGCATCGGATCCCATGACTCAACACACAAGAAATCAATACTTATAAGAAAAGTAAGCGATTTTCATGCAGAGTCAAGGTTGCACAGAAGAACACAAAAACTGGATTGTTGGAGTATTGGAATAGTGGAGTGATGGAGTACAGGAAACTGATTCTTGCCGGTCTTAGTTGCCGCTATTTTCTCATGTAACCGTACTCTTCATACCGCCGTGGCATATCGGAGTTCTTTGCCCGCTTAGGGCAGATCAGGAAAATTCGGGAAATCTGACCAGGTTCCGCATGACGCCCTGATCAAACCGGACCTCTCCTGTTCTCCCGACGAGTTCCACCTCTTCCATCTTCAAAAGGGTTCCCGGCTTTGCATCAATATGTGCCAGAGCCCTTTTCCCGTCAGTCAGGCGTCCGATAACCGTGCCCTTCTCCGGCTGTCCGTGCCGGTCATGTCGCACCACATACCCTTCCACGCACAGACTCCCATCCGCCTTTTCCACTGGTTCAGGCAGGGCCTCGTCACTGATGGCACGTTGAATGGATGAACCGTCACTGTCTTTCCAGGGGGTTTTCGGAGGTGTTCCTCCATATATGCCAATGGAATGTTTTGTTATGTACCACCCGTTTGCCGTCACCATTGCCTTGAGTGACCTGTCGTGACGTATCCTCTCGACAACGCTTGCAATGGCGTGCATTGAGTAGTTGTTGCCGGCGCCACCGAAGAAGGCAAGCCCGCCTGTCACGCTGAGCTCACGTGGGTCGTCCTCGGCAATACCGATTTCAGCCCGGGCAATCTCCACTGCAGAAGGGAAACAACTGTAGAGGTCGAACACATCGATCTCATTAAGGGTAAGTTCTGCCTGATCGAGCGCAACCTGTGCGGCGTTTCTGATGGCCGGTGAGTTGTCCAGCCGCGGACGCTGCGAGAAATTCCAGATATCGTGAAAATCAGCTCCTCCCAGTGGGTAGACCCACCTGGAGGGATCGATGCCGCACTCCTGCGCCGTCTCCTGCGTTGTCAGGATCAGGGCAGCAGACTGGTCCACATTGATGTTGGCGTTCATGCTCTTTGTATACGGATAGCCGATATAACGGTTGTCAGAGGTTACCTCTGCTATGTCCTGTGCGGAAAGCTTCTCTCTGCTCCAGGCATGGGAATTCTTTGAGGCAATGAGCGAGAAATGCTCCCACAGTCTCCCCATATACTCCCTGTGTTGTTCGGGACTCCGCCCGTATGAAGCACGAATTGCCGTCTCGAAGATGGGGTAGACATATGAGGGCAGATAGAGATCATAGCTCGCTTCAAAATGATTAACCCCGGGTGGATCATCTCCGTCTATCCTCTCGGGTGACTCGCTTGGCGTCCAGTCAAGGACGATATCCCCCTTGAGGGAGCGCCGCAGAGAATAGATGGCCTCAGCCCCGGTAAGCAGCACTGCCCTTCTCCGGCCGGATGCGAGGTCCCTGGCGGCCTTGTGCACGAGCAGCTGCGGTGTATTGCCGCCTATGGGCGTATAGTATGATCTCTCGGGACTGATCCCCAGGACATTGCAGAGCATGCCGGGAGCATCCCGGTAGGTCCATTGGAACAGATTCACCACATAGAGCGTATCGATGAGCTCTTTGAGTTTTACGCCACCGGCATCCGCAAGTGCGTCCCTGCACACATGTGCCATTAATCCGAGCGGATCGAGTGGAGAGGTGGTATGTTTCGGCTGGGTATACTGGGCTACACCGACGAGTATAGGGGTATAAGATTTTGTCATTATTGAAGAATATATACGATATCGACA
>DAISYU010000032.1:0-30835 GCA_036825155.1 Thermodesulfobacteriota bacterium | reverse complement strand
CATCGCGCTCATCTTCCACGAGCAGCTTACCCTGCACTGGATCTTAACGCTGGTTCTTGCCGGACCGTTCTTCCTCTTCACTGTCCTGTACTCGATCAAGTTCGTAATGACGGCTCTGGCAAAAGCACCGGCTGCTGAACCAGCAGGGGAATAAACACCTGTAGCCACTGAAACATAAAACACAGATTCTCTTTCTGACAGGATATTTTGACACGAAGAGAAAAAAAGCACCAAATGGATAAACTGATAACATGGTCGCGTCTCAACCTCCTCAGAATACGCTCTTCCATATGAGACGCGGCCATGTTCATGAAAAATTTTACAAATCAGAGATTATCAGGATATGAACACTACCATGTTTCATAGATAAACCAGCTGATTCATCACTGCAGAACACCGCAATACACATCATCTCCCGGCCGTTCACAAAGCATCATGTGGCATCGGATCCAGGGGAGACTCTGAAGACTGACAGGCTGGATCATGAAGAGAAGACAACAGATCATACATTCGGAGACACGAAACAACAGGAGAATACAACCATGGGAACACGATCGATGAACACAAAATCCATACCACGCCTCATGCTGGCAAACGACAATCCGGTAGAGCGTATCGGTCTGCAGGGACTGCTTGCCCGCCGCTATGATCTGGAATCCTTGCAGGAGACTATGCAGGCACAGGATATCATTAACAGGGTGAAAAATCATCGTTTCGACCTTATCATCCTTGATTCGTCATACAGGCGTTGTCAGAGGGGCGAGATATTGAGGATGATCCAGGAACTCAAAAAGATGAATAATCCTATACCTATCATGATCATGGGAACCCATAACGATCGTCAGTATGCATTCCACACCTACCTGGCAGGAGTCACGGGCTTCGTAGACAAGGCATGCCCCATTGACGAGTTCATGCGGGCCATCGACAAGGTTCTAGGCGGAAAGAAGTATGTATCGCCCATGCTGGAAGAATACCTGGCCGAACAGGTTGCAGGTGGTTATGGCAGAATCCCTGGCGTCCCCCTGCACCAGACCCTGTCTTCTCGCGAGTTTGAGGTTATGCAGTATATGATTCATGGCATGACGCAAACCGAGATTGCCGAGAAGCTGCGCATACACAGAAAGACCGTTTTTACATACAAGAGCAGGATCTTCGAAAAGATGCACGTGGAGAACCTCACCGGACTCATCACCTACGCACTTCTGCACGGACTTATAAGCCAGAATTTAACTCCGGATGACTACAGCGAGGGAAAAGAAGCTGTAAATTGCTGAAAATGAGAAAATGATCTTCCGTAACGTGCGTACCTGTTCTCCTGGCTGCATTACGAATGTCGGACTGTAATCCTCGTCATCCGTTCAGTTGTTGATTTCACGTCGTAGAGATATTCTTTTGACCTCATCGGTGTATACTTCAGCGACATGAAAACATCCGACTGTTCGAACCATCCATGGGGCACTGATACGTGTTATTCGAGACCCAGCTTTCTCATGCGTGAATACAGTGTGGTCCGCTTGATGCCCAGTATCTCGGCAGCACCTCCCGGTCCGCTGATCCTGCCTCCGGTCTCTTTCAGAATATACTGGATATAACGGCGCTGCAATTCCTCCAATGTGGGTTCATCCTCAAACTGGTCAGGAAGATCGGGCTTGGCTCCCATGGGGAGTATCAGCTCCGGGGTAGCGCCGCTGGAGAGAATCACCGCCCTCTCGATCACGTTCTTTAACTCTCGCACATTGCCCGGCCAGTGATAATCCCGCAAAGCTGCCTTGTCTTCATCCCTGAACTCAAGATTCCTCCGCTTGTACTTCCGGGCATAATGCTCAAGAAAATGCTGAGCAAGAAGGAGAACGTCCTTCCCCCTTTCTTTCAGCGCAGGCACGGTGAGCGGCACGACATTGAGCCGGTAGTACAGGTCCTCGCGGAATTCTCCCTCCTCCACCGCCTTTTCCAGATCCCGGTTCGTGGCAGCTATGAGCCGGAAATCAGAGGTGAGTTTCCGGGTCCCGCCGACCCTGACAAAGGTCCGCTCCTGAAGAGCCCTGAGCAGCTTGATCTGGATGGCCTTGGGGATATCACCCACCTCGTCGATGAAGAGCGTCCCCTTGTGGGCCAGTTCCATGCGGCCTTTTTTCTGGTGGTCCGCCCCGGTAAATGCCCCTTTCTCGTGGCCGAAGAGTTCACTTTCCACCAGGGTCTCCGGAATACTGGAGAGATCGATCTCTATAAAAGGGCCGCTGCGGTAAGGACTCATGGCATGGATGTGCCGGGCCAGCAGTTCTTTCCCAACCCCGGTCTCACCGAGAATGAGCACCGAGGCCTCGGAATCGGCCACCCGATGTGCGCGGTCCAGCAGATCTTTCATGATGGGGCTGTGTGCCTTGATCTCCCAATCTTCCATATGCGGGACAGGCAGTGATTCTTCCGGCTCATGGAGAGAACTCTTCTCCAACGCATGGAAATAATCATTGAACCGGTCCGCACTTGTGCTCAGATAACTCGAAATTCTTCTGAGGATGTGTATACCGTACAGCTCAAAATCCTTGTCTTCGTACGTACTGTCATAGTAGAGCACACCTTTGAGATGGGTGCTCTCCTGTTCGAAGGGCAGGCAGAGAATTGATGACACAGTACTTGGGGATACATCCTTTGATTCCGTCTGCTTAAGGTTTACAACGAGAGGCCGGTTATTCTTGTGTGCCTTGATCACCTGCTCAATACTGAACCGGAAAGACTCGGTCTCCACTTCTGCTTGTGCCAGGTTGTAACCGGCCTTGAGGTATGGCTCCGTTTTGCCGAATACGAACAAACCGCCGCGCTCGGCCTCTATGAAACGACAGGCGGATACAACAATACGATAATAGAATTCCTCCATATTGGTACAGGGGAAAAACTCATCGAGCATTTTCATAAAGCGGTTCAGGATGTCCTCTCTCTTCCCCTGTTCCTTTGACTGAGGAGAGATCTCCAGCAGAGGCATGAGATCTTCGGGAAAGGTCTCGTGAGGATAACCGGACAACAGCTCCCATGCCTGCAACGCCAGTTTCCGGGCACCATCACGATCTCCCCGTCTGATTTTCAACCGGGACAGATCGATCCTGGTCTTTGCCAGATAGATCGGGTCTCCAGAGCGTTTCAGGTCGGCTTCGCTTTTTTCCAGCAAGGTTTCGATCTCCGAGAAGTCCCGGTTCTCTTCCATGGCCATCTGTGCTTGTATTCGCAGGATAACACCCCGCAGGTGCACATTTACTCCGGACAGGATCCTTTCCATTTCTTCTTTGAAATCATATCCGGGAACTGGTGGATATCCCTGCTTATAGAACTCATAGAACATCCTGCGTCCATGTGCCCATATGGGTCTGCGGGAAAACGGATCTGCCTGAGCGGATTGAGACCAGACTTTCACTGCCGTTTCATAGGCTTCCTGCAGGTGACCTTCGGTGAAGTGATAGTACGCCAGACCCCCTTCAGCCTCGTAAAGGGACCAGTAATTATCCTGGGCTCGTGCTTCCTCCAACGCCCGTTCGAGATGATGGATCGCCTGGGACTTGTATCCCATCAACAAAAGGATCAGCCCCAGAGAAGTCCTGTATGTGGTTGCAGACACCCGATCGGATTCCATAAGTGCCAGCCGCCAGTGGGAGTCCAGTACACCGATCGCCCGTGAATACTGGCCCGTCAGGAATGCGGAATACGCGAGCAGTACCGGAAGGCCGGGATTGATCTGGTATGCTCTGCCTGTTGTGTCACTGTGCAGGGCGGTCTCAAAATAGTCGATAGCGTCCCGGTAGAGCCCTTGGATAAAATAAAAGATCCCGACAAATTCTGCCGACTGTGACACAATGTCTTTATCACCCAGGTCATTGACTTCTTCAAGGCCTGCTTCAAGCAGAGGCAGGGCTTCATCCCGCTTATCGAGGAATACAAAATTGCGTCCGATATGTAAATTGACGAGTGCTCTGGCCCGACGGTCACCCTGGCGTTCGGCGGCTATCCTGGCCTGTTCCAGCACCTTGGGAATCTCAGACAATCCCTTCTTCAAACGCCTGCGTATGTTCGATAAGGTGAGAGACGCCTGAACAAAGAGCATGTCGAAATCCCGGTCCCCCAATCCTCTTCTCAGGGAGCTCAAGGTCCTTTCAATATGTTCCAGTGCTATCCCGAAGTTCCTTTGTTCTATGGCCTTGAGGGCAAAATCATATTCCATGACAGCGGCTTCATATTCGTGCCCTGAACGGCTCAGGAGGTTTGCCCGTATCCTTGTACTGATACGTTTGTCCAGACCGAGCTCCTGAATCCTCTTCTGCAAAGCGCTGATCCTGCCGGCCGTGTTAATCTTCCGCAGTTTATCGACAACGGCTTTGGGCAAAGGATCTTTGAACGCAAGCGTATTGTTCTCATCTTGAGCTATCCAGCCAATTTCTTTTGTAGTGCCTATGAGGTTAATGAGCTCTCCGGGTGAGAGCGGAACCAGTTCATAAAGAATGTCTACGGAAGAGGGTTGACCAAAGGCCTCCAGTATTGCCAGAAAATCCCATTGAGAAGACGTAAGGTCCGGAAGGTGCATGTCCATGAGCGGTCTCCTTATGATGATATCCTTTTATAGATGAGACGAGAAACAGGGTCAAGGCAAATGCTACCATTCCGTCAGAGTCGGTTTATATATCGTCACATCGATTGAAGATACGCTATTCCTGTCAATACCATTCGTTTTTACAGATTGTTATATCTGATTGCAAGGCGGCATATATCTTGCCCATATGCATCGCTGAAGGTAACAACACGCACCCGGGACACACGTGGATGCAAGGATAACGGATGACACATACGCATGAGGAAACAAGCAGATCTTGAACACATTAAGGAGACCATACGGCATGAGCAACAATTCATCGCATAAGATCTTTTATGGCTGGTTCATTCTTGTTGGATCATTTTTCCTGTTATTTACCGGTATAGGCATAGCCATCAATTGCCAGAGTGTACTGTTCAAGCCCATTGTGCAGTCCCTGGGTTTTTCCCGGGGTAATTTCTCATTTTTCATGACCATTGTCTCTCTGTCCACCATGTTCGCTTCTCCACCTGTAGGAAAACTGCTGTCGCAGTATAATATCCGTTTGGTGATGGGGATATGTACCACGATGGCGACAGTTTCCTTCATCCTGCTCTCGCAGTGCACAACCCTGCAGCAGTTTTATCTGTGCGCAGGGTTCCTGGGTGTAGGCCTGGCAGGCACACATGTTATCCCGGCATCGATGATGATAACAAACTGGTTTGATGAAAAACGTGGACTCGCCTTTGGACTGGCATTTGCTGCCAGCGGTATTGGCGGTCTTTTATTCAATCCTCTCACAAACTGGCTGATACTCACCTATGGTTGGCAGACCGCCTACCTGGTTCTGGGTTGTATCCTGGGCATAACAACGATTCCCATAGCAGTCTTCATCGTTCGGGCCAGGCCCGAAGATATGGGCCTGAAACCATACGGGTATAAAGCGGGCAGCACTTCAGAAGAACAATGCGCAGAAGATGGCCTCACCCTGCCTGAATTCCTGAGAACAGCATCGTTCTGGTTGCTCGGAGCATCCATCTTTCTCACCGGCGTCGTGTGTTTCGGAATCCAGATGCATCTGCCGTCATATCTTACCGACATCGGGTATTCGCCGACATTTGCAGCCAATATCGTTGCCTTGTTTTTGGGACTCCTGGTGGTTGGCAAACCTCTCCTGGGAGCTCTCTGTGATCGGTTCGGACATGTCAGGGGAGTGCTGTATGCCTATGGTATGGTTTTTCTTGCCATCCTCACCCTTTTCGGTGCTCAAAGTACGTGGATGATACTTGCTTTTGCCGTATTTTTCGGCATGGGCAATACGGTACAGACTATTCTGCCTCCCCTTCTCACAGCCGATATAGCAGGCCATAAGAGTTACGCTCTTGTCTTTGCGGTAATTCACTGCTTTCTGACACTCGGAATTGCCGTCGGCATTCCGGTAGCCGGATACGTATTCGATATGAACGGGAGTTATACTACGGTATGGATAATGGATCTCGGTTTGTGTCTGTTGACGGTAATTCTTGCCCTGAGCGCCCTTGCACTGAGCAAATTCAGGGCAGGGAAGACAAAACGTACCTAGCAGCAACAAATACTGTTCTCTTTACAGCGGCCTGAAGTGTACCGGATCTGGTCTTTAAAGATACAGGTAGTTATACCAGACCAAGATTCTTCATGCGAGAATACAGTGTGGTCCGCTTGATGCCCAGTATCTCGGCAGCACCTCCCGGACCGCTGATCCTGCCCCCGGTCTTGTTCAGAATATGATTGATATACATGCGCTGCAATCCTTCCAGCGTGGGTCTGGCGGCAAACTGGTCGGAAGGGTCAGGCTTGGCTCCCATGGGAAGTTTCAGCTCCGGGGTGGCGCCGCTGGAGAGAATAACCCCCCTCTCGATCACGTTCTTTAGCTCTCGAACATTGCCCGGCCAGTGATACTCCCGAAGAGCTGTCTTGTCTTCATCCCTGAACGCAAGATTCCTCCGCTTATACTTCCGGGCATAGTATTCAAGAAAATATTGAGCAAGAAAGAGAACGTCCCTGCCTCTGTCTTTCAGCGCAGGCACGGTGAGCGGTACAACGTTGAGGCGGTAGTACAGGTCCTCGCGGAATTCTCCCTCCTCCACCGCCTTTTCCAGATCCCTGTTCGTGGCAGCTACGAGCCGGAAATCAGAAGTAAGCTTCCGGGTACCTCCGACCCTCACAAAGGTCCGCTCCTGCAGAGCACGCAATAGCTTGAGCTGGATGGCCCTGGGGATATCACCCACTTCGTCGATGAAGAGCGTCCCCTTGTGGGCCAGCTCTATGCGGCCCTTCTTCTGGTGGTCCGCCCCGGTAAAGGCCCCTTTCTCGTGACCGAACATCTCGCTCTCCACCAGGGTCTCCGGAATGCTGGAGAGATCGACCTCGATAAAAGGACCGCTGCTATAGGGGCTCATGGCATGGATGTGCCGGGCCAGCAGTTCTTTACCCACCCCGGTCTCACCGAGAATGAGTACCGAGGCCCCGGAATCGGCCACCTGGTTCGCCCGGTTCAGCAGGTCTATCATGATCGGGCTGCGCGTCTTGATCTCCCATTCTTCCATGTGCGCTTCCGAGGCATTTTCCTCAGACTCTGCGCGTGTGCTCATCTCCAAGGTGCGGAAATAGTCTTCGATCCGTTCGGTATAGATGCTCAAGCGATGGGCGATCCGCACCAGCATGGACCTGTCCAGGAAATCGAAGGTATGATCAGTATAGGTGCAGTCATGATAGAATACCCCGCGAATATGGTCGCTTTTACGTTCAAAAGGGAGGCACAGTATTGCTGAGACCGTATCAAGGGCGGTCTTGCCCGGAGATTTTCTCGGATGTACAATCAGGGGCTGATTATTCCTGTATGCCCTGACCACCAGGTCCAGATTGGCCCTGAACGTCTCTGTTTCCACCTCGGTCCGGGTCAGGTTGTAGCCGGTCCTCAGCTGTGGTCTCTCACCTTCGAACATGAACATTCCGCCTCGTTCGGCCCCGAAGAACCGGCTTATGGCTGCAATGGCACGGGCCAGCAGATCATCGAGGTTGAGCGAGGGAAAGAAGTCGTCAACCATGTCAATGAATCGTTCCAGAAACTCGTCATCCTGGCTCTGTACTTCCCTCAAGGATTTAATCCCCAAAAGATCGGTCAGAATATCCTGGGGAAACTGCTTGGCAAGAAATCCCTGACCATATCCGGACAGGAGTTCCCACGCCTGCAGTGCAAGTTTCTGTGCTCCTTCCCGGTCACCACCGTTTAATCTCAGAGATGCCATCTCGACCCTTGTCTTGGCCAGTTGGATGGGGTCTCCGGAGCGTTTCAGGTCTGCTTCGCTTCTCTCCAGAATTGCCTTGATGTAGGCCGCATCCCTGTTTTCCTCTGCTGCCTGTAATGCCCGTATGCGAAGCGCTACTCCCCTGAGATTGATGTTGATCCCGTTGATGATTTTTTCCATCTGCTGTTCGAAGTCATAGGTAGGAAGAGGTTTATACCCCCTCTTGTGGAATTCATAGAGCATCTCCAGCATCCAGGGGAAGACAAACCGTTTGAGCTGGCTGTGCGAATACTTGTCACGCTCCAGGTTCTCCATGGCCATTTCATAACTCTCCCTGATACGGCCCTCAAGGAAAAGATTATACGAAATAGCCCGCTGCGCCCAGAAAACGGCTCGATAATTTTTCTGTGCTTTTGATTCGATCTCTGCAGATCGCAGGTGAGAGAGTGCTTCATGATTCTTCCCCATCATGAGCAGTACTGTACCCAGCATTGCCCTGAACAAGGTGGACATCATATGTGCACCTTCAATCTGTGACCGGCGCCAGTATCCGTCGAGCACCCCTACCGAGCGGTGGAACTGGCCGAGAAGGGCAGTGCATATGGCAAGATAGATAGGGGTATGGTAGCTCACAAGAGATGGGACTTCTTCAGCAATTGCTTTCTGGACAGCCTGTTCCAGATGTTTGGCCGCCTCGTCATACATACCCTGGATATAACAGTAGAGCCCCTGGAATTCTTCGGCCCTGGAAACAATGTCCTCATCTCCCAGTTTCCTGACCTGCTCAAGACCTGATGACAGTATTCCCAGGGTACCGGAAAACTTTTCATTGAAATGGGACAGACGTCCCATGTGAAGGCTCAGCAATGCCTGGGAACGTCGATCTCCCATACGCTTTGCAGCCTCAATTGCCTGCTCCAGGAGATCGGTCAATCCTCCAAGATCTGTCAATAAGCGGGATCTCAGATAGGACAGGTCAAGGACGGACTGTACAAAGATAGCATCATATTGCGGCTCGCCTATCCGGGGCTGCAGCCTGCTCACGATATCATCAAGATGCAGCATGGCCCCCTCCAGGTCTTTGCGTTCCATGGCACCCTTATAGAGATCGTACAGCTGCATACAGGCTTCGTAGGGCTGTTCTGACTTCTCCAGCAGGTTGTTCTGGATGTCCGGGCTGAGCTGATCCAGGAGATCGAGATCCTTCAGCTTGTCCAGGATAGAAGAGACCTTATCCGCGGTATTGATATGGCCGATCTCAGTGCTGACCTGTTCGGGGACATTCTCATTCAGGCAGACCAGATTGTCATCTGAATGAACAAGCCAGCCGGCATTTGTGGTATACCGGATAAGATCGAAGAGCGCCCCCGGTGTAAGCGGAGCAATAAGACTGACGATATCAATGTGAACAGGCTCGCCAAAGGCATCCAATACTGAGAGGAATTCCCATTGCGCAGGTGAAAACTCATGCTGCTGATCTGCCATGTGCAGGCTCCTTTGTTGCAACTACCATGTCATATTAAAGGAGAGGGGCTATCAGGTCAAGGCTATTGTTGCAATGGCGACATGCCCAGTTTCCATATCGTCATCTCTCCCTGATATCGCACAAGAAACATTATTTAAACAATATTTTCAATATACTATATTAATCATTGTTTGGCATACCTCTTGCCAGACATCTCTTCAAGAGCAGAGAGCATTACCGGCACCACGTAAGAATTCATGCTCTCAACATCTAGATACAAGCATTCTCGGTTTCACAAAACAACTATGTATAGGGGGTAACAATGGATATCAAATTTGATTTCACTGATAAGGTAGCTATCATAACAGGTGCATCAGGAGGACTGGGCAAGGAAACTGCAGTGCAGTTTGCCAAAGCAGGGGCAAAGGTGGTTATCGGTGATGTCAAGGTTGACATGGGAAAGCAGACAGTGGAAGAAATCAAGGCAGCCGGCGGTGAAGCGATTTTCGTGGAACTCGATGTGACCAGCAAGGAATCGGCAGAGAATATCGTGAAAACCACAGTGGATACCTATGGCGGAGTCGATATCCTGGTCAACGTCGCAGGAGTGCCGGGGTCGGGACCATCCTCGGTATTCACAGACCTGACAACCGAGCAGTGGGATCTGACCTACCAGGTCAACCTGAGGGGACAGGTATACTGCTGCCAGGCGGTCTACGACATTTTTAAAGAACAGAAAAACGGCAAGATCGTCAACGTATCTTCTATCGCAGGGAAGATGGCCCCAGCACTGGTACCTCATTACGGGGCATCAAAGGCTGCCAGCATCAGTTTAACCCGCAGCCTGGCATATGACCTGGCACCATTCAACATCAACGTAAACGGGGTATGCCCGGGCTGGATCTGGACACCGATCTACAACCAGAATCCGTATTTTGATGCCAGGGCAGCCAAGATGAATCTTTCGGCACGGCAGATATTCGATGCCATGATCCAGAAGCTGGTTCCACTCAAGAGGGAGCAGACCGAGGAAGATATAGCCTTCACAATCATGTTCCTGTGTTCTGAGGGGGCAAAGAACATCACCGCTCAGAACATCAATGTGGACGGCGGCGCAGTCTTCCTGTCTTAGATAACGCCGGTGTTAAACTCCGTAGCACGGACATGAGAGTTTGTGCTTAAAAAAGATTGTTCATCAAAGCAATCGGCAGTATAAAGAGGTAACAGAAAAAATATAGCAGATTTTCAGGGGTGCCCGAACGGGCTGAGATAATACCCTTTGAACCTGATCTGGGTAATGCCAGCGGAGGGAGAAACGCAGGAAATATATGAGCGGGATACCCGGATCAGGGTATCCCGCTTTTGTTTTACAGGCACCCGGCACGGAAGGGCAAAAGCCCGGAAAGGAGAGCTACATAATGGAGATACCAAGAGTCCTTACCATTGCAGGATCGGACAGTGGCGGAGGAGCCGGAATCCAGGCGGACCTGAAGACCATCACGGTGCTGGGGGGATTCGGCATGAGTGTGATTACCGCACTGACGGCACAGAACACACTGGGGGTTCATGGAATACATGAAGTACCTCCTGATTTTATCAAGGCCCAGTTCGATGCGGTAGTAGGCGATATCGGCGTCGATGCGGCCAAGATCGGCATGCTTGCCAGTACACGGATCATGGAGATCGTTGCGAAGAAGGTACAGGACTACAGCATTAAGGCCCTCGTGCTTGATCCTGTCATGGTGGCCAAAGGCGGTGCCGCACTCATCCGGGAAGATGCCATCAAGACCCTGAAGGAAAAACTTATCCCTCTGTCACTTATCGTTACCCCGAACATTCCCGAGGCCGAGGTCCTCTCCGGCCTGAAGATCAGCACGGATGACGACGTAAGGCAGGCGGCGGTAAAGATACATGAACTGGGAGCAGCGAATGTTCTTATTAAGGGAGGACATTTAACCGGTGATGCAAAAGATATCCTGTATGACGGAGCAGCGTTCCATGAATATGCCTCTCCCCGGTTCGAAACTTCAGACACCCATGGTACCGGATGCACCTTTTCCGCAGCTATTGCAACAGGGCTTGCCCAGGGTCTGGACGTGCCGGAAGCTATCAGGCAGGCCAAACAATACATAACCACTGCCATCAAATTCTCCCTGAGGATCGGCGGCGGCCACGGCCCCACCAATCATGCTGCGGCACTGTTGAATGAGAGTGAGCGCTATACGTGCATACAGGAACTGAAAAAGGCCGTCTATCGGTTGAAGCAGGCACGCTGCGGCAACATCGTTCCGGAGATCCAGTCCAATCTCGGCTATGCCCTGCCCTATGCCGACAGCACTGAAAACGTGGCTGCCGTACCAGGGCGGATCATAAGGGTGGGCGGTGATGCCGAGACACTTCACGATCCGGAATTCGGTGCATCAAGCCATGTGGCCAGGATCATTCTGACCGCACTGCGCTATGACAGAAGATGCCGGAGCGCCATGGCGCTGCTGTTCTCCGAGGAGATCGTGCGGGTCTGCAACGAGGCCGGATTCAAGGTAGCATCGTTCAGCCGGGACGATGAGCCCGAAGATGTCAGGAAAAGGGAGGGGTCGTCCCTTGAGTGGGGGACACACGATGCTATCTCGAGAGCGGGATACGTGCCTGATGTCATCTTCGACCGCGGAGGCATCGGCAAGGAACCCATCGTACGGGTGCTGGGAGCTTCTCCCGACGAGGTCGTGAGCAAGGTCCTGAGGATATCGGCAGCCTTGAAAGAGGCCACCTCTCAGCCGGGGAAATGACATGAAGATAACGCAACGGCTGAGAACACAAGCCCAACCGGTCTGGTCGAGTATCATGGAACTGCCGTTTGTCGTGGAACTCTATAACGGCAGCCTGCCCATGGATAAATTCAAAGCATACATACTGCAGGACTACACCTACCTGACCGATGCCATCAGGAATTTCAGCCTGATTGCTTCCAGGGTCGACTCAGTTGTGGTGATGAAAGAGATCGTGGAGATCGCGCATCTCGAAGCCACAGGGGAATTCAAAGGGTATGAAGAGTACCTGGGCCGCCTGGGATATGATCTGCAGGATGCGGCAGCTACCGAGCCCCTGCCGGTCAACGTGTCATACAGGAGTTTTCTGCTTGCTATAAGTGCGACAAGAACCACCGCAGAGGCATTGACAGCTGTCTTGCCCTGCTTCTGGTCATACCATGAGATAGCACTCTTCCACCGGGATGCCCTCAGCAGGAATGAGAACCTGACATACAGAGACTGGGCCTCAGTGTATGTCTCCGATGACTATGTAAAACTGCTGAACAAGCTGAAAGATCTCGTGGACAACCTTGCCGGACAGGTGCCCTCCGAACGGCTTAAAGACGTTTTCCTGACCGCCAGCCGCTACGAGTACCTGTACTGGGATAGCGTCTACACAAGCGCTTCATGGCCGGTCTGATGGATGGAGGTGCTATCCGGTTATGAACCTGTCTTCTTGTATGACCGCCTCTCCTCATGAGGGACAACGGACATGTTGAGCATAGCAGGCCTGAGCAAGAGCTTTGAAGATCTCGACGTGCTGGACGGATTCAGCCTTGATGTGAAGCGGAACGGATTTACCGTGCTTATCGGACCGTCCGGGTGCGGCAAGAGCACACTGTTCGATGTGCTCACCGGTATCGTGCCAAAGGATGCGGGCCGGATAGACTGGCGGGGAAAAGAACTGCCGAACCTGAGTAGCGCTGCCGCCTACATGCAGCAAAAGGATCTCCTGCTGCCATGGCTGACCCTCATGGACAATGCCCTGCTCCCGGAGAAGATTGCCGGCAGAGAGAACGAAAAAGTCCATACCAGGGCCCTGAAACTCTTCGACCGACTCGGTCTGCAGGGATTCGAAGAGTATCGTCCCCACCAGGTCTCAGGCGGCATGCGCCAGCGCTGCGCTCTGGTGAGGACATTGATGTTCGAGCATGAGCTGGTCCTCCTGGACGAACCACTTTCCGCCCTGGATGCCATTACCCGCACGAGCCTGCAGGCTCTGCTGCTCATGCTCCAGAAGGATTTCAACAAAACCCTGCTCATGATCACCCACGATGTGGAGGAAGCATTGCTGCTGGCCGATGAACTATTGATTTTGAGCAGGGCGCCCATGCGGATAATGCAGCGCATTGTTCTGAACCACCCCAAACCGAGACGGATCAGCGATCCGCAGCTGATGGAGTATAAGGAGAAAATCCTTTCTCACCTGCAGGAGGACATGCGTGACGGTTCATACTAGGATCATCCCTGCTGTTACGGTGTTTTTCCTTCTCGCTGCATGGGAGACGGCGTGCCGCATCCTGAACGTTCCGGATTTCATTGTGCCCACGCCCACGCACATTGTATCCACGGGTATCTCTCAGGCGCCCCTTCTGCTGGTCCATGCCGGGACCACGGCGGGCGAGATCCTGCTGGGTATTACCCTGGCTCTCATGATTGCCGTACCGCTTTCTGTTCTCATGTTTGCCCACCCATCGGTGGAAAAAACTCTGGCCCCTTTCCTGGTGGCGTCACAGGCCATTCCGGTCTTTGCCCTGGCACCGCTGCTCGTGGTGTGGCTCGGCTACGGTATTGCGAGCAAGGTGCTCATGGCCGCCATCATCATTTTCTTCCCCATCACCGTGAGTATGCTGGAAGGATTCAAGAACTGCGGCCGGGAATACGTCATGCTCTTCCGCCTCATGGGAGCGGGGTTCTGGAAAACCATGCGGCTTTTATACTGGCCCTGGGCCCTGCCGCATTTCTTTTCCGGGCTCAAGGTGGGAGTAACCGTGGCCACCATCGGCGCGGTGATCGGTGAATGGGTCGGAGCACAGAAAGGGCTCGGGTACCTGATGATCCAGGCCAATGCACGCCTCAAGGTCGATCTGGTATTTGCAGCGATTGCCTGGCTCACCATTATGGGCCTGTGCCTGTGGGGATTCGTGGGCTACCTGGAACGAAAGGTCATCACATGGAAATAAATAATGAATCAAGGAGAATACGACAATGAACAAAAAGCTGCTGATTATCCTGGTTTTCTTACTGGCAACCACTCCTGTGCATGCAGCACAGACACTGACCCTCATGCTGGACTGGTTTCCCAATATCGATCATCTTCCGATCTATGTCGCACAGCAGGAGGGAATCTTTGCCGATGCAGGCCTTAAGGTCGATATCCTGACACCCTCGGACACCACCGATGCCCTGAAACTGGCGGCAATGCACAAGGTTGATATCGCTGTTTCCTACGAACCGCAGGCAGTTGCGGCGGCATCGCAGAAACTTCCCATAGTTGTGGTGGGACGCCTCGTGGAACACCCCCTGGGAGTACTGCTCTTTCTTGACGGCAAGGGCATTTACAAACCAAAGGACCTTGAAGGCCTCAGGATCGGCTACACCGTGCCCGGCATGGAGGACATCCTGCTCAAGGCCTTTGCAGATAAAAATGACATCAAGTCATATACCCCGATAAATGTCGGCTTTACCATAATCCCGTCTTTGGTCTCGGGCAAGGTGGATGCCATCATGGGTCCCTACAAAAACTACGAGGCCGTTGAACTGAAGGAGAAAGGGTATCCGGCGAGCTATTTCGAGCCCTGCAAGTTCGGCATCCCGGACTACGACGAACTCGTCTTCATCACCGGGATGCAGATATTGAAGAAGAACCCCTCGGCCATCCGGGCTTTTATCAAAGCCATCGAAAAGGCCATCACCATAACCAGGCAGGATCCGGACAAGGCTCTGGCAACCTATTTCAAAGCAGTTCCCGAGGCGGACAGGAGCATGGAGTCCAAGGCGTTTGATGTCACGCTCCCTCTGTATGCAAGTACCCAGACGCATGATGTGGCCCGGTGGCAGGCATTTGCTGACTTTGCGCTGGCCTCTGGTCTGATCCAGCATCCCGTCAAGGCTGCTGCACTCATAAAGAACTTTTAAGAAGTGCGGTCAAACATAACAGACGGTTACAAAAGAAGGAGTCTCATGATGAATAACGCCGTACTCACCCGTCCGAATAAACTGCAGGTCTGGAGAAGCTATGCCGCCCGCATGGGGCCTGCCTGGATCATTGCCGCTGACGCCAGCGGTCCGGCCACACTGGCAAGCCTGTGTATTGCAGGTGCAACCTATTCCTACAACATGCTCTGGGTCGTGCTCCTGAGCGTACTGTTCGGTGCCACGGCCCAGTATATGGCGGCCAGGATAGGTATCCTGGAAGGACGGGGCATCATTGCCACGGTGAAAGACCGGTTCGGAACGGTCTTTGGCTGGATCGTCACCCTCGATGCCCTGCTGGTGACCTGGCTGGCGGCCCTGGTGCTGATGAACGCCCTGGCAGGTGTGACCGCTCTGGTTACCGGGATTGCATCCCCTCTGTGGGGTTGTGCCTATGCGGTTATTTTAGCACTATTCCTGATAAAGGGCGGCTACCACTGGTTCGAACGGCTGTGCAAACTCCTGGTTGTCTTTATCCTGGCAGCATTCGTCACTACGCTCGGTATGGCCGATCTGTCATGGAGCGGTATTGCTTCAGGACTTGTGCCGAACCTGCCGGGCGGCATGGACTCCGCGCTGATGATGGCGGCCATCATGGGCGGGGCCGTACACATTACCATTATCGGCATGCACACCTACACCACCAATGCGAAGATGTGGGGAAGAAATGAGCTCAAACTGGCGTTTTTCGACAACACCGCATCCATGGGACTTGCCTTCGGACTCTACAGCGTGATCATATTTCTCGTTGCCGCCTCCGTACTGCATCCGAACCACATCACTGTCAAGACAGCAACCGATGCCGCCATGAGCCTTGAGCCGCTTCTGGGAAAAAATGCCATGCGGATCTTCATGCTCGGGCTGTGGGGAGCTGCGTTCTCCACACTGTCTCCCACTGTCCTGGCAGGGGTCTACTTCTTTGGCGACGCCATGGGCTGGCCGCTGCACAGAAAAGACCGCAGGATGAATCTCGCCATTGTTGCCGGTTGTTCCCTGGCTGCCTTCGGTCCTTTACTGAAAGGGGGATTCTTCCTCCTCCTGCCGCTCATGCTGGCACTGGGACTGTGCGGAACACCACTGATTATCGCCATTATCATCTACCTGCTTAACAGAGAGGATGTGGCAGGTGAGCATAAGAATTCTCTACTGCTCAATGTGCTGGGCATCTTTACTTTCCTGGTGACGACTTTCCTGGCCCTGCGATTCATCACAAGCAGGATCGGAATACTGTAGACGGACATTGGAAGGAAAAAACAGCCAAAGGGCGCCTGAGGATACGTGGGGAGAGGGAATATGGGTGAGCACATGGGTGTACATGAATTCCTGGGTCGAAAGACTCTCATAGTTGGAGATGTGAATTCAGGCAAGACCCTCTACAGCCTGCAGATCCTGAAGGCATTTCTCGAATCCGGCATGAGTGATATCGCTGTTCTCGATTTTGCCCCCGCATCCGTAAGCGGGATCGGGGGCAAGATGGTACCCCCCGATTCACACGGTATCCTCTATTTAACAGCCGACATTACGGCCCCAAGGCTGACAGGCCGTGATGAGCACGAAATCCTCAACCTGGCCAGGCGCAATGCCCACACGATAGAGCGTCTGCTCGATACATATATTGACCACTTCAAGGATATCCTCTTCATCAACGATATCACCCTCTATCTTCATACCGGCGACATCAAAAAGATCCTGAAGATGATCGACCAGTCTTCAACAACTGTGATCAATGCATATTACGGATCGACCCTTTCGAATATGCCTCTGTCCGCCAAGGAACGTATTTGTGTCGAACATCTCATGGACTGCCTGGATCAGGTCATCAGACTCTGATAATGATAGAGATGTCATCTTATTTAATTTGTTGATACTTTTTTGGACCGCACAATATGTCATTTATGTGTCAACTCCTGTCTCTCTTTCGCCACAGCACGGCATGAGCTTTGATTAGTTCAATGATTATAGTATATTACAATCTGCTTCTTCTTGGCACATCCATTGCTTTATACAAACATAGAATCAGCAGACATACTGTTGAGAATAATCGTAACAGGAGAAAAGAACCATGAAATGTCAGGGACAAGATCATTATGACAGAGGAGAGATCAGGGTATTAATTGCCGATGATTATCCCATGGAACGCCTCGGGATCAAGACCGTCCTGAAAGAACAGCTGCGTGTCAACGTTGTCGGAGAGATCGATTTCAGCCCCGAACTAATGGAGTTCATTCAGGAGAAGCACTGCGACCTTGTATTAATGGACGTTAATGTGCCGGATACCTACCTGCTTGATGTTATACAGGACATCAGAAAGAAACATCCCGACACTGCGATTCTCGCTCTGGGATCGTCTAATGAAGAAACTGCTGCGGCACCTCTGATGCGTGCCGGTGCAAATGGATATTTTCTAAAGACCAGTTCCAATGAGGAGTTGCTCAGGGCAATCAACACCATCACGAACGGCAACCCCTACATCTCCCCCGATATGGAAGAGCAATTCACCTGCCCTGTTGATTGGGAGGTAAAAAGACTGCCCCATGAGCTTCTCTCGCATCGTGAAAGACAGGTTATGTCGCTCATGAGCGTGGGGAAAACCATAACCGAGGTCAGCAGAGAGCTTGCACTGAGTGTTAAGACAGTCAGCACCTACAAAACCAGGATATTCGACAAATTGAACATCACCAGCAATGCGCATCTTATCATGTATGCATTTCAGCATCATCTGGTGAACTAGCAGGTCTTATCCGTTCCTACCGGGGCATATACCAAGGGAAATGCTGTTTCCATCATATCCCGGCATATGTCCCGGAATATACATCATCCCTTGTAATCAGAAATTCCAACGTTATCTCCAAAGAATTCATACGTGCGTGAGGCATCCCCGGCAGATGGGTCCCGGATGAGGGAGGACACAACCTGCCGGGGATTCACGCTATACAAGTACAGAAGAGGACATTACAATTCCCAGGCGGCTTTACCGCCCTCTTCGGTTGCTTCCATGATACGGCGAGCCTTCAGGGCATCCCCGACGACATGATGGGGTATGCCTCTTTCCTTAAGAACATCTTTCAGATCCGAACGGGGTGTCACCCCCACGGCTATGATTACCTGATCAACCGGAGAGAGCATCTGTTCTTTAGAGTTGATGCATACCTTAACCGAGCTTTCTTCGATTCTTTTGACTTCCGTATTGAACATGCGGCTGTATCCTGCATGTTTGAGCCTTTTGTAGAGCATGTAGCCATGAGTTGTTGCTGGATTGACCTGTTTTTCAGGAAGCATCTCGATAACCTTCAGGTTGTTACTACCCCGCGCACGGATATAATCCGCGGTCTCCAGTCCCACGAGCCCTGCCCCGATTACCAGCGCATTATCCTTTGGCTCGACCTCTCCCATCAGAATCTGCGCGGCACTGCATACATGCGGCAATCTGATTCCTTCGATGAGGGGGGTTACCTTGACGCCTCCTGTGGCCAGGATTACGTGATCCGGGTCCCCTTCAATGATCATGGTCTCTGTGACATGTGTGTTGGTACGGATATCGACCCCCAGGTTCCTGACTTTGACGGTCAGGGTCTGGATCCAGTCACCATAGACCTGTTTATATGGCGCCATGGCCCCGAATCGGACCTGTCCGCCGGTTGAATCATTACTGTCAAACAGCGTTACCGTATGTCCCAGACGGGCAGCTTCGAATGCAGCGGTCAGGCCGGCTGGACCGGCTCCGATAATCCAGACAGAACTCCTTTTCCCTGCAGGCCCCTTTGGATAGACCAGCTCCTGGCCGGTCTCGGGATTTATGGCACACCTGAGACTCTTACCGTCGAATATCAGGCGCTCGATACAGCCCTGTCTGCAGGCTATGCACTCGACAGTATCCTGAGGACGCCCCTGTATCGCGTTGATAAGGAAATCCGGGTCAGCCAGGTGCTGCCGGCCGAATGCCACCAGGTCCGTGTCTCCCCTTGCAATGACCTCGTCGGCCTGGAAAAGGTTTGTATACCTGCCTACGGAGATGACCGGAACATCCACCATCTCCTTGACCTTGCGTGCAAGATGTGCCTTGAAGCCGGGAGCTGATTCGTACGGTGCCGAGAATCCGGCAGGAGGAAGCCCCTGGGTCGCAAACGATACATCGATCACATCAGCCCCGGCCTCTACCAGGGAGGGCATGATGGGCTGGATATCTTCAACGCTGTATCCTCCTTCCACGTGAAGGTTTTCTTCAACGGAGATCCTCAGGAATATGGGGTAGTCATCCCCCATCCGTTTTCTGATCTCCTGCAGTACTTCCCGGTGTATGCGGGATCGGTTATGCATGTCCCCGCCATATTCATCACTCCTCTGGTTCGCATGTCCGCAGAGAAACTGATTCAACAAATAGCCATGGGCCGAGTGAACCTCGAGAGCATCCGCTCCGGCTTCGCGGGCACGTACCGCCGCGTCTCCATAGGCATTTATCAGATCCTGAATGTCCTCCCGTGTCATCTCCCTGGGTTTTATACCCAGGATGAAACTGGGAAGGGCCGAAGGCGCAAAGGCATCACCGGTCTGCAGCTTGTACCTGGTCTCCCGTCCGCAGTGGTGAAGCTGCAGACAGATCCTGCTGCCCTGGCCGTGCACGGCATCGCACAGCATGGAAAGCCCGGGAATGAACCGGTCATCCCATATTCCAAGCGCCATGGGAGCGGCTATGCCGTTTTCCATAACCGAAATATATTCAGGGATGATAAGGCCGGCACCACCTTTTGCACGCCGAGTAATATATGCCACCAGAGCGTCACTGACTGAGCTGTCCAGGTTCCCGAGCATTGTTGCCATTGGGGGCATGACCACGCGATTTTTCAGTTCAAGCGATTTTATTCTGATGGGTTTCAGTATATGCTTGAGCTCTCTCATGGATGTCTCCTCTCTTCTTGCAATTCTTGCATCCGAAAAAACTCCCCGCCGGTGCAGTCTCGACAATGTCGACGTCCACTCACGCATGCCCTGTTCAGGAAGATATTCTCCGGTTAATCTATGTGAGCAAGATATATACCTGTTCCGACATGATCATATCATTCTGATATCACAGGTTTTTATAACAAGTGTCATGAGTGACCCGATTTTTTGTCGGTATGAGGACTAGGTGTGTCACTATATCGAACTACCGCATCCGGCAACTCGCCGGCAGATCATGTGCACTCAGTTAAGAGGTGCAGGATGCAGTCACTGTTTCCACTCTATATGCAAAACGTACAGGCGGTATGGGATAACAGGCATACAGACACAATCCTAATCAGGCAGCCGATGGTAGTGAAATACGGCTACATTGCCAGAGGCGACCTCGATAAGAGCCTTGTTGACCGTCATGACATTGGAGACGCAACACTGCCATCGGCCTTCAATAGTTGCATCGACAAGTGGATAGCGAAACCCCTTGAGCGTCACACCACAGGCCTCGTCGGTTAACACGATCAGGGACACGGTATCGCCGACTTCTCCTCTCAGCACCCTGGCGCCCTTCACGAGATGGATCGACACCACAGGGGAAGTAAAACATACATCGATACCGCATTCAACCAGCGAGAACGCATTACATATGGTGGACAGGGTATGGTCCAGACGCGACCCTACACCGCCCCAGACAGTTACTGAAGAGGCTCCCTCCTCCCTGGCAAGCTCATAGGCAATCTGGGTATCGGTCAGGTCTTTCTCCGGTGGATAGACGATAAACTGTGAACCTTCCTGTGTAAGCCGTTCACGGTCATCTGCCGGGATGGAGTCCATATCTCCGACTACAAGATCGGGCGTTATGCCGATCTTGCATGCCATCTTTGCTGCGCCGTCGGCACAGATAATCCTGGAAAAGCCTGACGCCTGGTTTCGATACCAGGCAGGCTCACCGTAATCTCCGTTGGACAGTATCAGCATCTTCATGGTGTTGTCCTCCCTTGATGAATCAATAAAAAGTTCTCCTATCCAGAGGCCGCACCATTGAGCATCTCTATGATATCTCTGAAAGAGGCAAATCCGACGGCATCAATGTCACCCTTCCTGCACAGGGTAAATAACGGCTCCTTGGCGAACACGGTATCGGCATGCCCGGCAGGGCAGATATCGGAATAGCCGTCACCGATATAGATGCACGTGTGCCCCGGTTCTTTCAGTCTTTGCAGGAGCGATGTCTTACACACCCCGCAATGGCCGCATTTAAGGTTTGCATGCGGGCATTCCACATGAAAACCGTCATCATAGAGCATGGTGTTTGAATAGAAGGGGACATCGAGTGAATATTTCTTAAAGACTGTCCGTATACCGAGATCGAAACCGTCGCTGAGCACGTATATGGGGTCTTTTTCACGTCGGCAGATATCAACGAACTCCAAGAAACCAGGATCAATCTCAACTGTCCCGAGCAACCGGAGCATATCATCGAGGTCGGCGTTAAAATAGCCAAAAATCTGCTCGGCACACTCCCGGGTTGAGAGTTCTTTCCTCTCCCACAGCTCGGTAATCCTCATAATCGCGGGGAAATCGGCCCTGGGAACAAAGGCCCGTGCCATGGCGGCAGTAGTATCTACTGTTGTGATAGTGCCGTCAAAATCAATAAAATATGTGGTATCCATCTTTTAAAAAACCGGCCAGGTCAAGCGAAATCACAGCCGGCCCGCCAGGTCAGGAGTATTGCTCCATCCTACCCATAAAACCCTGAATATGACAAGAAATGATATGGATTCAATCTTTTGAGCGATACTTACCGATCTTCTCCTGGATGCTTATGCCGTCCGGTTTATAATCGATCTTGACAACGGAGATAACCCTCCTGGCGCCGCAGCTCACGCAGAGTTCCTGGGCCTTGATGACGATCGCCATCAGCAGGTTCAGGTCCCCCTCCATGGTTGTTTCCATGGGGCCAACCACGTAGTTTACCCCGGAGGACTCAATGAGTTCAATGACCTTGTCCACAACCGCATAGGCATCGGCATCATCAACAATAGGGAGTACCTGAAGACTTACATTGCTGTTCATTATTCCCACCTCATGGAACACATATTGCCTGTTTGGCAATCAGGTATCTTAAACAGTGCGCTTCTCATCATGAATATACCGTGGAGATACCCTGCGCACTAGAGTATCTCCACGGGAAGGGGCATGGCGGAGACTCGTCCTATCTTCCGAAGTAATTATCGAGATAGCCGTCTCGCTGCCATGAATGAGTATCAGGGCTCGATTATTATCTTTACCTCTTTCGTGCTTCCGGAACTCAGGCGTTCGAATGCTGCCTGGACATCGTCAAGGACGATTGTTGCATCTTCTACAAACCGCTCGGTCTCGAGAACCTTGCGCGAAATCATATCCATGGTATGCTCAAACTCTGCAATGGTATAACCGATATCGCCGACAAAATTATGCTCTCTCAGGCAGGAAATGAGTGTCATGATGGGGACCGGTTTATAGCTTATACCCATGAATACCAGTATTCCCTTCGGCCTCAGCGCCATGATGCCTGCATTGATACCTGAAGCTGCTGCAGAGCAGTCAATGGCTTTGTCAAACATTCCTTTGGCTCCCTTGAGCAGTTTGTCACCCAGTTCCGGATCCTTGGCATCGAATACATCATGGGCGTCGCCCATCTCGCGGGCCTTTTCCGCTCGCAGGTCGTTCGGCTCGGTAATGGCAACGTACGAAGCACCATGAATCCTTGCCCATGCAGCACAGAGCATCCCGATGACACCGCCGCCTATGACCAGCACTTTTTCTCCCGGCGATACCTGGGCCAGTCTGACGGCATGCAGCGATCCGGCGGCAGGTTCGATCATTGCCGCTTCAATATCGTTTACGGTATCGGGAAGCTTCCGGACCATGTCGGGACGCGATGAGAAATACCCGGTATATGCCCCTGCAGAAGTCACACCAGGAGATCCGTTCTTCAAGCTGTTCATACACGTATGAAACCGCGGATCCTTGCATATCGGACACTCTCCACAGGGATTCAGCGGGATCACGGTGACCCGGTCGCCGACGTTCAGGTCTTCCCTTGAGCCCGGATCTGCCACGGTCCCGGCAAATTCATGTCCCATGATCAGACCCACGCGATCGCCATTTTCCCAGATGTGCAGGTCGGAACCGCAGATGCCGACCGTCGACACCTTTACTAAAACATTCTTACCATCAGGTTGAGGAACCGGTATCTCCTCGACCTTGAGCTTTTTCGGTCCTTCTAACTTTACTGCCTTCATCATATCTGCCATGTTAATAGTCCTCCTTTTCTGCAGCCGATTCCGGTTGGAGAACGTCTGCAAAAGAGTCTTGGTAGTCTTTCGTGGTGCTGTATATGCAGCAGCAGGGTGTACCTGCCGCTGCATGAGTTTAATTAATAACTGGATTTCATTCCCTGTTTCATGGACTCACTGAAACCTTTGGTGATCGGGCTCATGTTCTCCTTGTCCACTTCCACGTTGATGATGGATGGCTTGCCGTTTGCGACCGCACGCTGGATGGCAGGAACGATCTGATCGGCCTCGGTCACCAGTTCGCCGTAACCACCCCATACTTCCGGAAGCTTCTCGTATGCGCGCATGTGGTGCAGGTCTACGTTGCAGTGGCCCTTTTCCTTGATAATATCCTCACGTGCAATGCCTTCGGAAAGTTTGATCATGCCCCAGGCAGAGTCATTTGAAATGACGACCACCACCGGGATGCCGAGCCGTGCCATGGTGTCGAGCTCCATGGTGTAGAATCCAAAGCTGCCGTCGCCGGTATACCAAAGCACCGGTTTTTTGTTCGCAGCCCAGGCACCGATGGTGAAGCCTGCACCGACACCGATGGTCCCATTCGGGCCGTAGCAGATAACCTGATTGTTGCGGCGGGCGCTTACTGCTGCCTTGATCCACTGGGCTGCATCGCCGCCGTCTGCTATGACGGTCCAATCCTGCCCTTCGGTAGCAAGGAATTTGCCCACTTCACCAGCACAGCGGCCGGGATGGATCGGGTTACCTTCTGCCATGAGACCTTGGATCCAGGGTGTTGCCACGGTCTTGACAATCTCGCCTGCCTTTTTGAGCCAGGTGAGGTCTTCTTTCTTTGCGGTCTTTGCCTTAACGGCCTCAAGGAGCTGCTTGGCAACAGCGCCTGCACCGCCCACAATACCGATCTCTGCCGGTGCATTGTAGCCGATCTTGGTCTTGTCGGTATGGACCTGGATTATTTTTACATCCGGTCTGAAGAGCGGGGCCTTTCCTTTTGCCATCCGGTAGTTGAAATGAACACCAAGGGCGAGAACCACATCGGCACCGGGAACCGCACCCATCATCTTGAACTGAGGATTCTTGCTCTCGTCGGCAACAAGACCCCGGGTCATCTCCTGACAGCCGACCGGGAGTTTGAGGTAGTCAACAAGTTCCGGGATTGCTTCTTCGCCATACTGGATTGAATATCTTGCACCTGCACCAAGGATAACAGCCGGGCTCTGTGCATTGATCAGGAGGTCCGCGGCTTTATCGATGAGTGACGGGTCGCCGAACGGCTGGGCATCGGTGCGGTAGTTGACCGGGAATACCACATCGTCTTCTTCCACGAATGCTCCGACGATATCGGTGGCGCACTCGAGGTACACCGGGCCGGGGAAATCGTCCAGGGCATGCCTGAATGCCATGCCGACATATTCCGGAATCCTCTGGGTCGTGTAAATCTTACGTGCCCACTTTGTGCAGTCGGCAAGGACCTGAAGTGTCGGCATATCCTGAAGAGGACCGGTGTCATTTTCCTTTACCGGGGATGCTCCGCCGATATGTACTACCGGGTTTCCGTGATGCATTGATTCCAGCATGGCAGTGACCGTATCCGAGATACCGGGGCCTGCCGTGGTGAGCACAACACCGGGCTTGCCGGTTACCTGGGCATATGCATCCGCTGCATAGGCAGCATCGCACTCGTGACGGAAATCGATAATTTCGATCCCCACTTCGCGCAATCCGTAAAAAATCGGCATGATATGGCCGCCGCACAGGGCAAAAACACACTCGACGCCTTCATTCTTAAGTGCCTTCGCAAAGAGAAGTCCACCATTTACTTTTGCCATTTTGCTTCCTCCTATCGTCTGTTGTTTTGGGTTTTTATTAGGAATGATGACCTCGAAAGGTGATCATCCCTGTGTAACAAGTACCCGGGTTAAGCAATCAGCTTTTCTCGACTAGTACAGATCGCTGATCACGAAATCCAGCCCGAGCTCCTGCAGTTTCTCCTTTGACGGTCTGCCGTCAGCTTCCCAGCCGCGCTCGGTATAGTATTCCTTGAGCATGGCCTCGATATCGGGGATCTTTCCTTCCACCGGTCCGCCTTTCACCGAGGTCAGAACTCGGCCGGGCAGGATGTCGTCCGCACTGGTGATGCCGCGGCGGTTGTTGAATGCACGCTGCAGATTGAATATGCGCTCGCCTGCCTCGAGGACCCTCTTGCCGTCCCACGCTTCCCCGGTAGCCGCAGTCAGGGCCTCTGCCATATTGGTTACTGACAGGGCAAAGTTGGTGAACTGACAGATGACAGCAGAGTTCACTACCGTGCTGATTTCCTGAACAAGCTTTGTCATCAGGCCCTTGCCCTTGTTCTCATGCGGTGGAATCGCTTCCATGAGCCCCCCTTCCGGAATGGGTTTCGCATGCCAGGAACCGACATGTCCGTGCAGGTGGCAGGCACCACGGGGCGACGTGGCATAGGTTACTCCTGTCTCAAAGAAAGCCCTGGGGTCGTGGTAGGGAAGCTCCATGCCCTTGACATGTATCGCGAATTCTTCCGCACCGCCGCCCAAGAGCTGTGCTGCCTTGCGGACACCCTGGCCCAGCACATCGCCTATACCTTCCCTGTTTCCGATCTTGTCGATCATGGCGAGGATGGCCTTTTCATTACCCCAGGCCAGGTCGATGCCGTCTGTATCATCCTTCGTGATGATCCCCTTTTCATAGGCCTCCATGGCAAATGAGATGGCAGAACCTACCGAGATGGTATCCATACCGTACTCGTTGCATCTTACATTGGCGGTGACGATGGACTCGAGGTTGTCATTCAGGCACATGGAACCGAACGAGGCACAGGTCTCGTATTCCGGGCCTTCACCTGTCATCTTGTACTCGCCTTCTTTGATCTCGACGTGCCGTGCACAGTGGATCGGGCAGGCATGACACGGATTGGGGTGCTTCACCAGGATGGTCTGGGTCATAACCGGTCCGCTGATCTTCATGTATCCGTCCCAGTCACCGATCTGCCAGTTCTTGGCCGGCACATCACCCTGTTCATGCTGCCTTGCCAGAACTACACTCGTTCCATACGTCGGCAGGCCTTTACCGGTGGCCACATTTTCCTGGAACTTTTTGATGAATTCTTTGATCAGCGCCTTGAAGGCATCTTGATCTGCAGGCTGCCAGTCCTTGTCCCCGTATACGAAGACTGCCTTGAGCTTCTTTGCGCCCATGACGGCACCGGCACCACCCCTGCCTACTGTCCGCCGCTTGTTGTTCATGACATTGGCCATGGGGAGCAGATTCTCACCAGCCGGACCGATCATGGAAATGCTTGCCTTGTTGTTAGAGCATTCGGCAAAGATGGCTTCCATGGCAGGGGTTATCATCATGCCCCATACATTTGTTGCATCCCTGAGTTCTACGTCGTCATTGTTAATATAGAGGTAGACAGGACTGTCCGATGCTCCCTCGATGATTATGGCGTCATAGCCGGCCTTTTTGAGATGATAGGCGAGCTTGCCCGACGACGAGGCATCGAGCCATATCCCGGTCAATGGTGACAGACAGGCCAGGTTGAATCTACCCGAAGTGGGGTACGATCCCCCATTCAAAGGACCTACCGATATACAGATCTTATTGTCCGGGCCCAATGGATCGGCATCAGAGGGGATCTCATCGTAGAGATACCGTGTTGCCAGTCCTGAGCCGCCGATATAATCCCTCAGATATTCATCCGGGATGGTCTCCTTTGAGATCTCCTTTGTCGTCAGGTTTACTCGTAATAATGTATTGGTGTATCCTTTCATGTGGTTAGCCTCCCGCTGATTATTTTCATGGAAAATATGTATGTGCTTTCTCTCCTGAGAAGTTTTTCTTTCTAATTGAGCAAGATGCATGCCCACACATCCCATTGCATACAATATTGTAATTATTCATTATATTATCCATCCATCTTCCATTATTCAGATGTTGTCGAAATGATTCCGCCTACTGTCTCTATTTCGTCATGACTTCAGGCCGGACTCGAAGGAGCAATCCATGAACCGACTGGACGTGGAAGATTCAAGGTATATGGATGCATGGGAAGCGTTTCCTCTCTGGCGATAATCTCTTTTTGAAACGACTCACGGTAATCCAAAAAGGTTGAGTTAAATCCGATGTGGGCCTGAATACGATTTGTGTGCCACTGCAGGATAAGGGGTACGTTCATGCTGCAATCAATGGTATGGACCCTAGGGCAAGCCCTGGACCCTGTTCCTTAAACCCCGCAAAAACATCGGGAAAACTGGCAAGCAGCGGGGAATGAATCCTAAGCTTCTCGTCCGGCGACTTGTCCGGCGTAGCTGAGAGCGAAGAGGGGAAGACGGATTCATTACGTCAACTGGCTTGATCACCTGGAAGTTCTTGCTTATTTATACTGGCGCTCAACAAAAAATTCGTGGCCGGCGGTCTTTATCACCGCCGGCCACTCGAGAGAGTGTTTGTTACTACCTACTACTTCTTGTTCTTGACAGCATATATATCTGCTATCTTGATGGTTGTTTCTGCTACAGCTACCGCATTTTCACCTGTAACGATGATGGCCCCTTCTCTGGCAAACCCGCCTTCTGTATAGAGAACATCAGCCAGGACCCCGTCGCATATACATGTATTCAAGATGTCATCGAGATGGGCGCCCTTTCTTATCTCCATGCGGGCAATTGAGATCCCGAGCTCTTCAACGATCTCCACGAGCATGGGATCATACTTTATTTCCATTGTTGCCCGTATAGTCGGCTTGATCTTTTTCACTGCGAGAAGGATCAATGCAGTATATTTCGATCCACCCCAGGCCGGATATGCTGAAGCTGTTATGGTGCCGAAGACCTCGGTCAGTCTCCCCGGTATTCCGGCAACATCCTCTATCGTTTGGGCATCCTTGCATGCCATCACGGGGTTGCTCCGTATCTCCGGCAGCACAGCGTAGGCCGTTCTCGACTCCCTGAGTATGGTCACCGCTGCCACCAGTTGCCCCAGCACATAGTAACGATCGATCTTCATAACGTCTGCCAGCTCCTCGGATGGATCAAAGGCTACTAAGCCTTATTCGCCCGCCGCTTCAGCTGCCGCCGGTGCTTTCATCAGTGCCTTCATTACGAACTTGATCGAGTACAGGACAGTGAAGAGGAAGAACGGTCCGGCAATAACCAGCGTTAAGATCCAGTGCAGGGTAAGCTGCTCGTGGAAGATGAGCGCGATGGTGAAATAGGCGAAGTTGTAGTCATTGAATACGATATGCAGGAGATCTCCCAATGCGACGATGAAAAACACCATGACGCCGACTACTACATAAATCGATGCCTTGAGTCCGAGCATCGGCACAAGGAATTTCACACAAAAGGGCAATGCTGCAGCCAGGAGCAGCCCCGCTACGCCTCCAACAAAAATATTCGGGATGTTCTTGGTATCGGCGTGACCCAAGAAGAAGAACAGAACCACCAATGCTGCTGGCCATACCTGATGGATGCCGAATCTGCCGAGAATCTCGATCGTGACGAGTATCCATATTGCTACTGATATACCCGCTACCAATTTTAAAGTACTAATTCCTTTTTTCCCTTCCATTACTGTTTTCCTCCTGTTGTACGAGTTATGATGGGAATATTCAGCAAGATGCATGCCCAAGATGAATATAGCGTATCACATTGATTTCGCTTTAATATTTCAGATGATGATTAGGCAGAGAAGCCTTATGACGTTATGTAGACGCGTTGTGTCCATACATCAACAATTCTGGAGGCATCATAAGGAGAAAGATTCTTGGATGCACATGAACAGGGGAAGGTATATCAAAATGAGCCGCAGATGGTTGTGCATCGTGCGATTGAACGCTGCTGGAAGAACAGGTGGCCAGGCCGCACTACAGCTGCCGTTTATACAAACATGTCCGTATGTTCAGCGGAAGACTTCACGAGACGTATCGCACACCCACACATATACTTCACAGGATCCCGGTTATGGCCTCGTATACACCATGGAGGCATAGGTCACTGCGCTGCGGGTCGCCTTTTCGTCATAGGCCTTGTGGGCGAGCAGCTCTGCTCTGCATCCGTTCATGAGGGCGGAAAACACGAGCAGAGAGGGCAGACCGCACACATTGTACTGGTCCCGGGTTTCAAGACAGTGGGCAAAGATCCGTTCAGGATCAGAGTCTTTCAGGTATGCGATAATCGTTTCATCATTTGACTGGGCCCTTTTAAGCAGGTTCCCGGCAGGCATGCTGTGACCGAATTTCGGCCCGATGTGGGAAAAATCCACTCCGGCGACAATCAATACCTGCCCCTGTCGTTCGTCAATCAGTTCCGTAAGCGCCTGCACCATCGATGTATAGCGCTCATCGTCAAAAATGGTTTTTCCGCCCAGGATAAACTCATGAACACTGTTGCACAGGACGGGAATGATTGCCGTCTCCCCTTCCAGATAGTATTTCAGAAAGATCGTCTGGAATTCTATGGAGTGCTCTGTTTTATGGTCAAAGTCCGATGAAGCGATTGTGCCGGGAGCGACACGGCGTTTCAGATCCAGGACAAAGTCCCTGTCGGAGGCCATCTCACCCAAAGGTGTGATAAAGGTTTTGTCCGAGACGCAGTAGAGCCCGTCCATTCCCTGGTGATTGATTCCAAGGATAACCACCAGGTCATAGTGCCTTCCCTTGAGCCTCCGGTACACATCCACGTACTCTGTGCGGGCCACCGTGATATCGATATGCGGCGCCAGGATACCGGCAACAGGGCTGCTGAAGGAATCAGGTTCGATCCCCGGCAGACCTGCCTCGGCCTCTTCTATATATGCACGAAGCCGTACGGGATCAGCCTCGTACGACTTATCGGCATGCCAGGGCCGGCGTTTGGGATTCCCCTCGAATTCCTCGACAAATGCCCTCTTCTTTTCAATGAATCGCTCGCTCTCCAGGAGGAATGCCTGGTCAAGCTGTTCGATAAACGATTCGATTGTTTCGATAGAGATCAGGCTGCCGCCCGAACGTCTCACCATCTCCATCTGGATATCCCGCATGTCGTGATTGCCGTCGAGCATCTGGAGGATATAGACCGCATCCCGGCCAATGGCGGGGCTTTTTTCGGAGAGCTGCAGGGGGTCCACAAAGGTGATCATCTGCCGGGAACCCATCGAGATGGGAACCGGCTGGATATCTCTGCGCAATCGGGGTTTGTTCATTACGGTTATCGTGCTTTTTCTTTAGGCTGCACCTTTTTCTTTTTCGGACGGGTCTTTCCGTTGGTGCCTCTCCATATCTTGCCGCGTTTGGACCT
>DAISYU010000031.1:0-30981 GCA_036825155.1 Thermodesulfobacteriota bacterium | reverse complement strand
TTCAATTTCTTTAAACCTGTAAAGAAATGAACACTAGAATGCACTGTGCTTTTTAAAGGTGAGAATCGGCCAATTATTTTTCAACGCAACGCTCCTGAGTCTTCTGTCCGGGTTTGTGGCAATGGGGTTGCCCACGGCCTTCATGAAGGGCAGGTCGAAATACGAGTCTGTATAGAAGTAGCTCCCGGCCAGATCTATATCATTGAGCTCGGCCCAGGCTTGTGCATAGTGCAGTTTCCCTTCTCCATAGCACAACGGTTTTATGAGCTTGCCGGTGAGTATGCCGTTTTGGACCTCCACCCGGGTGGAGATGACGTCGGATACCTTGAGCGCATCCGCCACAGGCTGCACAAAAAATGACGGGGCGTTGCTGATGATGACCACCCGGTGACCTCTCTCCGCATGGTCTTTTATATACTGCACGGCTTCCTTGTAGATGGCATTTCTGATCATTGCCTCGAACCACAGCGATGAGAAGTGTTCCATATCTTTCAATGGCAGGCCCGAGATGTTCTCCATATTCCTCTCATACCAGCCCTCGACATTGATGAGAGAGAGTCGGTACAGGGTGAACTTGACAATGCCTTTTACAAGATGCTTCATGTCTACCAGGCCGTGTTTCCTTGCAAACTTCACCGATGACGGCCCTGAATTTTCCCAGGTGATGGTGTAATCCATATCGAAAAAGGCAGCCGTATGATTCATGGAATCCAGGTAATAGCAGAGCCCCGCATTGATTGCAATAACCCGGAGCGGGAGGTCATGATGATTTCCCGGCTTCTGCGAGGATGTCATCAGCAGCTTTCATGGCCGATGAGAAACTGATGTCGCCCGAACACCCGTCACCCGCTACGGTATCCCCCACGAAGTAGAGCCCCTTGATGAAAGGACACTTCACATCAGGTCTGTGAGGTTTTGACTGGGCCGGGGTAAGCACATTCCCGTTCATGACGGGCACAATGAGTTTCCGCTCTCTGACCAAGTTTGGCAGCAGGTGGGGGAAGAGGGTGGCGATGGTTATCTTGAGCCGTTTCTCGGTCTGCTCGATAGCCTCCGGGTCCCCGTCGAATCCCCAGGGGAGCATGATGCCCCAGGTGGAGATATGCTTGCCGTGCGGCGTGAAGCTCGGGTCGGTATTTGACTGAAACCGTGCCCACAGCGGGATATCAACCCCCAGGAGAGAGCCGTTAATGTCGGTTATCGGGTAGTCGGTGATAAAATCAAAGACCAGGGAGGAGCTGTGTTCGATCGCTTCGCAATACGATACAAATTTCTGCGGGAAAAGATCTTTCTCAATCACATCAAAGAGCAGCGGGAGTCTCTCTGCAAACACCACCCAGCCGGCTCTGTAGCTCGACTGATCGGTTAAAACACCTACTGCCCGGTCCTGTTCCACCAGGATCGATGTGACTGTTTCATTGACCCGGACCTCGCCTCTTGTCTCCGCATGGAACCTCAGCTTGGAAAAGAGCTGGGCTGATCCTCCCACCGGCTCTCCCACACCGATCCCTGCCTTAAAGACCCGCTGAAGAAAGGCAATCACCTCTCCTGCACTGACCTTGTGAGGATCGGGACACATGATGGTCATGCCAAGAAAACTCAGGAATGCTTCCAGTTCAGCGTTTGAAGAAAATCTTCGATAGAAATCAAGGAGTGTATGGTCGTACCACATCTGTGGGTCGGCTTTCTTGATCCTGACCATCAGGAGGAGCAACAGCAATCTCGCCTTGAGAGAAAGCATGGGATTTTTGAGGAATCCCAGCGGGCCCTCGGGCCTGGGCCAGAGCCTGTTCTTGAAGACAAGCTTTGCATCGTTGGTTCTCGGGAGGAATTTTATCTCATCGTCCAATCGTGCAAAGACCTCGCCGGCAATCCCTTTATGCGCAAGCCTCAGCGAGTGAGCGCCATACTCCCAGGTGAATCCATCGTCATCCCTGTAGGAGCTTGCCCTTCCGCCGATCAGCGATGATTTCTCGATAACCAGTACAGATAGCCCCGAGTGTGCAAGCAGTGCGGCCGTGCTCATCCCGCCGTAACCTGCCCCTACAATGATAACATCGACCATACAAGCTCTCCTCAAGAAGGGTGTCGCAGTCTGTATATCGGTTCTTCCCGGCCTTCAGGCATGAATTCATGGGTGAATATACGGGTAATCTATCCCAGGATTGACTTTTTGTCTATCTTGTGATTGGAGACACAGCAGATTTTTTTGGATTGCGGGGAGTGATGCATGATAACCATTGATGGCCTGACCAAGGCTTATGGCCCGAAGATCGCTATTTCCAATGTTTCTTTCAAGGTGAACAGGGGTGAAGTTCTTGGCTTTCTGGGGCCCAATGGTGCAGGCAAAACCACCACCATGAAGATTATCACATCATTCATGCCCCCCACCTCCGGCCACGTCTCTGTCATGGAGTATGACACGGTCAAGGATTCCATGAAATCAAGGCAGTGCATCGGCTATCTGCCGGAGAATACCCCGCTGTATCCGGACATGCGGGTGAAGACCTTCCTGAAATTCGTGGCCAGGGCCAAGGGTGTAAAGAAGGTAAACATGGCATCGCGGGTAAACAAGGTGATCTGTGAGTTCGGCCTGGAGGAGGTGCAGAACACTGTCATCGCAACGCTGTCCAAGGGGTTCCGGCAGAGAGTAGGGCTCGCCCAGGCGTTGATAAACGATCCGCCCGTGCTCATACTCGATGAGCCGACCATCGGGCTCGATCCCAAACAGATCTACGAAATCAGGCAGCTCATAAAGGACTTGTCCGGGTCCAGGACCATTATTCTCTCCTCCCACATCCTCCCGGAGGTGAGCCAGCTCTGTGACAGGGTTGCCATAATCAATAAAGGAAAGATCGTGGCTATTGACCGGACCCAGAGCCTCAAGGCCCGTCTCCAGGATCATTCCAGCATCATAATCAAGGTGGGCCAGCGTCTTGAAGAAGCCCTGAAAATAATCGAAGGCGTTGAAGGTGTTCTGTCGGTTTCCAGTTCGAATTCCAGCATTCTCAATGTGGAGACAATAAAGGATAGGGACCTCAGGCCCGTCATGGCTGAAAAAATCGTAGGTGCCGGGATCCCCTTGCTGGAGATCGTCCGTAAAGAGATGAGCCTCGAAGAGATCTTCATGGAACTGATCACCGAGGAGGAAGGCCCGGATGCGTAGCGTCTATTTCAAGGAGCTCTCCATCTATTTCTCGTCTCCCATATTCTATGTGATCGCCTCCATTTTCATCTGCATCTCTGGCATCTTCTTTTATAACGCCATGGTCTACGTGAGCCTCCTGGCCACGAAGATCGCGCAATACCAGATGGAAACAGGGGTTGACATGAACGAGATCCTCCTGAGGCCGGTATTCTCAGATATGAGCATGCTCATTGTCTTTATCGTCCCTATTATCTCCATGCGGCTCTATGCCGAGGAAAGCTCTTTAGGTACCATAGAACTCCTGTTTACCTATCCGCTCAGTGATTTGAGTGTGCTCGTCGCCAAGTATCTGGCGGGCCTTACTGTCCTCTTCTGTATACTTGCCATAACCTCGGTCCTGATGGCCCTGATGGCTGTTATCGCAGTACCTGACTGGGGTGTCGTATTTTCCTCATACATCGGTCTGGTGCTCATGGGCGGTGCGATACTGTCACTGGGTGTTTTTGCTTCGAGCCTGACAAAGAACCAGATTATCGCTGCAGCACTGACCTTGGGTCTGGTGCTGGGTTTCTGGGTGATCGGGTGGTTTGCAGGGGCTGTACCGAACACTGCCGCGAGTGAATTTCTGCAGGAGATCTCGCTCATCAGCCACCTGTCACGGTTTCTCAAGGGCATGGTCACCATAAAGGATATCGTATTTTATGTGTGCTTTTCGGTCTTCTTTCTCGCCCTTACCTTAAGAATCCTCGATTCTCACCGGTGGAGGGGGTAGGGTTGTGGTCCGTAAGATCGCCTATACCACATCAGCCGGTGCCTTTGTTGTGATACTGGGAATCATCCTTGTCCTGGTATATTTCATTGCATCCAATCATAACACGAGCTGGGATCTGAGCAGGACAGGTTCGAACACCCTGGATACAAGAACCACAAATGTCCTGAATTCATTGGACGTTGCCGTGGAGATAACCGTCTTCGACAAAGAGGGGCCTGAAAAAAGGCACGCACAAGACATCATGGACCTGTACAGCACAGGCTCAAAGCGGATCACCTACCGGATAATCGATCCGGATGCCAGACCGGGCATGGCCAGACAGTACGGTGTTGACCGCTACGGCCAGGCTGTTCTTACTGCCGGGAGCAGGCAATCCCTGATCGAGCGGGTAACGGAAGAGAACCTGACCAATGCCCTGGTGAAACTGATGCGGGACAAGAAACAGGTAATCTATCTCATCACCGGGCATGGTGAGAGGGATATCTCGCATGAACACAACCAGGGTATCTCACAGCTCGGCACTGCCCTGGCTCTCGATGATGTTGAGGTGCACCCCCACCTGCTCATGAGTAAACCGGGGATTCCATCGGATGCCGACCTGATTGTCGTGGCCGGACCGCGAAAAAAATTCCTGGCGGAGGAACTGGAGATTATCCGCACCTACCTTGCCGGCGGCGGAAACATGCTCGTCACCCTGGAGCCGGGGGGGAATGCGGGGCTCGATGAACTTCTGGGCGACTACGGGATAATCCTTGATGGCGGTATTGTCATCGATACGTTGAGCACCCTGGTGGGCGGTGATTATACCGTCCCTGTTGTGAATACCTACGGAGATATGCCGGAGATAAAAGGCTTTGCCTATGCAACACTGTTCCCCACATCACGGGCCCTTATGATCAAAAAGGAACTCTCTCCCGATCTCGAGGTGACCTGGATTGCCAGGACCTCGAAACAGAGTTGGTCGGAGACCGATTTTGCAACACTGTTCGATGAGGGTAAGGCAGACCGCTCCGCCGAAGAGACCCCGGGTCCTTTGAACATTGCTGTATGTGCAAGGCGCGCTGCAGCAAACAACCTGCAGACGAGCCTGATGGTCTTCGGCGATACCGATTTCCTTACCAATGCCTATCTGAATGTATCCGGGAATAAGGATCTGGCCTTTACCTGTATCAATATGCTGCTGGGTGAGGGCCACATGATCACCATAGATGCAAAGAGTCCCGGTGACAGGCCCTTTATTCTCACCCCTGGCCAGAGCAGAATGATATTCTGGGTGCCCGTCGTGGTCATACCGGTGCTGATCCTGACTTCGGCGCTGGTGGTTTTCTGGATGAGGAGAAGGGCGTGAGGCTTAAGACACTGCTCATTTCTCTGGGGATTCTCGTAATTCTGGCAGGGTATTATTACTATTTCGAGCTATATCAGCCAATGGCTGAACAAGCTGAAAAAGAAAAGGCCCGGCAGATATTCACTCTGGATACATCCGATATAGAGCAGATCAGTATTTATGGAGCCAATACGATATCGCTATCAAAGAAGGACTCCAGGTGGTGGATAACGACCCCTATTGAGAAACCGGCGGATTCCTCTGCAGTAGAGAGCCTTCTGTTTACACTGGCAGGACTGAGAACTCAGCGGTCTCTCGGCGAGGTCTCATCCCTGAGAGACCTCGGTCTCGATCCGCCGGAACTGAGCCTGGTCTTCAAGACAAAAGAAGCAGAGTTCTTTCTGAATATAGGTGGCCAGACCCCGACCAAGAATTACTGCTATGCCGGCTCATCCACCAGGGACGATATCTTTCTGATTAATGCATACGAGAAATCAGGTGTGGATAAAGATCTCTTCACGCTTCGCGACAAGCATCTTTTCAGCCTGCCCTATGCTGACATTCAAAGAATCACCATAAAAAGGCACGCCCTCATCCTCGAATTCTTAAGGAACAGCGATGGTCTCTGGCATCTTTTTGGTGACGAGGCGAGAAAAGTCAAGACATCGAAGATGAACGAGTTCCTCGGCACTCTGTGCCGGCTCGAAGCTCAGGCATATACCAGTGAATCGCAAGCCCCGGGGGAACCTGATATCACTATTGAACTTGCTTCTGATGGCAGTGCCGAAGCCCTCCGGATATGGCAGATGCCCCGCGGTGAAGAGGATATCTACGCATTTTCCGCTGTGCAGGATTGTATGGTGACCATACGTAATTCTCTCCTCCTGCTCATACCCAATGATGTGATGGACGTTACGGACAGATCACTTCTCAGCATTGACGAAAGGGCAGTGACAAAGATCACCCTCCTTGATGGGAAAGAACAGACATTCTCCAGAAAGGAAGATGTCTGGTACTGGGGAGACCGAAGGGTTCATGAATCTCATCTCATCGATGCTTTCATTGAGACGCTGAATATGCTTGAGTATGAGGAAGAATATATGCAGGTCCTAAAAGATGCGCAAAGAGAGCGGTCTGTGCAGATATTTTATCAGGATGCGTCTCCGGTTTTTGACATTGTGCTGTATTCCCAGTATTATATCGGCCTTGGTGACCGGTATTATCAGATAAATAAAGGTGGCATGAAGACATTACATAATGCTCTTGATATGCTCTTGAATAAGGGTGAAGGGTGAAAATCTATGATAATCCAAAGACCCTCCTGGGATGAATATTTTATGATGCTTGCAAAGCTTGCCGCATCCCGTTCCACCTGTTTGTCCAGGCCCACCGGTGCAGTCGTGGTAAAGGACCGGCAGGTTATCGCCAGCGGCTATAACGGGTCGCTGCCGGGGCAGGCGCATTGCATGGATGAAGGGAAATGTTTCCGCAGATCGCTTGAATGGCCCGAGGCCATGAAATATGATATGTGCAGGTCGGCCCATGCCGAAGCGAATGCCGTCTCCCTGGCAGCGAAGAAGGGCGTAAGCCTGGAAGGGGCCAGTATATACTGCACTCTGGAGCCATGTATAACGTGTGCAAAACTCATAGTCATGTCCGGGATCGTCCGGGTGGTCTATGAACATGCTTACGATTCACCGATCCCGGAGCGCGACAGTTACTGGAAAGAGGTGCTTGCTTCAAGCCATACGAAGGTTGAACAACTCATTGTCAAAGACGAGACGATAGAATATGCCTTGAGTTTTTTCCAACCTGACACATCAAAGAGGAGGTTATAGGTGGTATTTGGTGCAGATAAGATCGTGCATATGATACGCGACGGGGTGACGGTCGAGGATCATGTGACCAAGAATATGGTGAAAAAACCGCTGGTGGAGTTCATCGGGGAAGATCAGATCGAAATGATCGAGGGCACGACGGTGGATTTGAGACTCGGGGCCATTTACCGGCCTGTGGGAGGGGCACGTCTCATGAGGGACAGTAGAGTAACCCCTGAGATCGAAAAGGTCCTCGATATCGAGGATTCACCCGACGGTATCTTTACTATATCCAATGGCGAGTATTTGTTGTTTCAGACCATTGAGCAGGTGAATATGCCCGAAGATATGTTCGCGTATATCAGGCCCAGGACGACCCTGATCCGGTCCGGCATACCGCTTGAGACAGCCTTCATCTCGCCGAACTATCAGGGCAGGCTTACCGTCGGGATGAAACACCAGGGAGCAGGCGATGTGGAGATCCAGATGGGATTCCGCATTTTATGTATTGCCTTTTTCCCGATTGATGGTAAGGCAGTACCGTATCGGGGCGTCTGGCAGGGAGACAGGGTTTCGACAGACGGCCGGGAGGAACGGCCCTTTTAAAAGGATATGCAAGAAATGCGGGCAGATCCCTTGATCTGTCCATGTACTACTCAGACAGGAAACAGAGTGCGCATATCTGTACTGGCATTATTTGACCGGCTTTCATGATTCCTGTAATGCCTTTGGCAGTGCAATGCCTGTATGGCAAATGCCGTACTCGAGACTGATAACAAGACGAATGAGGAGATGGATATGGAGAAAAAACAACTCGAACAGACACTCGTGCTCATCAAGCCGGATGCACTGAAGAATTCATTGACTGGATATGTGCTTTCCCAGCTTTCCGAATTTCATACCGGGCTTAGATTCGCCGGTGCGAAGATCGTGTATGTCAGCAGGATACTTGCCCAGGAACACTATGCCGAGCATATCGGCAAGCCTTTCTTTGCCTCCCTGCAGGAGTATATCAGGGGAGAGATACATTATCCCGACAACCCGATGAGGAGAAGGGTGATAGCCTTTGTGTATCAGGGAGAGGATGCCATACAGAAGATCCGGAATATCGCGGGTCCCACCAACTCGCATGTCGCCCGGGATACCAAGCCGGGATCTATCCGTGCGCTGGGGACAGTCGTTACCATCAAGGATGAGACAGGCAAAGAAATCGGTGATCGTCTGGACAATCTGGTCCATGCCTCTGCTAACCTGGAAGATGCAGAGCGGGAGATCAAACTCTGGTTCAAGCCCAGTGATATTCCTCCGTTGATGCGCGCCTATCCTACAGAGGTAAGCACCGAATATTTCTATTTCAAGAATGATAAGCTGTACACCGCTTATGAGCCGGACAGCATATGCTTTGTTGCACCGGGCGCGATTGTCTGGAAATCCGATCTGGATGCCCTGCATTTGATAGCCAAGGGTCAGCCTGCTCCGGTAAGCCTGGCATCGGTGGTCGCTAAGTACACCATAAACCACGAGGTCGAGAGCGAGTAGCATAAACCTAAGGGAAACGCATAACGAGAGGATTGTAAAAAGAACGGAGAAGGGTGCATGGAAAGGACGTTGGTTCTCATAAAACCCGATGCAGTCCAGAGAGGATTGATAGGCCGGGTTGTCACCAGACTTGAGCAGAAAGGCCTGAAGATCATTGGGATGAAGATGATGAAGCTTGATATGGCAATGCTTGAAGAGCATTATGCCCACCTGAAGGATAAGCCTTTCTTCCCCAAGATAGCCGCGTTCATGATGTCTGCCCCGATCATTGCACTGTGCATCGAGGGGCTGGAAGCGATCAAGGTGGTGAGATCCATGTGCGGCGTGACCAATTCCAGAGAAGCTTTGCCCGGGACCATACGCGGCGATCTGGCCATGTCTACCAGGTCGAATCTTGTCCATGCATCCGACAGTCCGGCCAGTGCAGCCAAAGAGATCGAGCTTTTCTTCAGCGAACAGGAGCTGTTCCTGTTTGAAAATCTGCTTGAACACCTCATCCACATACCAGATGGCACATAATATCATGCAGCCGGGAGAGACCCTTGAGGTTCTCTCCTGCGGCGATCTTTCCATCATTCAAAAAAAGAACGGATACCGGTTTTCCGTCGATGCCTATCTTTTAGCCGCATTTGTAGAGGAAAAACCAGGAATACAGATCCTCGATATAGGGTCGGGTTCCGGGGTCATCTCCATACTCCTGGCTGCAATAAAGGGACTGTGTGTCACCGGTGTGGAAATCCAGGAAGACATGGCAGAGATGTCCCGGCGATCAGTACATCTCTCCGGTCTTGACGACCGGGTCAGAATCGTCTGCACCGATATCAAGCACTATGACGAACAGCTCTTCGATGCCATTGTCACCAATCCTCCCTACAGACCTGTTGCAACGGGCAGGATCAATCCGGAGAAAAACAAGGCTCTCTCGCGCCACGAGATCCTGCTTGACCTGGATACCCTCATGAAGCGCTCCTATGAGCTGCTTAAGCCCTCGGGGCGATTCCATATCGTATATCCCGCGTGGCGGCTGCCGGATCTCATTGTATCCATGCGGTTCTTCAATATTGAACCAAAGAGGATGATGGTTGTGTACTCGGACATGAATTCCGGCCCTGAGATCTGTCTTGTCTCCGGAATCAAGGACGGGGGAAGAGAACTCCGTATGGAAAGACCTTTTGTGATCTATTCTCAGCAGGGGGTATATTCTCGAGAAATGCACGATGTTTTCACGAAGCTCAGTCTACCAAAAAGCCATTGACCTGGAGCCCATTTACATGTTGAAATGAAAACACCTACAGGTGAATGCAGAAAGGAAAAGGAATGAAGGTCGAAATAACTGATGTAAGCAGCACACGCAAGGAAATGAAGGTTGTCGTACCAAAGGAAGAGGTGAACGCGGTTACCTCCGAGATCTACAAGGATGTCTCGGGCAAGGTGGTCATCAAGGGATTCAGGAAGGGAAAGGCCCCGAAGAACGTGGTCAAGATGTACTATGCCGACTATATAGAAGGCGAGCTCTCAAAGAAGCTTGTGAACGATAAATTCGAACAGGCAGTCAGGGAGAACGAACTCTTTGTCGTTTCAATGCCTGATATCAAGAATGATCCGCCAAAGGAGAACGAAGATTTTGTCTTTACCGCCCAGTTTGATGTGAAACCCGAGATTGCTCCTGAAAAGTATACGGGCTTTGAACTGAAGAAACAGAAGGTCAAAGTTGAGGAAGAGAACATAAACGATGTCCTTAAAAGACTCCAGGAAACCTATGTAACGATGAATGAGATCGAGGATCCTGAGTACAAGGTCGTTAAGGGTGATTATGTGATTGTCAATGTTACCTGTGAGGACAATCCCGACCTGAACCGTGAGAAGATGACCGTAGAGGCTGGCGGTAGGAGCGGCTTCCCGGGTGTGGAAGAGGCGGTGATCGATATGTCTCTGGGTGGGGAAAAAGAGCTTGATATCGAGTTCCCCGAAGACCACTTCATGCAGGATATGCGCGGCAAGAGCGCACACGTCAAGATCGTAGTTTCATCCATTAAGCACCGTGAACTCCCTGAGCTTGACGACGAGTTTGCCAAGAAGGCCCGTCAGGATGTTGAAACCATGGATGAACTCAAGAAGGTCATCATCGATGATCTGACCGAGAGGCTCGAAGCGGATTCCAGGATGGCGCTTGAGAAGCAGATACAGGACAGACTCCTCGAGGCAAATTCCTTTGATGTACCGGAATCAATGGTCAGGCTTCAGGCAGGGATGATGATTCAGGGGATGTCCCAGAGATTGAGTGCACAGGGTATCAGGCTGGAAGACCTGTATCCTGATCCCCAGGCATTTCAGGATGAGACCTTGGCCTCTGCCCAGACCCTTACAAAGACCTCCCTGCTCGTAGAGGCCATTGCAAAAGAACAGGGGATTGAAACCACTGATCAGGACGTCGATGATGAGATAGAAAAACTTGCTGCCCGGTACAATATGGAAGTTGACGTGGTAAAGAAAGGTCTTGAGGAGAGGGGCAGTATCGATGAGATGAAGTTTGGTATCATAGAAAAGAAGGTATACGATTACATAATAGAAAATTCCGAAGTAGAGGAAGTGGACCAGCTGGAGGAAGAATCCGATGACACTAGTGCCGATAGTGGTGGAGCAGACGAATAGGGGCGAAAGGTCCTACGATATCTATTCCAGATTGCTCAAAGACAGGATTGTCATACTGAGCAGCGAGATTAATGACGATGTTGCGAGTCTTCTGGTCGCACAGTTTCTCTTTTTGGAGTCTGAAGACCCTGACAAGGACATATTTTTCTATATCAATTCTCCGGGCGGATCTGTGACGGCAGGTATGGCGGTGTATGACACCATGCAGTATATCAAGCCAAAGGTGAGTACCATCTGCATCGGCCAGGCAGCGTCCATGGCAGCGGTCCTCCTTGCTGCCGGGGAATCTGATATGCGCTATGCCCTGCCTCACTCCAGGATATTGATTCACCAGCCCTTAGGCGGTGTTCAGGGCCAGGTCACCGATGTGAATATACAGGCCGCGGAGATGATGAGGCTCAAGAATGAGCTCAAGAGAATTTTATCTCACCATACCGGCCAGCCGATAGACAAGATAGGCACTGATACGGAGAGAGATTTTTTTATGGGTGCCAAAGAGTCGGTAGAATATGGTATAATTGATCATGTGATTTACAAGAGGCCCACCAAGGTGAAGGAAGGGGAGAGTGTAGATGCCAAAAATAAATGATCATTACAGACCTGGATTACGCTGTTCTTTCTGTGGAAAGTCGCAGGAGGAAGTGCGGAAGCTCATTGCAGGGCCTGATGTCTATATCTGTGATGAATGTATCGCCCTGTGCAATGAGATCCTTGCAGAGGAAGAGGGCGAATACAGGCATTTCAGTTCATCTTCAAATATCCCGAAGCCTTCGGAGATCAAAGAAGTACTCGATGAGTACGTCATCGGTCAGGAATATGCAAAGAGAACCCTGTCTGTTGCCGTTCATAACCATTACAAGCGGATTGAATCCAATACGAATATCGGCGGTGTCGAGATCAACAAGAGCAACATACTCCTGATCGGGCCAACAGGCTCCGGCAAGACCCTTCTGGCTCAGACCCTGGCAAAAATACTCGATGTCCCCTTTACCATCGCTGATGCTACGACATTGACTGAGGCAGGCTATGTCGGCGAGGATGTCGAGAATATTATCGTGAATCTCCTCCAGAACGCCGACTATGATGTGGAACGGACCCAAAAGGGGATCGTATATATCGACGAAATCGATAAGATAGCTTCCCGCGGGGACAACCCATCCATAACGAGGGATGTCTCGGGCGAGGGGGTGCAGCAGGCCCTGTTGAAACTGATCGAGGGCACGGTAGCCTCAATCCCTCCCAAGGGGGGCAGGAAGCATCCACAGCAGGAATTCATCCAGATAGATACCACGAACATACTCTTTATCTGTGGAGGAGCCTTCGTGGGTCTGGATAAGCTCATATCTCAGAGACTTGACAAGAAAACTATCGGCTTTGTCGCAGATATTACCGGCAAAGAGGAGAGGGATATCGGTGAGATATTGAGAAACGTGCAGCCGGAAGACCTCATCAAGTTCGGGATGATCCCGGAGTTTGTGGGCAGAATCCCGGTAATCTCCACGCTGAATGAACTGGACGAGGATGTCCTCATTGCAATATTGAAAGAGCCGAAAAATGCACTTGTCAAACAGTATCAGGCGCTCTTGAAGATGGAAGGCGTAGATCTTACATTTAGTACAGATGCCCTCAAGGCGATCGCTGAAGAAGCGATGAAACGCAAATCGGGAGCTCGGGGACTTCGCTCCATCACAGAAAATGTTATGCTTGATATCATGTATGAGATACCTGACATGGAAGGTGTTAAAGAGTGCATTATCAGCCAGGATGTAATCCTGAAAGGAAAGCCCCCGATGATTGTCTACGAGAGGAAAACCTCTCAGGCATAGGCGGGTTATGTTTACAGATGCGGCAGAAAATGTCTTTCCGCTCCTGGCCCTGAAAGATATTGTAGTATTTCCGCATACCATTATCCCCCTGCTGATCGAGAATGAGAAGACTGCAGACTGGGTGCGTCTGAGCTATGATGCGGCAGAAGATATCCTGATCTGCTGTAAAAGACACCCGGACGCGGAAGATATTACCGACAAGCACCTCTATCAGATGGGTGTCGTCTGCAGCATTCTTCAGCTGATACGGCTTCCCGAGGGTTCACTGAAGGTCTTCATCGAGGGAAAATCGCGTCACCATATCCTGAGGTTGTTCCACCATGAGGATATCGTCTTTGCAGAGACCGAGCCGGTAGCAGACATTGTAGTGGATCAGAATAAGACAGAGGCCTTAAGGCGTCTGGTCGTGGATGCATTTCAGGGATACTGTGAATCCGCTCATATAGATGTTCACTCGGAGATGATCGAAAAGATCAAGTCACAGGATGATCCCGGTCTGATCGCTGATATCATTGTCTCATACCTGGAGATGAAGACCGCAAAGAAGCAGGCGCTGCTGGAAGACACGCAGGTTGACTCACGTCTTGATGGGATTTTTGAATATCTTCAAGCTGAGCTGGAGATTGCAAACATCCAGACGAGGTTGAAAGAGCAGATCAAACAGCGGTCTGAATCCAAACGGGAGAATTTAAACTATGAACAAAGCAATGCGCAAAAGATAGCGATGGAATCCCTGGATGACGAGATTTCAGGACTCGATAAACAGCTTCGTCAAAAGAATATGCCCAAGTTCGTGCTGGATAAGGCGCTCAACGAGGTGCGCAGGCTCAGGATGATGCCACCCATGAGTGCAGAGGCAACGGTTATCCGGAACTATATCGACTGGTTCCTTTCTCTGCCGTGGAAAGAGGTATCAGAGGACAAGAAGGATATCCTTGGTGCACAACAGATCCTCGAAGAGGATCATTTCGGCCTGGACAAGGTGAAAGAGCGTATAATCGAATACCTGGCGGTTCAGCATCTTGTCGGGAACGTAAAGGGGCCTATCCTCTGTCTCGTCGGTCCGCCGGGAGTGGGCAAGACATCGCTTGGCCGTTCCATTGCCAGGGCGACCGGGAGACGGTTCGTGCGGGTATCCCTGGGAGGAGTCCGAGATGAGGCAGAAATCAAGGGCCACAGGCGCACGTATATCGGCGCCATGCCCGGGAAGATTATTCAGGGGATCAGGAGAGCAGGAACATCCAATCCGGTCTTCCTGCTCGATGAAGTGGACAAGATGAGCGTAGATTTCAGGGGCGATCCTTCTGCCGCACTCCTGGAGGTTCTGGACCCTGAGCAGAACTATGCCTTCAATGATCACTATATGGATGTGGATTATGATGTGTCGAAGGTAATGTTTATCACCACCGCCAATACTACCTACTCCATACCCCCTCCACTGATGGACAGGATGGAGATTATCCGTATCGAAGGCTACACCTCTCACGAAAAGCATATGATTGCACGGAAATTTCTCATCCCCAAACAGCTCAAGCTCAATGGTCTGGAGGGCAAGGGGGTGACATTCACCTCAAAGGCCATCGATACCATCATCCATGAATATACCCGTGAGGCAGGGGTTCGAAATCTCGAGAAAGAGATCTCGTCGATATGCAGGAAGATTGTAAAGGGTATTGTTTCAGGAAAAGACAAAGTCAAACCCCGGATAACCATCCACAAGGCGCATGAACTGCTGGGGGTTCCCCGTTATCGGAGACCTCTTCGGGACGAGAATGATCACATCGGCCTTACCAATGGCCTCGCGTGGACAGAGGTGGGGGGAACCTTGCTTCCTGTGGAGGCCACCGTCATGCCGGGCAAGGGCAAACTCATGTTAACCGGGAAGCTTGGTGAGGTCATGCAGGAATCTGCGCAGGCGGGGATGAGCTATGTGCGGTCGAAGGCAAAAGAATTCGGGTTGGCGGACGATTTCTACGACAAGTTTGACATTCACATTCACATACCTGAAGGTGCCGTGCCGAAAGATGGTCCCTCTGCAGGGATCACCATGGCTACCTCCATTGTCTCGGCATTGACAAAGAGATCCGTCAAGGGAACGGTCGCCATGACTGGCGAACTAACCCTGGGCGGTCGGGTCCTTCCTGTAGGAGGACTCAAGGAGAAACTTCTGGCGGCAAAAGAGGCAGGTATGAAACATGTATTGATCCCGGTGGAGAATGAGAAAGATCTAAAAGACACACCACGGGAAATCGTGAAGGGTTTGAAGATTCATATGGTCGAGCATATGGACGAGATAATCGCTTATGCCCTCAATTGAGGTATTGACAGCCAATATAAATACTGATAGTTTTCAATGTGCGTTTGGGCATGGGAGAAACCAATATTTTATAGGAGGTATACTTTGACTAAGACAGAATTAATATCAGTTGTGGCGAACAAGGCCGGGATACCAAAAGCGGCTGCAGAGAAGGCGATTAATGCTACCACAGAGGCTATTCAGGATGCCCTGAAAAAGGGTGATAAGGTAACACTGGTCGGATTTGGCACATTTGATGTTGCCAAGAGGGCTGCCCGATCAGGTGTCAATCCGAGAACTCGGGAAACCATTAAGATAAAGGCGTCCAAGGCACCTCGTTTCAGACCTGGGAAAGCCTTTAAAGAGGTTGTAAACAAGTAACATATTTATATAGTCAGATCGGGGGCGGGTAGCTCAGTTGGGAGAGCATCGGCCTTACAAGCCGAGGGTCACAGGTTCAAGCCCTGTTCCGCCTACCATGATTATATGCCTTCTTAAGGGGGCGTAGTTAAGATCGGTTATAACGCCGGCCTGTCACGCCGGAGGTCGCGAGTTCGAGTCTCGTCGCTCCCGCCAAGATATGGGTCTATACCCCATGCGGGGTATAGGCTCTTTTTCTATTTTTTGCGCACATGTTTCTGAAGCAATAGTGTCTGATGCGGCCATATCCTGATTGATGAGATAGTACCCGCTGCTTAAGATTGACAATTCCTTCTTTTTCATGGATATACTTTCATCCCGTTACCGAAATGGAGAATCCTCTATGTTGAACAAACGGTGTATTGCCCTCTATTCAGGTGGGCTTGACAGCATACTTGCTGTCAAGATGATTGAAGAACAGCATATTGATGTGATACCGCTGCATTTCTATTCACCCTTTTTCGGGTTCGATATCATGCGTGACCCTCAGCCCTATAAAGAGTACCATTTGAAGAATTACGGGATACATGTTCATCTTGTAGACTATTCCGAGGACATCATACAGATCGTGAAGAACCCGAAGTTTGGCCATGGAAAACATCTGAATCCCTGCATCGACTGCAAGATCGGCATGCTCAAGAGATGCAGGGCCCTGCTCGAGACACTGGGCGCATCGTTCGTGATAACCGGGGAGGTACTCGGACAGAGGCCCATGTCTCAGCGCAAGGACCCCATGAGGAGCATTGAAAGGGAATCCGCCCTGGATGGGCTCTTGCTGCGTCCTTTGTGCGCCAAACATTTACCGGTTACGGTTCCCGAAGAGGAAGGCATCGTGGACAGGGAGTTGCTTGGTGATATTTTAGGCAGGGGGAGAAAAATTCAGATTGCACTTGCCAGCAGGTATGGAATCGAGAGTGACAAGATCCCCACCCCTGCCGGTGGATGTCTGTTGACGGATGAGCAGATCTCTCTCAAGGTGGCAGCCACATATAAACGGTTTCATCCAGAATTGCCCGGACCGGCCGACTTCCTGCTCGATATTGTCGGGAGACAGTTTCTTCTCGACGAAGCAACTGTCCTGATTGTGTCTCGCAACGAAGAAGAGAACAAGATACTGGCTTCAATGAACTATTCAGGCAATATATTCCTGAAGATCGCCGATGTCCCCGGTCCGCTGTGTATCCTCAGGGGGAACATCTCCCAGGACAACCTCTCGCAGGCAGCAGCTATCTGTATGAGGTACGGGAAAGCCAGGGGGCTGTCAGGCAACAAGGCTTTGTTTGGAGAGGACCCATTTCATCTCGTAAGGTCTATTGATTCACCTGTGGTCTCGGACGAGTACTGCAGGACCTTCCAGATTGACTTGCACAAGTAAAGTTCGATATAAGGCCACGGTAATGGAATATTTCTTGTGTGTTTTAGGAATGGTTTTTATTATCGAGGCAGTGCCGTACATTGCTTTCCCGGGCAAGGTAAAAGAACTTGCTCAATTCATACATACCATACCGGATAAGACGCTGCAGATTATCGGGATCGTCGTGGCATTTGCAGGTGTAGCGATAATATACCTTGGCAGACATCTTGGCGGGATATAGCACCAGTGGATATAGCCCGATTCGATTATCATCTGCCCAAACGGCTTATTGCACAGTATCCCCTCGAGAGGGGGACAGAGCGGCTTCTTGTGGTGGATAGAGCACAAGAAGGCCTGTGCCATCAACGATTTGAGGACATCCTTGATAATCTGCATGAGGACGATCTTCTCGTACTGAATGATACCCGGGTGATCCATGCCCGTCTGCTGGGGAGGAAAGCAACAGGCGGGAAGGTTGAGGTGCTCCTCATCAAGAGCATTACGCGTACGTGCTGGCAGTGCTTTGTAAAGTCATCAAAGGCCCCCAGATCCGGAATGCAGCTGTTTTTTGACGGCGGCCTTTCTGCTGTGGTCGAAGACCGCATAGATGACCGGTTTGAGGTGACCTTTTCGGACCATGAACTGCTGGAAACCATCGGGAAGATTCCATTGCCGCCCTATATCGAACGGGAGGCGGAGGATATGGACGAGATATGTTATCAGACCGTTTATGCAAGCAGGGACGGGTCTGTGGCAGCCCCGACAGCAGGGCTTCACTTTACCCGGGATTTTCTCCAGAAGATTCAGGCGCGCGGTATATCTGTTGCCTTCATCACCCTTCATGTCGGCCCGGGAACCTTTGTGCCCGTGCGTACGCAAAGGGTTGAAGATCATGTAATGCATTCCGAAGAATTCACAGTTTCCGATCAAACTGCCGAGACTATCAGACAGGCACTCGAGAAGGGCAGAAGAATTGTTGCCGTGGGTACGACGACTACCCGTGTGCTGGAGCATCTCATGCTACGGCATGGCGAGATCGTTGCAGGCTCAGGATCAACGGATATTTTCATCTATCCGGGATTCACGTTCCGCTGTGTGGGGGCGCTCCTGACAAATTTTCACTTGCCATGCTCCACGTTGCTCATGCTAGTAACAGCCTTTGGCGGCTATGATCTGATCATGAATGCATATAGAGAGGCAGTTGAGAAGGAATACAGGTTTTTCAGTTATGGCGATGCAATGTTCATCTTTTAAGTATGATGTGTCGTGCACGGATGGCGATGCACGATGCGGGATGTTCCAGACCGCTCGCGGAGCGGTGGACACACCCATATTTATGCCTGTGGGCACCCAGGCCACCGTGAAGGCCATGAGTCCTGAGATTCTGAAGACCCTGGGTTCGCAGATCATCCTGTCAAATACCTACCACCTCCATATGAGGCCCGGTGAGGACCTGATTAAATCACTTGGGGGCCTCCATGCATTCATGGCATGGAATGGACCGATATTGACAGACAGCGGCGGCTACCAGGCCTTTTCCCTTGCGAAACTTATGAAGATCGATGATGAGGGATTGCGGTTTGCTTCTCACCTGGATGGATCCCGGCATGTGCTTACTCCTGAAAAAGCCATACAGATACAGGAAGATCTCGGCTCGGACATCATGATGTGTCTCGATGAGTGTGTAGCGTATCCCAGCTCCGAGCAGTATGTAGCCACCTCTGTGAAGAGAACGACCCTCTGGGCTGAAAGATGTCTTGCTGCCCGCACGAACGAAAATGCACTTTTCGGGATCATCCAGGGAGGCGTATATGAGGACCTCCGGAAGAGAAGTGCTTCAGAGATATCGTCGTTGCCGTTCGACGGGATTGCCATCGGCGGGTTGTCAGTTGGTGAAGGACACGACATCATGATGGACACCCTCGATGTGACAATCCCGGACATTCCTTTCGAGAAGCCAAGATACCTCATGGGGGTGGGAACTCCGAAAGATATCGTCGAGGCCGTTTCCCGCGGGGTGGATATGTTCGATTGTGTACTGCCTACGAGAAATGCGCGCAACGGCATGCTTTTCACCAGGAACGGGAAGATAACCTTGAAGCAGGCCCGCCATAAGAACAATCCGTATCCGCCTGATGAGACGTGTACATGTTATACCTGCAGAAATTTTTCCCTTGCATATCTCAGGCATTTATATATATCTCGGGAGATCCTTGGATCTATTCTAAATACAATACATAATTTGCATTTCTATCTTGAATTAATGTCTGATATACGGCATTCCATTAAGGAGAGGTGCTTTGATAGGTTGAGAAAACAAGTGAAGGAGATGTACGATGATTAGTATAGCGTATGCAGCTGGCGGCTCTGGTGGCGATACAATGGGTCTGTTCATGAGCATGGCCCCTTTAATCCTTATCTTTGTGGTATTCTATTTTCTCTTGATTATGCCGCAGCAGAAAAAGGCGAAGCAGCACAAAGCGATGCTCGCAAGTATTACCAAAGGAGATGATGTTATCACCAGCGGCGGGATACACGGCAAAGTGGTTGGAGTTTCCGACCAGGTGCTTACTCTGGATCTCGGAGAGAAGGTCAAGATCAAAGTATCGAGGGAATTCATAGCACATAAGAAGAGCGGAGAACAGACCAATACGTAAATCCGGGGGTTGTAATGAATATTTTTAAATTGAAAGGGTTGCTGATACTGTTGGTGATTGTTGTGGGCTTGTTTTTTGCTGCACCCACTTTCTTTGGAGGAAAGGAGGTCCCCGAAGGATGGATAGGCCCGAAGGAGAAGATTAAGCTCGGGCTTGACCTGCAGGGCGGTATGCACCTGGTTTTGAAGGTGGTGTCTGAAAAGGCCGTGGAGAGCAGGCTGACAAGTATCGCATCTGACCTCAAAGGCCAGATGATCAGCAAGAGGATCCATTATAAAAAGGTGGCCTCTCAGTCTCCTGATCTATTGCTGGTGGAGCTGAGAGAACCGGACGACTATGATAAGCTGGATGCACTCGTTCTGGATGGCCATCCATACCTGAAAGAGGTGGACTCTTCGACAAAAGAAGGAATCACCACGGTAACCTACAAGATGACGGAACAGGAGTCAGCCAGCATAAGGGAACAGGCTGTTGCTCAGGCCCTGGAAACTATCCGGAACAGGATAGACCAGTACGGGGTGAGTGAACCTTCCATCATCCCGCAGGGCAAGGACAGGATAGTCCTGCAGCTTCCGGGTGTGACGGATCCTGAGCGTGCAAAGAAGCTCATCGGCAAGACCGCAATCCTGGAGTTTAAACTGGTGGACGAACAGCACTCTCTTGACGATGCCGTCAGAGGGGATGTTCCTGCCGGGAGTTATGTTGCGTATATGAAAGATGCTCAGAAGCCGATCCTGTTGAAAGACAAGGCGGTCATGACAGGAGATCTCCTGGATGATGCACGTGTGAAGATCAAGACGACCTATAATGAGCCCTATGTTGCCATATCGTTCAATCGGGAGGGCGCCCGGATCTTCGAACGGGTAACCTCTGAGAATGTGGGCAGCAGGCTTGCCATACTGCTCGACGGAAAGGTGTCGTCTGCACCTGTCATACGTGAGGCAATATCGGGAGGCAAGGCCATTATCGAAGGACGATTCACCCTGGAAGAAGCCACAGACCTGGCTATAGTCCTGAGGGCCGGCTCCCTGCCAGCCCCGGTGGAAATCCTCGAAGAACGGACGGTCGGTCCGTCTCTCGGCCAGGACTCCATTCATAAAGGGTTTGTCTCCATCATGATCGGAGGCGCACTCGTCATCATCTTCATGGTGGTATACTATCGGTTCTTCGGTCTGCTGGCCGATCTTGCCCTGGTGTGCAATATCGTACTCATCCTCGGCATACTCGCACTCTTTCATGCCGTGCTGACCTTGCCCGGTATTGCGGGTATCGTGCTCACGATCGGCATGGCTGTGGATGCGAACGTCATTGTCTACGAGCGGATCAAAGAGGAGCTCAGGCTTGGCAGGACGCCGAAGATGGCTGTGGAAGCCGGGTACAAGAATGCACTCTCCACCGTCCTTGATGCCAATATTACCACGCTGATTGCAGCTGTCGTGCTGTTCCAGTTCGGTACCGGGCCGGTCAGGGGCTTTGCCGTGACGCTCTCCATCGGTATTCTGTCTTCATTGTTCACTGTTTTAGTCCTGTGCAGATGGATAATTGAATGGCAGGTCAACTACAAGAAAGTAGAGCGGATTAGTATCTAGGAGGTTGAAATGGAATTGATAAGACCAGGTACACAGATTGAATTCATGAAGAAGAAGAACATTGCCTTCGCGCTATCGATTGCCTTGATTGTGCTGAGCCTGACATCGATATTTTTCCTCAAGGGTATAAATTACGGGATCGACTTTGCCGGTGGTACGGAAGTGCAGGTTGCCTTCACCGATCCAGTGAACACCGGCGATGTCAGAGGTGCGATGGACCCCATCGGCCTGAACAATTCGATCATTCAACGGATCGGTGCGCCGGATGATCATGAGTTTCTCATCCGTACCCCCATGATGAATGAAGCCAGCGATGATATCTCTCAGAAGATCAAAGGTGCGCTTGAGGGAGCCTTTGGAGGAGAAAAGGTCGATATCAGAAGGATTGATATGGTGGGATCGGCAGTGAGTAAGGATCTCAAACAGAAGGGGTTCCTGTCCCTTTTTTATGCCGGTATAGGAATCCTGATCTACATATGGTGGCGTTTTGAGTTTAAGTTCTCTCTGGGAGCAATCCTTGCCCTCATCCATGACGTGATCATTACCGTGGGGATATTTTCGCTGACCGGTAAAGAGATAAATCTCCCTGTGATAGCCGCCCTGCTTACCATTGTTGGATATTCCCTGAACGATACGATTGTCGTGTTTGACAGGATCCGGGAAAATCTGAAAAAGGCTTCCGGTTCCTTTGAATTCTCATCCTTGCTGGACAACAGTATATCACAGACATTGAGCCGTACACTGCTGACGTCGTTTACCACACTTATTGTTGTCCTGTGCCTGTATCTGCTTGGGGGAAGTGTTATTCATGACTTTGCCTTTGCCCTGATGGTGGGGATAATTGTAGGAACCTATTCATCCATATTCATTGCAAGCCCGACCCTGCTCATTATGAGCAGCGGCAAGAAATAAGACACGAAAAGGGGGGCAATATATGCCCCCCCCCTTGACTCTCGCCATATATTCCTTATTTTTTCATCCATTAAACGTTGTGCTGATCCTATCTCCTCAGGAGTATTAATTGTTGTAAGATTCTTCTCGTGAGAGTGGAGGAGCATCTGGCATTTCTTAGATCATATATTGTATAAGTCCTCCGCATACCGCCATACACTTTTGTAATCGCGATTACCAAATTGCCCGTAAAGCTCGGGGAAACAGTCTATAACTATAGAAAAATAATGGGCAAATAAAATGGCACGGGTCTTGAGTGTGTAATCTGCATGAAGATAACACAGACAATAAAAACACTGATTCTTATAGTCGTCATGGTTTTCCTGACCGATTTCGCGTATGCCGCTACGGTCAGGTTAAGTTGGGACAGCAATACAGAGCCCGATCTCGCCGGATACATTGTATACTATGGTACATCCAGCAGGTCATACATGGAGTATTTTGATGCAGGGCTCACAACGAGTGTGGATGTCGCCGACTTAACGGCAGCAACCCCATACTTTTTTGCTGTTACTGCATACGATACCTCGGGCAACGAGAGCAGCTTCTCCAGCGAGGCTTACATCTTCATACCCGCTGAAGACGGTGAGATCCTGCCGGATTCCGATCTCGATGGCATTCCCGATGCGGTCGAGGTATCCCTGGGTATGAGTGCAACGGATCCGCTGGATTCTCTTCTGGACACAGACTGCGATGGTGCAGTTAATCTTGTGGAGTATATGGAAGGCACTTCACCACTGAATGCCGATGACAGACCTGATAATGACGATCTCCTCTTGGATATGATCGGTGAGGCCGGTGAGCAAATCGATCTTTCAGGTATAACCTCGGGCGGACTCTATTCCATAGTCCCGCTCCTTGCATCATATCCTGAGCCGGTGAATGACATTCTTCAGACAACCACTCCGGGAGCATTGCTCTATAATGTCATCGACGAGAATTCAGAACTTGTTTATCGACTGAGGGTATCGCTTTCCGGACAATTATCGGCGCTGGGTGATTATGAACCGGGCTATGCCATGAATCTTGAAGACACCTCCTATGGCATACGTGTGGAACTCTCGGCGGATGCCGTGCTTCGAGTGGTCCCCATAGGGATCGGAACTACCGGAGAAGAACCGGCTTCGGCTGTAGACTATGAGAATGAGACCCTTGAGTTCGATCTTCTCCCATACGGACTTGTGCTTGCCAATCCAGCATTTGTTACCGTGGCGTATGATGGTGAGAACCCGGCTGTCCAACACTATGACCCTGCAAGTGATACCTGGGAGAATATTGACGGTGTTGAATCATATGATGGTACGGTCAGTTTCTCTACCCAGGAACTCGGAAGTTACAAGGTCTACTCCGAAGAAGAGTCAGCCGAAGTTCCTGCATCAGATGGAGGCGGCGGTGGCGGAGGAGGGTGTTTCATAACAACCGCCGGATTCTGATCCACTCCTCATAGATCTAAAGAAACAAGAGCTACCCTGCGGCATGCCGTGAGGTAGCTCTTGTTTTATCACGTCTCCTGTCTCTGTGAAAGATCCGAAGGCGTTCGCCTTTTAGCCTTATGGCCGTAATGAATAAATATGTTCAGCCGGCCGCTGTATCATCGGAAAAAGGGATCTCGAGTTCATAGACGCCGTATTCCAGGTTGGATTTCAAAGGATAGCCGGACTTCCCGAAGACCTTCATCATCGGGGTGTTCTGAGAGAGAACGTCTGCAGTGAATCCTTTGATATTGTTCTCCCTGGCGATCCGGATTAGGTACCGCAGGAGGAACGTCCCGATTCCCCTGTCCTGCCAGTCATGATCCGTGGTGAAGGCCACCTCGGCAAAATTGGTGTTCGGGTCTCGAATATAGCGTCCCACCGCCACGATCTTTTCCTTGCTTTCCGGTTCTTCCCTGCCGGTAACCGCAGCTATTGCCATCCTGTCGGTATAATCGATTGCCGCCAGCGGCATGGCAAGTTTGTGCGAGAACGATTTGAGGTTCTGGAAGAACCTGGTGTACATATCCTGTTCGGGCAGGGCATAGATCATGTCCTGTATAGCCCTCTCGTCGGTGGGTTTTACCGGGCGGAAAAAGACATCCGTACCCTTGTTGTCTGTCCAGTAGGTCTCGTACTGTTTCGGGTAGAGAACGGCAGGCAGGATCTGATCCCTGTATACATACCCCTGTTCTTTGGCTGCCTCGAGCAGCTCATCCCTGAATTTGGGGTGTGCAATGTTGATGAGAGCCATGGCCCGGTCTCTGATGGATTTTCCATGGATGTATGCAGCACCGTATTCCGTTACAAGATAATGGATGTCACCTCTGGTCACCACGACCCCGCTGCCGGGATTGAGGTATGGGACTATCCGGGATTTCGAACCGTCATCCGTTGTGGACGGCAGTGTCATAATGGATTTCCCCCGGCGTGACATGGCGGAACCGCGGACAAAATCCACCTGTCCCCCTATGCCGCTGTAAAAGAGGAATCCCAGAGAATCGGAACAGACCTGGCCGGTGAGATCCACCGTGAGAGCGGAATTAATGGATATCATCTTATCGTTTCGCGAGATGATGTACGGATTGTTGACGTAATGGCACGGGTGGAACTCAAACAGGGGATTGTTGTCGACATATTCATACAGACGCTTGGTCCCCATGCAGAAACTGGCTATGATCTTTCCCGGGTGCAGGGTTTTCTTTTTGCACGTGACGACACCGGCCTCGATCAGATCGATAACGCCGTCGGTAAATGTCTCGGTATGGATGCCGAGGTCGTGTTTGTTCATAAGATAAGGGAATACCGAATTGGGTATTCTGCCGACACCTGTCTGGATCGTGGCCTCATTTTCCACGAGATCCGCGATCTGTTCGCCGATATGTTTCGCGATGTCCCCGGGTGTTTTCTGCTGGAACTCGATAAGATCTGTATTATTCTCCACAAAGGCGTTGATATCGCTTACATGGAGAAAGCTGTCGCCCAGGGTCCTGGGCATATTGGGATTCACTTCGGCTACGACATAATCGGCTATTTCGGCTGCCGTCTTTGTCGTATCCACGGAAATGCCCAGACTCACATAGCCGTTCTTGTCCGGCGGAGATACCGTGATAAGGGCAACATCCAGGTGCATTCTCCCCCTGAGCATGAGCAGCGGGATCTCAGAGAGAAATATCGGGGTATAGTCTGCCCGTCCTTCCTGGATGGCATTTCTTGTACTTGACCCGATAAAGAGCGCATTATGGCGGAAATTCTCATTGAATTTCTCGTCGATATACGGAGCGGAACCGATGTCGAGGAAGTGTATGACCTCGGTATCAGCCAGGTTCGGTGCAATATCTATCAGCGTCTGGATGAGGAGCTGGGGTTCTCCGCATGCCGATCCGATGAAGATCCGCGCCCCTTTCTTGATTTTAGCCAATGCCTCTTTTGCCTCGGTCAGCCTGCTGTTGTAGATTTCTTTCCAGTTGTAGATCATAATACTCCAACAATAAGGGTTTTTGGCTATAAGTCAATGAATTCTTCAGTGCATCCGGCTTTGATCCATCTTCATCAACTTCTGTGGTACCTGCACGGTTGATTGATTTCGCTCCAGGTTCCAAACGCCCTTGTATTGCAATAATGTCTCAGGTATGTCAATAAGATCAATCAATATTGTAAAGACGAAGACCTGTATGGGACGTGCCCCCATGAAGGCGTTTTATGAAACACTCTTGTTGCTCAGGCCTTTTTGGAAAACGAACGAGGGCTGAACCGATGCAGGTGGACATGCCCGGCGGGGTATGAATGAATTACTATGGTCGCGATATGGAAAAAATATCTGCATGCATGATCACATTTAATAATGCCCGCACTGTGGAGAAGGCATTACGCAGCGTTGCGGACTGGGCCTCGGAAATCATTGTGGTGGATTCCTTCAGCACAGATGATACGTACGAGATCGTGAAGCGATATGCTTCATCGTATGAACAGCGTGCCTGGCCGGGGTTCAGGGACCAGTACAACTACTGCATCTCAAGGGCTGACAATGACTGGGTTGTTTTTCTTGATGCCGACGAAGAGATCTCACCGGAGCTTGCCCGGGAGATCAAACAGAGGATCGTACATGACCGCGGCCGGTATGATGGATACATTGCGCACAGGAGGAACTACTACCTCGGCAGGTGGATCATGCACGGGGGGTGGGTGCCTGACTCTGAGATCAGGCTGTTCAGGAAGTCCCGGGGTTCCTTCGAGGGTGCCCTTCATGCGAACGTGAAGGTCAGCGGTGAGGTCGGAGAGTTCAGGAACTACTACTATCATTACAATTACCAGGACATTGCAGATCAGATAGATACCATCAACAGATACTCCGAGACCGCGGCAAGAGACATGCTGGAAGAGGGGAGGCGGTTCTCCTGGATCGATCTTCTGCTGCGCCCGCCCATACGATTCTTGAAGGAATACTTCTTCAAGAAAGGGTTTCTCGATGGGTTTCCCGGTCTCGTGATTGCTGTATCCACCATGTACTATGTGTTCGTGAAATACGCTAAGCTCTGGGAATTGAAAAAAGTACAGGAAAGAAGGAAATAGGTGTGATCGATAAAAATATATTCCGGGACAAAAAGGCCCTCATAACCGGAGGCCTCGGGTTTATCGGTTCCAATCTTGCACTCCGCCTTGTGGAGTATGGGGCACAGGTGACCCTTGTTGACAGCCTGATCCCGGAATACGGAGGGAACCTGTTCAATATCGATCCTATCAGGGATCAGGTGCGGATAAATTTTTCCGATGTACGAGACGAACATTCCATGAAGTATCTCGTGCAGAACAAGGATTATCTCTTCAATCTTGCAGGACAGACAAGCCATCTGGATTCCATGAATGATCCCTATACCGACCTGGAGATAAACGCCAAGGCCCAGCTGTTTATACTGGAGGCCTGCAGATGGAATAATCCTGCAATAAAGATCATATTTGCGAGCACGAGGCAGTTATACGGGAGACCGCAGTACCTGCCCGTTGATGAAAAGCATCCGCTCTTTCCGGTTGATGTGAACGGCATAAACAAGATGGCCGGTGAGTGGTACCATCTGGTGTACAACAATGTCTACGGGATACGTTCGGCTGTTCTGAGACTTACGAACACCTATGGCCCGAGAATGAGGGTCAAAGATGCCAGGCAGACATTCCTGGGCATCTGGATTAGAAGACTGATCGAAGGAGACCCGATACTGGTTTTTGGTGATGGTCTCCAGCTGAGAGACTTTAATTATGTGGACGATGTTATAGATGCTCTCCTGATTACCGCCGCCTCCGACAGGGCGAATGGAGAGATATTCAACCTGGGGGCGGATGATCCGGTGAGTTTGAAAGATACCGCCGAACAGATGGTCAGGGTATACGGAAGGGGCTCTTATGAGATTGTCCCCTTCCCGGAAGAAAGGAAGATCATAGATATCGGGGACTACTACGGTAATTATGATAAGATCATGGATATTTTCCAGTGGAGGCCAAAAACCTCCCTTGCAGATGGCCTGAGTACAACGCTTGAGTTCTATGAGCGGTTCTCGCAGTATTATTGGGGTCCAGACAATGGCTGATGCATGCATTCCTGTTACAAGCCCATGGGAGAACTACCAGAAACACAAAGCGGCGATTACTGCGGCGATAGGAAGGGTGCTCGAGAGCGGCAGGTATATCCTGGGAGAAGAGGTGACATGTTTTGAGAGAGAATTTGCCGATTTTCATGGGGTCGGTCACTGTATAGGGGTGTCCAACGGTACGGAGGCCCTTTGTCTTGCCCTGAAGGCATGCGGCATACTCCCTGGTGAGGAAGTGATCACCGTATCGCATACTGCTGTTGCAACGGTTGCGGCGATCGAACTGGTGGGGGCTGTGCCCGTACTGGTCGATATCAATCCGGAATCGCGCTGTATGGACCCGGAACGGATTCAGGAGTGTATTACAAAGAAAACCAGGGCAATCATCCCTGTGCATATCTATGGTCAACCCTGTCTCATGAACGAGATCTGTGAAATTGCCAGGAAGAACCATCTGTACATTATTGAGGACTGTGCCCAGGCGTGCGGCGCAGAGATCTCGGGGGAACGAATCGGTACATTCGGTGATGCAGCTGCATTCAGCTTCTATCCTACCAAAAACCTGGGTGCCATCGGAGACGGTGGGGCCGTTCTGACGGATAATGACGACATAGCTGAGAAGGTGCGGCTGTTCAGGCAGTACGGATGGAACGAGAGTCGAGATGCACAGTTCCCGGGTATGAATTCCCGGCTTGATGAGATCCAGGCTGCCATCTTGCGGGTAAAGCTGCCGTTTCTTTTAGAAGAGAATGCCAGGAGAAGACAGATTGCGGACAGGTACAACAGCATCCTGGATGGAGGGGCAATACAATCCCCAAGGGATATCCCGGGTACTATACACGCCATGCATCTCTATGTGGTTGAATGTGACAACAGGGATTCTCTGCAGGACTTCCTGAAACAGAAAAAGATAGGCTCCGGGATCCATTACCCAAAGGCAGTTCATCAGCAGGGGGCATACAGGGGAAAGATCCGCGGATGGGCCAGTTTGCCGAACACAGAGCGGTTGTATGAGAGAATACTCAGCCTGCCCATGTACCCTGAGCTCTCAGATGAGGATGTTGAAAAAGTATGTTCCGTGCTGTCCGAGTGGAAGGGATTTTAGGCAGGCACCTCATCCATTTCCTTCCTGGCCGATTCGAGATCGGATGAAAAAGCATAACCGTTTGGATGACATGGTGAAGATATGAAGATATGTATTGCGATCGAGAAATTCGACCCAAGCGTGGGTGGGGCGGAACGATACTGCTGGGATCTTGCCCATTTTCTCGCGGGAAAAGGTCATGAGGTAGCTGTAATCTGCATAAAGGCAAAAGACCCGTTACACCCCCTGGTCCATCTTATCGAAGTATCATGCATTCGCTTTCCTCAGGCGCTGAGGCATTTAAGCTTCGGCATCATGCACTATCTGAAAGCACGATCGCTTCCCGATCACATCCATTTTTGCGTAGGCAATACTTTTTATATGAACATCTATCAGCCCCATGGCGGCCTCCATCGCGCCTGGTTTGAACGGGAAACGCTGAGATTCAGACCAGCGCTACGCAAAGCTGTGCGTCTGATCAAGAGGATGAGCCTCAAGGACATTGTTCAGCGGGCCATGGAATGGTGGACCTTTGCTGTCACAAGGCCGGAGGTTGTAGCTATCTCTGAGATGGTATCAGATGATATCCGGGCCGGTTTCGCGTATCCCGATACAAAGATTCATCTTGTTCCAAACGGGATCGATCTGAACAAGTTCTCTGTTGAGAACAGACAGTACAGGGCGGAGATACGGCAAAGATACCAGCTGGACCCGAACGAGTTTGTATTTCTGTTCGTTGCACAGAATCTGCAACTCAAAGGATATGATGTCCTTGTTCGTGCCATATCGATGTTGGAAGAGTTACCCTTTAAGGTACTCATCATCGGCCCGGCAGACACCTCCGAGAAGAAACAGGCGATGATGCTTGGCGATACGATGATATTCGGCGGCAGGGCCTCTGACATGGAGAAGATATACCCTGCATGTGATTGTCTTGTACACCCGACATACTATGATGCGTGTTCACTGGTGGTCCTCGAATCACTTGCATCAGGGATCCCGGTCATCACCACGGATGCAAACGGCGCAAAGATGTACCTCACAGACGGTGGCGGGATTGTTGTTTCTCCAGGCAGTCCACAGGATCTTGCCGATGCCATGAGACGGATGTATAGTGACGGGGTCGGGAGCGCACCCCCGCAGGCTTTCATTGACAGCGAAGGGGTCTTCGAGATCCTGGAGGGGATCATGATGGAGTGTTCCTAGGAGTTGGCAATGGCTCTATACCAGAAATGGATACAGGATATATACTATAACGGCATTCGACGAAAGAGCAGTTCGATCTACCGGGGAATTGTGAGGTTATTCATCAATATGCGCAACCGGATTATCTTCCGGGAGTACGGGAAGCACGTTCACTGGGATCCCGGTATCATCTTCGAGTCTCCCTACAATATTCGCATCGGTGACCGCTGCAGGATCAAGAAAGGGGTGGAACTGTATGCCAGGCCATGGGGCAATGATCCGGATAAGATAACGCTGTCTATCGGGAATCATGTCTCTATCAACGCCGGCACGTTCATAAACGCTCATAACTATGTTGAGATAGGTGACGGCTGCCTTATCGGAAAAAACATCCTCATCGCCGATACCAAGCACAACTTTCAGGACCCCACAAAATGGGTGAAAGCCAACCCCATCACCCTTGAAGGGGCAGTGATCATCGGCGAAGGCTGTCATCTTGGATTTAACACATTTATCTTCCCTGGCGTCACCATCGGAAAGCATGTGCAGATCAGCGCGAATTCAGTGGTCACTCACGACCTTCCACCTTACTGTGTGGCCGGGGGGGCTCCTGCACGGGTTTTGCGGGTGTATGATTTCGAACGGAATGAATGGGTTAAACCTGACCCCGACGATGCACCTCACTCATGAGAGACGGTAATCAGGAAAGGAACATGGGCAATATACTTATTCTGATACAGGGAAGCGAGATTGCAGCGAGCAGGTACCGTATCCTCCAGTACATCCCGTTTTTTGAACAAAACGGTATGC